>DATHPP010000455.1:0-18417 GCA_035483795.1 Tepidisphaeraceae bacterium | reverse complement strand
CGGCTGCGGCTCCGCACCCACAGAGCTACCGACGCCGGAGATAGCAGAAGTGAGAGAACTGACGCAATGGTGCATGGCCATCGCAGCATGCCGCGCCTTGTTCGAGCCGAAAGATTTGTCGTCGGACGGTTGCAAGTTCTTACGGCGTGCCGGCGGATGGCGGAGACAAAGGAGAGATATCTGGCGGGACCGGCGTGCCGCATTCCGGGCAGATGCCGCTGGTGTTGCCGGTGAGGTGGTAACCGCAGTCGAGGCAGCAATTCGTCTTTGCTCGAAATTGGCGCCGTCTGCGGTACAGAGCGATAGGCATCATGTACATCGGCAGACGCTGAATATAAGCACGGCCCCCCAATGCGGGATCGAATACCGAACCACAGGCGTACCACGCCGCGACTTGAATCGATGCAGACCAAATCGACCGTGAGCGACTGCGGATGAAACAACATTCCCCAGACCAATTGTTCCGCACGGTGGCTCCGGACCCACAACCCCACGATTGCCAAGCAGAGGAGCAGGCAAGCAATCGGGGACGCATTATGCATTCATTCTACAGGATCAAAGTCGAAGTAAGGTATTGGCAACGGATCGGAACAACGGCAGGCTCCTCATTGCATTGCTAATGGCAAGCCGGTACGAGCCGCAAAGTTCGGGACTTCGAAGCGCGCCACCTAGCGCGGCGAACCCTGCATTGGCGAAACGCTCGGCCAGATCGCAGTGCGGATGGCAGGTGTAGAAGTCGTCGTGGTATTGATGCAGCCATGCGTGGAAGAGTTCGTGGAGGACAACCTGCGTCATCGACCCTGACGTGCAATGGCGGCAGGGAAAGAGGCTAATTCGCCCATACGTATAGCTTCCGGTCTTGATAACCCTGTTTGCCGGAACAGCCCGGCGCGGCCGCACCGTGACAGAGAGTGTTTGGCAGCTCCCATACATCCCGAGGTCGTCCGCGATGGCACCGGGAAGTTTGTCGCCGAGCCTCATGACAGCGGCAAGTTCATGCCACAACGCGCTCGGAACGGACAAGGAGCTGAGATTTCGGATTCTCATGGGCCTGCGCTTTGTTACATCACCCTTCAGATAGTAGGTCGCGCCCACCCGTTCTTGCCGCCGTTCGGTAGTGTCTTAATTTGAATCAGTGTCAGATTTATGCTTTTTGTATTCGGCGACAACTCGCATCAGCGCGGGAAATTCCTTCTGGAGTAACGCGAGTGTTTCCTTTTTGAGGTGGCGGTTCGTTGCTGCGCGAAGTCGCGCACTCGAATCGAGATACCGCTTAATCCGACGGTCAAGTCTTCCCATCTCATTGACCGTCTTGACTCGCCTCACCGCCGCGCCCAGAGCCGCCAGTTCCTTCATCACGCGGGCTGATGGATGGTGTAGTTCTTTGCCGACTCCCCCAAGTAGGTCCACTGTGCCATCTCGTCGAGTTCTTAGTGACGCCATTCCTGATACTTTACCACGACCCGGCTGTGACCGAGAACCCACGCTTCATCATCGACAAGACCCAAGAGCCCGACCCGACACGGGGGGTGTCCGTCACAAGGCACGCCTGAGCATCGACCCGTGGGACTTGAAGCGGCTGGTGAAGAACCAGATTCCAAGGTCCCGCGGTGGTCGGTCAAGTTGCGGCCGCGGCCTGCCGGTAAGCGACTGGGCGTCTGCCAATTCGCCCGCTCGGTCATGGCCGGCGGCACGGACAAGCGCCTGCTGCAAAGTCATCGTTTCCATGAGGCCTCCCCGCCCGGCGGTGAGGAGACAGCGGCGCTGGCGCAATACTCGCGCCACATTTGCCGGCAGGCGGCCTCGAAGCCGCGGGCGAAGGCTGGGGCGTCCATCAGGGGCGAGGCCCGCATCCGCGGCCGCAGGCTCGAACGCAGCTCCGAGAGGCGCGGTAATTCCGTGGCCAGCTCACGCGCGATCCGCAGGTACTCCTCCGTGTCGTGTGCGACCAGGTCGGGCAGGCCGACGTTGGAGAGAATGCTCGATCCCGCGCGCGAGACCGCCGTGCGGCCGGCGAGGCTCACGACCGGCACGCCCATCCACAGCGCGTCGCAGGTCGTCGTGCCCCCGCCGAACGGAAACGGGTCCAGCGCGATGTCGATCTGCTGATATCGCTCGAAATATTGCGGGGTCGGCACGGCGCCAACGAACTGGAACCGCCCCGGCTCGATCCCCTCCCGCGCCACCAGCTCGAGGGCACGCTGCCGGTGCGGCCCCTCGCGCGAGAACACGAGCAGACGCGAACCGGGGACACTCCTCAGCAGCTTGCACCAGGTCTTCAGGGCCGGCTCGGACACCTTGGCGAAGTTGTTCAGGCAGCCGAAGGTGATCCGGCCGCTGGACTCCGCCGGCAGCGGGCCTACCTCGGGCGTGCCGTCCGGCGGCGGGTAGCACCAGTACGTGTGCGGCAGCCGCACCGTCTTCTCCGAATAAATCGATTCGTCAACTCCGATTGGATCGAGAAACGGATCGCTCAGACGGTAGTCCATCGTCGACAATCCGGTGGTGCTACAGTAGGCCAGGTACGTGGCCTGCACGGGGGCGGGCTTGCGGGCAAACAACAGCAGCCGCGAACCATCGGCATGCATGACCAGGTCGACCAGGATGTCGATCCGGTCGGCGCGAATCCGGGCGGCCGCCTCCTCATCGGGCACAAAAAGAATGCTGCGCCATACATCAGCCTGGGCCTGGAGGCGTTCGGTCATCTCATCGGGCCGGCGGACGTCGGAATAGCAGAACACCTCGATCGCCTGGCGGTCCAGGTTTTCCAGCAGCGGGAGCAAAAAACGCCCCACCGGATGCACCGTGAAATCCGGGGAAACAAAGCCGACGCGCAGCCGGCGGGCGAGTCCCGGCGCGCCGGGATTCTCGTGCGGGACGATGGTTTGGGCCAGGGGTTCTGCATACACGCGGGCCCAACGCAAGTGCTCCTCGAGGATTTCCCGCGGGCCCCAGTCGGGGTGAAAGTGAATGCCGAACAGCAAATTGTGCGCCGCCTTGGTCTCGCTCTTGAGCGACAGGGCGCGGCGGTAGGACGCCAGCGCATCGTCGATACGGCCCATGTCCTTGAGGGCGTTGCCCAGGTTCCCATGGATTTCGGCAAAATCTTCCCTGAGCGCCAGCGCCTTGGTGTAGAAGCCGATGGCTTCTTCGAGCCGCCCACAATCCTGAAGTGCTCCGCCGAGATTGTAGAGGGAGAGCACGGCGTTGGGGTCGAGGGCGACGGCCTGGCGGTAGGAGGCAATCGCCTCGTCGGCCGAGCCGGTCAGGTGAAGCGCCGTGCCGAGGTTGTTGTAGGCCGCGGCATAATTGGGCCGCAGCGCGATGGCTTTCCGCGCCGCCGCCACGGCGCCGGCGATGTCGCCCTTGAGGCGCAGCGCATTGCTGAGATTGCTCAGGGCCTCGGGGTACTCGGGCCGCAGCGCGAGCGCCCGGCGGTAGGCGTCGATCGCCTCGTCGAGCCTGCCCGCGGCCAGTAGCGCGTTGGCCAGGCCATTGTGCGCCTCGGGCCAGTCGGATCGCAGGGACAAAACCTGCTTATATTCGTCCAGCGCCTCGCCGGCGCGTCCAGCATCGGTGAGGGTGCTGGCCAGGTTCGCGCGGGCGTCGATGTAGTCAGGGTCGATCGCCAGCGCCTGGCGGTGCGCTGCCATCGCCTCGTCGAACTTGCGCTGGTTGCCGAGGATGACGCCGAGGTTGGACAGATATTGCGCGCTGGGACTGATCTGGGCCGCCCGGCGGATCAGCGCCACCGCCTCCTCGGGCCGGCCGCTCTCTGCCGCCACCACGCCCAGCAGATGCAGGGATTCCGCATGGTCGGGGGCGTAGAGCAGAATCTGCCGGTACAACTGCTCCGCCTCGCGCAGTCGTCCTTCGTGCTGATGCCGGAGGGCCAGGTCGAAGGCCTGCTGAAGCGTCATGTTGGGCATCGTGGGATTCTTTGTTCATCCGATGACCGGCCGCAGCAGCGGTTCGAAATTGTCCTTCCAGTAGCCTTCAAATTTCTTCTGTCTGCGGGTCCGCAGGATGTCGATCGCGTCGATCGTGGTCGCCACCGGGTGGGCGTCCAGCGTGAGGTCCACCTCGATCACCTGGCCCCTTCGGAGGACCATGACGCGAACGGTCGTTCCCGGCCGCAACAGCCCGATGGTGTTTTTCAGATCGTCGGTATTCCTGAACGCCTTGGGCGGCGAGGCAAGGCCCAGGACCACATCCCCGTCCAGCAGCTTTCGCGCGGCGCAGAACCCGGGGATGCGCTCGGCAACGATCACGCCGATCGAGCTCAGCCCCGGCGGTTCGTTGTCCGGGACCAGATCAGCCTCCCCATTGGACGACCCGCCCATGATGACGCCCATGAATCCTTCGAGCGGCATGCGCTCGTATGGCTCGGAAGCGAGGTAAATCTCCTGCACGATGTCCCGCAGCATCAGCGCCTGCGACGGGCGCAGCGGGCGGGCGTTTGTGATGGCGTCGCGGAGGGCGGGCAGGTCGTCGCGCTTGAGGCGCATCAGGCCGCTCCGCGCCGATTCGCGGACGCCCGGATCGGTGCTTCCCAGCTCGGCAAAAAGCTCCGCCGCCGGCCGCGATGTGGGATGTCCGGCATCGCAGAACGACGCCGTGCCGAGCATGGTGAGCATCACGCAGACTAAAGATGAAGCCACGATTCTTGGGCAACGCGGCCTCGGGAGTCTCCCCTCTCTCCCTCGGTGAGAGGAGTATGTGGCACAGCCGCCCTCGGCTGTGTTCGACCGAAGGTCGAAGAGTTTCCGTTTGCTGCGACGCGCAGCCGAGGGCGGCTGTGCCACATGTTCGTCTCCCGGAGGGAGAGGGGGCAAAGGCCCGGAGCGCCAAGTATCTGGCGATCGCGGTTCGTTGGGAAACCTGCTCCCGGTCACCCGGACTCTGCGGAACGTCGACAACATCTCATCCCTGTGCGATTTCGACCATCTTCTCGGAAGAACGCTGCATCCAGTAAACCTTCCGCTGCACCATCTGCAAGAACGAGAGTCCCTGCAATCTGCCAAAATTTCCGGTCGCCGCGATGGGAAAGACCGCCTCGGCGATCAAGGCCTCGATCATCAGCCACGGCATCGCCCGGATCTCCGCTTCGCTGAGAAGCATCACTTCATCATAGCCGCGGAGAAACCGTCTGTAGCGCGTCTCGTCGAGATATTCCGGCCACTTGGCGACGTCCTCGTCGCCGCCGATGATGGAAAACTGAAGCGCTCCGTTGGCCACGTCGATCACCCGGGCAAGCTGCCGCGACGAGTCGTAATCGATCACCGCAACCACGCGGTTGTCGCGGAAGAGCATGTTGCCCGGGTGCCAGTCGGCGTGAACGATCTGCTTGGGCCATTTCTCCAGCCCTTCCTGCTCGACCTTGGTCGCCGCGGCCCGGTAGCTTTCGGCGAGGAAATGCAGCAGCTCGCTAATGCTGGCGTCGTTGGACTGAAGCGTCCGGGGAATGAGCTTCATCCCCTGCTCGACCGACGGCGCGCCGTGATAGCTGCCGGCGGCGGGCTGCCACTCGGTGTGAAAGTCGTGCAGCAGCTTGTGATACAACGCCAGCACCCTACCGCTGTCGAAGGTCGCCTCCAGGGTCTGCGGATATCCCTGCCCGGGAATGTACTCGAACAGCTCATACACCGAATTTCGCCACTGGAGCATCGAGTTGTTGTCCTTCCGCGTTCCGATCAGGTGCGGGAGGGGAAACTGCTTCGAGGCCAGGTAAAGCTGAATGGCGTGGCTGAACGCGACTTTGTACGGATCGTCTTTTCCGCGGGCGCGGCGTTTGAGGAGAAACTTCCCCTGCTCGCTGACGATCAGAAGCTTGGGCGCCTTGCGCGAGCCGCGCGGGTACTCGGCCAGGGAGTCAATGACGCCGATGTCGAAGTGGGACAGGACGACGGCAAGCTCTTCGAGGGTGAATTGCTCGCGCTTGCCCCCGTGACGGCCCGTGCCGGTTCCCGAGACGCCGCTCTGTGTCGGTGATCCGCCGGGCTGCATGCAAGGACTCGACTCCCGCTCCGAAACGAAGAATTCCCCATGAAATCATACCGGAGGCCCGGGAGGCGTCAATTTGGTGGAGGTTTACACCTGGAGAAGCTCAGCCGGGGATGATGCCGGTGAAACGTAAAACGTGAACGTGATGTGCCGCGTTTAAGCGCCAGCATCACGTCTCACGTCTTCACGTTTCACGTGCTGTTCAGAGGGGGAACGGTCCCAGTCGACGAGATCAGCTTCAACTCGCTGCCTTCTTGAAGGTTCCGAGAACCCCCTCGAGCGACCCGTCCTGCATGATCGTGAGTTTCATATCGCCGCTCTTGCTCTTGACCGTGATGGTGTTGCCCTCGACGGTGTAGTCATCTGTTTCGGTCTGTCCGCTCAGGTCGGACAGGGTCGCTTTGCCCGATTTGAATTCAACCGACGCCACCCCGCCTTGCGCGGTGTACTTGCCGCTGGGTCCGTGATCACAGCCGGCAGCGACCACGAGCAAACTGGCCAGCAGAACGCCACGAATCGCATATCGCATACTTTCGCTCCGAAAGAGTTTCCCACCCGACGCGCCCGAACATAGACGACCCAGGCGGTGGCCCGCGATTACAATATCGTGATGCGTTTAGACTGCAAGAAATGAACGACAGCGACGGCGGCGTGTGGCAAGGAAAGTTGGCTTTCCCACACCAAGACTTTCGCTGGTTGAACGACTCCGTCGTCCACGGGTTAAAAACCGGTTAAAAACCCGTGTCACGTGCTACTTTTCCCTGGCGCGATCGATCTGGGCGCCGACCGCGGCGAGCTTTTGCTCGATCTTTTCGTACCCGCGATCGATGTGATAGACGCGGTCGATGCGGGTTTCGCCGCGGGCGACCAGGCCGGCCAGAACCAGCGCCGCCGAGGCGCGCAAGTCGCTGGCCATGACGCTGGCGCCCTGCAACTCATTGACGCCCTGGATGATGGCGGTCGGGCCTTCCTTGCGGATGCGGCCGCCCATGCGGTTCAATTCGCCGACGTGCAGGAAACGGTCGGGGAAGATCCGCTCGGTAATCACGCTCATCCCGTCGCCCAGGCACAAGAGGGCCATAAGCTGGGCCTGGAGGTCGGTGGGGAAACCGGGATAGGGCTGCGTGGTCATTTCGACGGTGTTGATCCGCCGGGATGAGCTGACGAAGATCGTCCCGTTTTGCCGCTCGATCTTGACGCCCACGTCTTCCAGACGATCGACGACGGCGATCAGGTGGTCGAGGTTGCAGTTCCGCAGTTCCAGTTCGCCATTGGTGATGGCCGCGGCGATCATGAACGTGCCGCACTCGATGCGGTCGGGAATGATCCGGTGCTCGGCGCCGCGAAGGGTTTCAACGCCTTCGATGCGGATCTCCGGCGTGCCATAGCCTTTAATATTGGCGCCCATCTTGATGAGCAGCTCGGCGCAATCGGTCACTTCCGGCTCGCAGGCGGCGCCGACCAGCACCGTTTCGCCCTCGGCCAGAGCGGCGGCGCACATGACGTTGATCGTTCCCAGCACCGTCGGCCCCTGCGCGCCGCCGAGATACATGCGGCAGCCTTTGAGCCGCCCGCGGACTTCGCCCACGATGTTGCCGTTCTCGGTCCGGAATTCGGCGCCGAGCTTCTGCAAGCCGCGGACGTGGAGATCGACCGGCCGGTCCCCGATCGCGCACCCGCCGGGGATCGACACGATGGCTCTCTGGCGTTTGGCCAGAAGCGGTCCGAGAACGCAGATGCTGGCCCGCATGGTTTTGACGATGTCGTAGCGGGCCTCGGACATTTTTTCGTCGGTGACTTCGATGTCGAGCGGGCCGTTGAGGGCGGGCATGGGCGGCTGACCGTGGCCGTTGCGGGCTTCGGCGGTCTCGGCCGGCTCGTGACGGTAGACGTGGCATCCCAGCTCCCCGATCAGCTTGCACATCGAATCGATGTCGCTGAGCCGGGGGACGCCCTTGAGGGTTGACTTGCCTTCGGCCAGCAGGCACGCCGCCATGATCGGCAGCGCGCTGTTCTTGCTGCCGCTGATGTCGATTTTGCCTTTGAGACGATTACCGCCCCGGATCAGGAAGGAATCCATCGCAGCCCATCCTTGGGTTCGGAGCTGAGCCGGCGCTACAGCCGGCGTCTCCTGAGCCCGAAATGTGGAACGGCGTTACGTGCCGTCCCGAACCATCCGGTCTATCGGCCGCTCCATCGGCCGATTCACAATTTCTGTTGCCAAACCATCTTGCCGACGTTTATGGGTCGCTGTCTTTGGGCCAGTCCACCCGGGGCGAAGGCAGATAATCATTCTGGCCTGGGACAAGCGAATTGCAAGAGACGCAATTCAGTAATTGTGGAAGTCTGGCCGTGGGCATAGGATGCGGGTTGCACCCGGTCGACGCGTGTCGATCGGGTGTTGGTCTCTATTTCCGCGGAGGTAACATGAAGTCTCTCAAGCTCATTCTGGCCGGTTCGATGATGTTGGGCACGGTCGTGTTGGTCGGTTGCGACAAGGGCACAGACAGCTCGAACACGAGCAGCACCCCGAACACGGCGCAGCCGGCGGCCGACGCCAGCAAGCAGGCCGGAGATGCCGCCAAGCAGGCGGGTGACTCCGCCAAGCAGGCCGGCGCCGACGCCCAGAAGGCCGGCAAGGACATGTCGAACAACGCGCAGGATGCCGCCAACAAGGCGGCGCAGTCCTCCCAGGACGCCGCCAACAAGGCGCAGGATGCCGCTTCCAAGGCTCAGGGCGCCGCCAGCGGCCTGCTGAACCAAGGCGCTACGACGCAGCCCAGCAAGTAACTGCCGTTTTGTTCAAGTCGTCTTCGGACGCCGTCGCTGTTCTGACGGCGTCCGCGCTTTTTGCGGCGGCCTTTCCTATGCGCGGCACCGCCATACCATCTGTGCATGAATCCCGATGACTTGAATTCTCTCACCCAGCTCGTCCTCAGACATCGCGACGATCGCCAATGGGCACAGTTCCACACGCCCAAGGAACTGGCGATTTCCCTGTGCGTCGAGTCGGCGGAATTGCTGGGCCTGATGCAATGGAAGAACGGAGAGCAATTAACCCAGACCCTGGCGCGCAAGCACGAGCAGGTGTCTGACGAGCTGGCCGACGTGTTTCACTCCCTGCTCCTGCTCGCCGCCGATTTTCAAGTCCAGCTCGGGCAGTCGCTGCTCGAGAAGCTGGCCAAGGACGCGAAGAAGTACCCGGTTGAGAAGTCCCGGGGGAAGAACCTGAAATACGATGAGCTATGAGAATTACAATTTGCAATTTGCGATTGAAGGAACGGAGCGGTTCTTCGCAATCGCAAATTGCAAATCGAAAATCGCAAATCACCAGCCCGTTTCCTATACTGCCCGCGGATGTTGAACAAGCGGAAGACGCGAGAGCTGGCAATGCAGGCGCTGTTTCTGTGGGACACGAACGGCCAGCGCGAGGTCGATCAGGCACGGCGGATCGTCGAGGAAGGAACCGACGACCCCACCATCCGGCAAGCGGCGCTGGAGATGGCGGGGGGCGCGTGGGACCACCGCGAGACGATCGACCAGCGGATCGAGCGCGTGGCCCCGCAGTGGCCCCCGCGGCGCCAGCCGGCCGTCGATCGCAATCTCATCCGTCTGGCCGTCTGGGAGCTGGATAACGCCGATACGCCCCCCAAGGTCGTCATCGACGAGGCCATCGAGCTGGCCAAAAAGTTCTCCACCGAGCAGAGCCCGGCGTTCATCAACGGGGTGCTCGACGCTGTGCTGAGGGAAAAACGAGCACTGACAGAAGGGATTGCTGATTGCTGATTGCGAATTGCTGATTGAACGTACCGGCTTCTCTAAATCAGCAATCCGCAATCCGCAATCAGCAATCGTATTTTCATGGCTTTCTTCTCCAAGACCTTCGACAAGCTCAAGGGCGCGCTGCGGAAGACGCGGGAGGTGATGTTTACCGACGTCCGGACGCTGTTTGTTCCCGGCCGTCAGATCGATGACGAGTTCCTCTGCGAGCTGGAGGAGAAATTTCTTCAGGCCGACATGGGGGTGAACAACGTCGGGCGGATCATCGGCGAAGTGCGTGAGCGCTGGCGGCTGGGAAAAATCAAGAACGCCAGTGACGCCGAGCGGGTCATCCGCGAGCAGATGGCGGTGAACTGGCCGGCCGCCGACCGCGAGCTGCGTTTCGCCCCGGCAGGCCCGACCGTCATCCTCGTCGCGGGAATCAACGGCGCCGGAAAGACCACCAGCATCGCCAAGCTCGCATGGCTGCTCAAGAACCAGATGGGTAAGAAGGTGATGGTTGCGGCGAGCGACACGTTCCGGGCCGCCGCGGTCGACCAGCTCACGATCTGGGCGCAGCGGCTGGGCGTCGAGATCGTCAAGCACAAGATGGGCTCCGATCCCGCGGCGGTCGCCTATGACGCCTGTGAAGCCGCCAAAAGCCGCGGCATCGACGTTCTCATCGTCGACACCGCCGGCCGGCTGCACACTCAGGAGCACCTGATGCGCGAGCTGACCAAAATCCGCGACGTCGTCGCCAAGCGCATCGAAGGCGCGCCGCACGAATCGCTGCTGGTTCTGGATGCCACCACCGGGCAGAACGGCATCAACCAGGCCAGGCATTTCTCCGCCGCCATCGGCATTACCGGCATCATCCTGGCCAAGCTCGACGGCACCGCCAAGGGCGGCGTCGTCATGGCCATCAAAGAACAGCTCAACATCCCCGTCAAGTTCATCGGCCTGGGTGAAACCCCCCAGGACATCGAAACCTTCGACCCGCAGCGCTTCATCGACGCCCTTTTCGGCGAGCCCCAGGCCGTCCCGGCCTGATGAGCCACTCTGGCAGAGCGACCGGAGAATCCCCTCCAAACGACTGAGAAACTGCATTGTCCATTTTTGACCTGCGCCCCAACCCGTACCCACCCCATCAACCCGCCAAAAAAACCCGCCAAAACCAGCAAAAAAGGGGTGCCGTAATTCTTCTCGACCCGCCAAAACGGAGCACTATATTTTGTTATATCTAGATATTGCGTTACGCAATTCTGAAGCGATGGCCCGCGAAAACGACTGGTCACACTTTGCAATAAATATGTCCAGAACCCTACGTCAAGCGTGGCCTTCGCCTTACTGTCGATCGGACCGCCAAAGGATCGAAATTTCACATCGAGCGAGGTTTTTCAAATGAGTCGACTATGGATACCGGCCTTCACCGGGTTGCTTGCGATATGCCAGACCGGCGTTGCGCAAAACCCTTCGCCGGCCTTCGGGAATGAGAATGGCTGGGTCTGGCAGATCGAACCTCGCTCGAGCGGAGCCATGTGGCATTCGGCGAACGTGAACGGTTTGGCGATGCGGCTGGATGAGGTGAAGGGCGGCAAGCTCCTTTTCACGATTGCCTACAAGGCGGATGCAGGTCTTGTGGAATTTCGGCCGGTGGCGTTTGACGCCGCACGAGTGCGTTTTGATTTCGCACGGGATCCCGGCGGCGGCTCCACCGATGGCGTCGCACTGCGCGCCTACCTGCTGGACCTTTCACGAATCCCGCGCGAGCAAATCAAGTTTTTCGGCGTGGAGAAGCTCACGAAGGATGGGTCTCGCGATACGGTCGGGCCCGCGGCCTTGAGAAAGCTTCAAGCGGAAGGAATCAAGCCGCTCCCGTTCCCCCGCCTGGGAGAGAAACTCGATTTCGATTTGGACGACATTAACGGGCGAGCGGTCGATTCGCGTAGCTTCAAGGGGAAAGTGATTCTGCTGGATTTCTGGGCGACCTGGTGCGGTCCCTGCATGGCGGAACTTCCCAAGCTGCGCGAGTTATATTCAAACAAGAAGGCCGAAGGATTTGAGATTGTTGGGATCAATTATGATTACGCGGTTGAGACCGCGAGACGTGCGATCAGTCAGCAGAGCCTGCCGTGGGCAAACGTCGTCGCCCCTACCGATCAGCGCCTCCGTGATTTGTGGCTCGACGCCACCGGGACAAGTTCGCTGCCGCGGCTCTTGGTTCTGGACCGCAACGGCATTCTCAGGGCCGATATCACCGCTGACGAACTTCCCGCCACGCTCGACAAATTGCTCGGCGCGGAGTGAGGGCTTTGCACAAGAAACGCCTCAAAACCCCTCGTCTGTTCCTGAGTGGATGGCGCCGCGAGAATCCGGGGCGGCTTGCGAGCATCACGGATCGGATGTCAGGTCATCCGCAAGTCGCTGCGCCGCGACGTCGAGCTTGAGCAGGTTGACGTACGTCTCATCGCGGAGCCTGGCCCGCACGCCTCGCACCTTCGCGCGGCGCACGTCCAGCCCTGCTTTGAGCCGCGAGAGCATCGAGCGGGCGGCAGTAGACCGTCGCGAGGATTTTTTTGCTCCGCCTTTCATTTCCGCAAACATCCCTCAGTGATACCGCGACTCCAGCTCGTTGAGCCGGCGATACAGCTCGCGGACGACGCGCTTGTAGGTTGCGAACTCCTCATCCGCCGACAGCTCGTCCTGCGATCGTGCCGAGCCGACGAGGATCGCCTCCAATACATCGGCCATCTGCGGGACCACCAATCCCTCGTCGGAAGGATTTTTGTCGAGCGCCGGGTCCCAGGAGATCGTGGCCCGGAATTGCGCGCCGCCGGTCCGGTACTCATGCCAGCCCAGCAGCCGGTGGTTGCGGTGCGGGCGGAGCATGAGCATTACCGCGCGCACGTCCTCCTCGAAGATCTGCTCGTCCATGAAGAGGTCGACGCCCGTTTTCGCTGTACTTGTGTGATTCGACATATAAGGCCCTCCTGATTTCGGCCTGTAAAAGCGTGCCGTCGAGTTTCGCCGGCAACTCAACAGACGACAGCCGGTTCACGGCACAGAGTTTCACATCGGCGGGCGCGGGGCATGGCCTCCAGAGCGACACTCGCTCTCCGGCGGCGCGTCACCCTGTCGCGACGGCCAAGGGGCCAAAATCCCGCTCAAACTCGATTGGCGACGGCAGGAATTTCTCAAAGGTTTTTTTTTGCGTGCCACTTTGGCGCTGCACCGGGGCGTCTAGTGGTGACCGGCGTCGACGGGAAACTGGAGGTTCATGACGGTGCCGCGGCCTGGCCAACTGTTCACCACGACGGTTCCGCCGTGCAGCGACAAGATGCTTTTGACGATCGCCAGACCGAGCCCGGCATTGCCGGCGCCGGTGGAGCGGGCAAGGTCGGCGCGATAGAAGCGGTCGAAGATTTTGGGCAAATCCGCCGCGGCGATCCCGGTGCCGGTGTCGGCCACCTGCACTTGAAGCACACCGTTTTCCCGACGGGCGTTGAGGTCCACGTGCCCGCCACGCGGTGTATAGCGGACCGCATTGGCGACCAGGTTCCCGACGGCGCGCTGAAACAGCATTCGATCCACCGGCGCCGTGATTCCCGCCGGACATGACACGCGCAGTTCCACGCCCGCGTCGCCCGCCGGCGCTTCGTAGAACTCGCGAACCCGTTCCAACTCCACGCCAATGTCCACCGCCTCGCGCTGAATCTGCGTTCTGGGGTCCTCGGAGCGGGCGATGAACAGCATGCTGTCGATGATGCGGCTGAGGCGCAGGCACTCTTCCAGGCACGACCCCAGCGTCTCCTGATATTCCGATATCGAGCGCGACTTGCCCAGCGCCACCTCGATTTCGATGCGTACGTTGTTGACGGGCGTGCGCAGCTCGTGGGCGATGTCGGCGGAGAAGCGGGAAAGGCGGTCGAACGAATCCTGGAGGCGTTCGAGCATCGCGTTGAAGTTTGCCGCCAGCGTCGACAGCTCCGCCGGCAGGCGCGAAATCTCGATTCGCTGGTTGAGGTTGCTGGAGCGAATCCGCTGTGCCGTCTGCGCGATCTGCCGCACCGGCCTCAAGCCGGCGCGCGCCAGCCAGTAGCCGGTGATGGCGCAACCGGCCAGTCCCAGTCCCAGCACCAGCCAGAGCGTGCGGCGGTAGACCAGCAGCAGCTCCGTCGCCAACTGCGTGTCCAGGGCCACCTGGATGGTGACCGGATCGTCCGGCCTGCCCCCCACGACGGCCAGCGCCGCCGTCGCCCGAACCGGCATCCCCGCACCGGATCGCAGGGAAACACCTTCCCTGGGCTCGACGCCCAGCGGCGACGGCGAAGGAAACTCCCCGCTCCCCAGCCGCAAGTCCATCCCCGGGGATTCGGCCAGCACCTTCCCGTGCGAATCGAGCACACGTCCAAAAACCCGCGCATATTGCCGCGGCGCCCACGTCTGCTCCACCTCCTCCTTCAACTGCCACATCTCGTTGGGCCGGTCGCGCAACAATTCGCGCATCACCCGCACCTTCTCGATGAGAAACTGGTCCTGGGCGCGACGGAGATTGGCCTGGAGAATCTGATACAGCGAGACCGTCGCCAGCAGCAGGATGACAAACGAAGATCCCAGATAGAACGCCGTCAGACGGAGTGCGATCGACCACGACCTGCCGACGGTCGGCGACTGCTGCCGGACGTTAGTCGTTAAGGACATACCCGACCCCGCGCACCGTGTGGATCAGCTTCCGGTCGAAGGGATCATCCAGTTTCGAGCGCAGACGCCGAACGTGAACGTCGACCACATTGGTGTCCGTGTCGAAGGTCATGTCCCAGACCTGCTCGGCGATCGTGTTGCGCGACAGCACCTCGCCCGTGCGTCTTGCCAGCAGCGAGAGCAGCGAGAATTCCTTCGGTGTGAGATCCAGTTTCTTGCCCGACCGAATCGCGCGCTGCTTGAACAGATCCAGCTCCAGGTCGCCGATCTTGACCAGCTCGGGCTGCCGCTGCGGATTTCGCCGAAGCACCGATTTCACCCGCGCCAGCAGCTCGGAAAATGCGAACGGCTTGACCAGATAGTCGTCAGCGCCCAGCTCCAGCCCTTTGACGCGGTCCTCGACGGTGTCCCGCGCGGTAAGGAACAGGACGGGCGTCATCTTGCCCTCGCGGCGAAGCTCGGAAATGATCGACCAGCCGTCCCGTTGCGGCAGCATCACGTCGAGAATGATCAGGTCGTAATCGCTCTCCCGGGCCATCCTCAGGCCGTCGTTGCCCTGCTCGGCGACGTCGACCTCGTAACCGCTTTCCTGGAGCCCCTTCTCCAGGTTCAGCGCCGATTTTCTTTCGTCTTCAATGACCAGGATTTTCATGGCCGTATATTCTAACCCCTGCCCAGCACTGCGTGAAAACAAGAAACGTCCGTTTCGACCCAGATAACGTTTGCTTAATCCTACCCGACCGGCCCTTTCGGCACAGATTCACCTGCTTAGCTCCGTTGGCATGCGGGCATGGATGGCGGCATGCCCACGAGGATGAATTGTCCCGAGCGGCTTTCCGATATGGAGAGCGGCCACATCAGAAGGGAACGATGCTGCTGACCTCGGAATTGTTCGCACAACTGGTCGAATCCACCGAGTCGCAGCCGGCGCCGCCGGAGCAGGACGACCGGCGTCGCAGCCCCAGACGCCCCTCAGAACTCCAAGCGACGCTCATGCCCTTTTCCGAGCGGTTTGCGTCCGAAAATCTCGAGGTGTCGCTGCGCGATCTCTCGCGCGGCGGTTTCGGGTTTCTCTACGAGCGTCCGCTGCCGCTGGGGGAGCAATTCGCCCTGCTGCTGCCGGAAGCTTCCGGACGGCCGCTGGCAATCCTCTGCGTGGTGGCCTACTGGCAGCCGGTCGGCGAGGGCGTCTTGGCCATCGGCGCCCGTTTCTGCCGCGTGCTTCGCGAGCAGGATCACCAGCTGCCGCTGCTGCTGGAAGATCCCGACTCCGGTGAGCGCGCCGCCTCGTAAGCTCATTATCGCGCTGCCTCGGCATCGATGGGGAACTCGTGCAGGACGGGGATTCGGCCGTCGGCGCTTTCGTCGCCGAGTGCGATGGGTTCGCGGCTGGCGCCGTAGGTGAACAGCTCGAAGATCCGCCGCAGGTTCTGTTGCGCATCAGCCGAGCGCCGATCCGCGGCGACCGCCCGGCCGTAGTACCTCCGGGCCATTCGCCAGTCCGATTCCGCTTCACATACCGCCCCCGCCAGATTCAGAAACGGGGCATGATCGGGGCATCGCTCCAGACATGGCTTCAGCATGGCCCGTGCATCCTCGTAGTGTCCGCCGCGGATCAGCGCGCAAATCAACCGGGCGACCGCGGCGCATTCATCCCAGGCCATCGGCTCAGAGGCCGGCGCCACAGGTTTTGCGCCGCCGAACAGGCCGCCCAGCAAGCTGCCGATCCGACCGCGATCGGGCATGGCGGTGGCTGGAGCGCCGGGCGCGGCCTCGGCCGGGCGCCGCCCCGATAGCCCACTCGAATTACCCGCGCCAATGCCTGCTGGGCTCACTGTGAAGAACCGGCTGAAGATTTCATCGATAACAATCATTTCAAACTCCGCGTCAATGTTTCCTCATCCTCGACAATTCAATACGCACGTTGGTCTCAAAACGGTGTCAAACGGGGCCGCCGGTCCGTCAGGATTGCATCAAGCGTGCATTGGAGTTGCCGCCAGATGGCCGCTTGCGTCGAGAGCGGCGGAGACCCGGTCGTCGTAACGCCCCAGTTCCGAAAGGCGATTGAGGTTGTCCCAGGCCGGCTGGTAGCGCTCGTCGGCGCACACCGCGCGCAAATAAAAGTCCCGCGCGCTGCCGATCCGCCCGTGCGATTCCTGTACGATCCCGGCGAGGTTGAGCAGCCCAGCCTGCGTGTTCCGCGCGGGCAATCCCAGCTCGGCCTCGACATCGCAGAACTCTCCGGCGAGCAGAGCGGCGCGAATGCGCCCAAGCCTGGCGTCGGTCAGATAGTCCCGTGGCGGAGAATCGTCCAGGACCGAGCAGACGCTGGAGATGGCCTGGTCGGATACAACTGGCTTGAGCAGAAAATCGCTCGCCCCCAGCCGGATCGACTCGATGGCCGTTGGGACCCCATCCAATCGGGCCAGCGTCACGACGCGCGGCCGCGGGCGCCTGCCGAGCCGCACTTCCGCCAGAAGCGCGATGCTGCCGACCGCCGGGATTTCCAGGTCCAGCAGAAGCAGTTGCGGCGGCTCCTCGCGAAGGATGCCCAGCGCCTCCTTCCCATTTACCGCTTCGGCCACCAGGCAACCGGCCAGTTGCAGCGACGCCTTGAGGCTTCCACGCACCGACGGTTCATGAACCGCAACCAGAATCCGCGAGCCTTGCATGGGTTGAACTCCGTTGATCGCCAGCAGGCGACACAAGGAATCATTGGCTCGGATCGCGCCAATTGGGTGTCAAAAGGGGCAGGATCGGCGTCAAGGACGCATCAAGATCGCGGCGAGGAGTCCGGGCTTTTCGTGGCACGGCTTTCTAAGCCGTGGACGAGGGGGAAGAAAGACACGAAACGGCATTGGTGTGGGAAAACCAAGTCTCACAGCGCGAACAACTCTGTGTTTGGAGCTGCCAAGAAGTGGCTCAAATCCATTGGTTCCGAAGGATTTTGAGCTGTTCGTAGTCTTCCTGGTTGAGGTGTTCGGGCTTTTTATCGCCCTCGCCCAGGACCTTTCGGAAGAAGATTTGGGCCTGGGCCATGATCTGCGGGCGGGGGACGCCGGCCTTGAGCTGCCCGACGTAGTAATCGTCCTCCAGGCTCGCCAGCCGCAGCGCCTCGGCCCCCGCGTGCTGGCGGACCAAGTCGGCAAGCTGCGCGTAAAACAGCCAGACCTTGTCGTTGGTGAGGTTGGGGGGAACGCAGTGCGAGCGCAGGGCGTGGTTGAAGTAGCGGAGCTTCTTTTCCCAGTCGAGGCGGCGGTTCAGGCCCAGCGTGATGTATTGCCCCACCTTGTAGCCCTCGCGGGCATGCTGATTTCCAAGGGAATCCGCCCGTTTGACCTGGTCCGCATAATACGACTCGGACCTTCCGATCTCAGGAAGCGGCGGAAGCTCGGTCCATTCCTGGGCCATATCCAATCCGCGGCCAAAGTACGAATCCGCGGCATTCGAGGACGTCGAACGAGGATATACGGAAACGTTGCGCATCGATTTTAACAACGGATAAATCGGCCCGGTATTGCCCGCGGCTTTTGTCAATTTTTATTTGTGACGCTTCGAGGCGTTCAGGGCCGCGATGTCCCGGGCCAGCCGGGTCCGGTCGGCGGCAATTCCGGTAAAATCGGTCTTCTGAAGCGTCGACAACATCGAGTGATCCGCGGTCACGGTGCTTGCCGCCGTAGTAACGGTTTCCATGAGCGCCGGGTCGACCGATTCATGCGAGTGCGTGGCTTTTTGTTCGGCAAGCCGCATGGCGTGCAGCGCCGTCACATACGACTTGAGGTCCGCCAGCAGCTTGCTCCTGACGGATTTAAACCTGGCAAGCCGCTGGGCGATCGCACCCTTCAGCGTGACGCGGTCCTCGACCACCTGCTCTGCCAGCGTCGTGGGCGTCGGCGTGGGGGTGGGCGTTGGAGTGGGAGTCGGAGTTGGCGTCGGGGTCGGGGTCGGGGTCGG
>DATHPP010000454.1:0-8209 GCA_035483795.1 Tepidisphaeraceae bacterium | reverse complement strand
ATCTACTCAGGCAAGCGACCGCCGGGCCGAACGGGATTAGCGGAATGTCGCACTTTTTGAGGGTGGGACAAGTGCGACATTTGGCACATTTGGCAGTGATTTTTTGTGCCAAAGTCGTGCCACGCCGGTGAAGCGTGCTTCGAGGCGCTTTCGTGAATTCTCGCCGAGTCATGGCGCTGGCGGCGGTCTGGGAATGTCCCATTTTGCTCGAAAAGCGGGACATTCCGGGACATTTCGAGACATTCGAGACGTCGGAGGCTACAAGGCGCTTGCCGCGTCAGCCGGCGGGGTTTGCAGGCCGAGGCGGGGATCATTGCCCGGCGAGGCGCTGGCGGATGCGATCCTTGGCGGCGCTGGGCAGGCCATCCGGCGCCGATAAGGCCTCCGATTCCCCGCAGCGCCGCATCGCCTGTTTGAGGAATCTCACGCTGGCCAGATACTTTCGGCACGCCCGGCAAAGGATCAGGTGAAGCCGGAGCCCGATACGCTGGGCACGGGTGAGCTTCCGCTGGTCTTGTTGGGAGATGAGGCACGCCGCGTCCTTGCAGGTGCAGTTGAGGGCCTTGAGGGTGGAGAGGACGCTCACTTGTCACCGCTTTCAAACCAGTTTTCGTTCAAGCATCGCCGCAATCCAAGACGTGCGCGATGGAGCATGGTCCAGACGTTGGTCGGGGTGATACCCAGTTCCTGACAAAGCTGCTCGGTGCCGACGTCTTCGGCCTCGCGGAGCCAGAAGAGCTGCGCCAGCCGGGCCGGTAGCTTCGCCAGACACCGGTCCAGCGCCTGGCGGAATTCCTGGTTCTCGATGGCCGATTCTGGCCGGCCTTCCCATGCGGGCCCGGAGACTTTCCAGTGACCGTGTTCCGTGAAGAATTCGCTGGTGACATCGACATCGAGCTCGCTGAGCGGTCGCTGCCGGATCGATTTGCGAAGATGATCGATCAGCTTGTGCTTCAAAATGCCCATCAGCCACGTGCGCTCGGCCGACTGGCCCCCAAACCGTTCCAGCCCGGCAAGCCCCGCCAGCAAAGTCTCCTGAACCAGGTCCTCGGCGGCATCGGGGTTGCGCACCCGCTGTAGTGCGTAAGCATACAGCGCATCGCCATGGTCCTCCAGCCAGCGCAGGGCCGGCGAGGCGCTCGTCGGTGGCTCGGTTGCTGATGTGTTCATCCTGTTCGCATTGGTCGCACGCCAAATCAAAACCTGACGCCGCCCCGGACGTCAGTATCCGGCAGCCCAGCCGCCGATCCTCTGATCGGCGACGCCGAGGTACTCACGTTTCTCGGAATCGACCCAGATGCAATTTGCATCCCCCTGTCGCTCGGGTCTATCGCTGATTGCATGCCCCATGGCCCGCAGCTCTCGCAACGCCTCAGCGTGCTCCTTCAACAACGCCGGCTCGACAGTCAGTTCGTCGGGAAACCAGGCGTGCTGCATGCGCGGGGCGTCAACCGCCTCGCGAAGCGGCATGCCAAACTCCAGGACGTTGAGCGTCACGCAGCAGACGGTGTTGATGATCGTCCGGCCGCCGGGGCTGCCTTCGATCAGCACGACCTTGCCATCTTTGAGAACGATCGTCGGCGTCATGGAACTTAGCATCCGCTTTCCCGGCGCGATCTGGTTCGGTGGCGTGCCGATCGTGCCCTTGGAATCCGTGACGCCCGGCTTGGGGTTGAAATCGCCCATCTCGTTGTTCAGCAGAAAGCCGCACCCGTTGACCATGATCTTGCCGCCGAAGCTTTGCTCGAGCGTATACGTATTCGATACCGCCATGCCCTGGTCGTCGATGATGCTGAAGTGCGTAGTCTGATTTCCCTCGACGGCGAGCGTGATGCCCTGCGTTTTGGCGAGGGCGGCGCTGGCCGTGGCGCGGGCTGGATGGATTTCACTTCCCAGGCGTCTGGCGTATTGCCTGCTCGTCAACTCATCCGGGACCGAGACAAAGTCCGGGTCGCCCAGGAACCGGGCTCGATCGCAATACGCCCGCCGCATCGATTCGATCATGAGGTGGAGCGTGCGCGGGTCCCAACGGCCGTAGCCGCGGACGTCGAAGTTCTCCAGGATGTTGAGCATCTCCACCAGGGCCACGCCCCCCGAACTGGGCGGCGGCGCGGAATAAATGTCATACCCGCGAAACGTGCCATGGATCGGCCTGCGAAGCTTGGCCTCATATTTTGCCAGATCGTCCTTGCTGATAATCCCGCCGCCGGATCGGAGGGATTCGACCAGTCGATCCGCCACGTCGCTGGTGTAGAAGCCGTCGGGACCGCGATCTGCAATCAGCCGGAGCGTGCGCGCCAGGTCCTTTTGAACCAATCGATCGCCGGCGCGCCAGGCGCTCGAATCTGTCTTGCCCAGCACCCGACCGAACTCCGGAAACGCTCTCGAATTCCTCAACCCGGCATTGAGGGAGCGAGCCAGAGCGGCGTCAATCTGAAAACCCTCGTCAGCAAGCTTGATCGCCGGCGCCAGAAGTTTCGGCCAAGCCAAACGCCCGAACTTTGCATGGGCCAGCGCCAACCCGCGCACCGTGCCCGGCGTGCCGACCATCGTGTAGCTGTCGCGCTTGCCGGTCACGTACATATCGGCCCTGGCCGCCCCCGGTGCGGTCTCGCGGTAATCCACGAAAACCGGATCGCCGTCATGCGGCTTGATCAGCATGAACCCCCCGCCGCCAATGTTCCCCGCCTCGGGCCAGGTGACCGCCAGTGCAAACGCCGTCGCCGCCGCCGCGTCCACCGCATTGCCGCCGGATTCGAGGATCGACCGCCCGACCTCCGATGCCGGCTTGGAGACGCTTACAACCACACCGTGATGGCATTCAACCGTCGAACCGGAAGCCTCCGCGGCGTCGCAGCGTGTAACCATGAAGACGACAGCGAAGAGGCTCGCAAGCAAGGCTCCGCCCGGTCGAGACATGTCCAGCATGATAAGGCTTCGGCGCGAATTCGGCGCTTCCCGTGACCCGGGAAGAGAGGGATTCATCCCGCCAATTCAGCCCACTGCCACTGAACGTTTTGAACGAAACCGAACGTTTTTTCGATAAAAAACGCGAAAAACGTTCGGTTTTGTTCAGATTCGTTCAGCGTAGGACTTTCGATGCAATTCATTCCCTTGGCCCTCGCCGCCGCCAAACTTTGTGGTAATCTTTCCGGCCACGGAAAGGAACCCATGTCGCGGACGGCACAAATCCTGGAGCGCGGCAAACGCGCGCTGATCGGCAACTACGCCCGACAGCCCATTGTCATGGAGCGTGGCCAGGGGCCGTGGGTCTGGGACACGGACGGCCGCAAATACCTCGACCTGTTCGCCGGTTTCGGCGGATGCATCCTGGGCCATTGCCACCCGGCCTTGGTCGAAGCCGCTACCACGCAGGCCAACAAGCTCTGGCACGTCGGCAACACCTTCTACACCGAGCCCCAGATCGAGCTGGCCGAGCGGCTCAATAAGTTTGCCTTCACCGGTCAGGCGTTCTTCTGCCACAGCGGTCTGGAAGCCAACGAAGCCGCGGTAAAACTCGCGCGCCTGCGGGGAAATCAGAAGCAACCGGCCCGATGGAAAATCATCTCGCTGAGCCACAGCTTTCACGGCCGCTCGCTGGCAATGATCTCCGCAACCGGCAACCCCGCCGTCAAGCAGGGCTTTGAGCCGATGGTGCCGGGCTTCATTCAGGTGGAAGCCGGCAATTTCGACGCGCTCGAAAAGGCGGTCGACAACGAAACTGCCGGCATCCTGATGGAGCCGATCCAGGGCGAAGGCGGGATCAATCTCTATCCCGAAGGTTATGCCGCTCGCGTCCGGGAACTGTGCAACAAGCACGGCCTCACGCTGATCTTCGACGAGGTTTGGACCGGCTGCGGCCGCACCGGGCGATGGTTCGGCCACCAGCATTTCCGCGACACTTCCGGCGCCGTCGTCGAGCCCGACATCATGACGCTGGGCAAAGCCGTGGGCGGCGGACTGCCGGTCGGGATCCTGTTTGCCAAACCCGAAATCGCCGCCCTGCTCGTCCCCGGAAAGCACGGCTGCACGCTTGGCGCCAACCCGATCTGCATGGCCGTTTCCAAAACGATTTTCGACGTGATCGAACGCGAGCGGCTGGTCGATCATGCCGCCGAACTGGGTGAGCATGGCATCGCCCGGCTGAAAAACGAGACGTCCATCCGCCAGAAAGTCGCTTCCGTTCGCGGACGCGGCCTTTTTATCGGCATCGAACTCAAACAACCCCCGGACAAGCTGGTGGACAAGGGCTTGGCCAAAGGCATCATTGTGAACCTCACGGCCAAGACGGTGATCCGTGTGGCCCCCCCGATCAACCTGGACCGCGGCCTGTGGGACCAGGGACTGGATTTGCTTGTGCAGACGATCGTCGGGTTATAAGTCCGGGGTTAGGCCTTGCCGTTTAGACGCCCCGCTTGCGGGGCGCGGCAGGGAGAGCATCGGACGCGCCCCGCAAGCGGGGCGGCTAAACGTGACGGAGCCTCGCCCTCCCATGATAAGGTCATCAATGCTTCGGCTCGTCAATGCCTTCTGCGTCGCCCTCGCGCTGGCGGGGTGCAACCGCGCCGTCGGCACGGACGACGAAGGCATCAGGTCCGGGCGAGGGCACGGGTCGTTTTCCCTGACATCCGGCGGCGCCATCGCGCAGCCATCGCTGGCCGACCGCAACGCCGCCCGCCGCTCGCCGCAGGTCGTCATCGTCCTCGATATCTATCACCTCATGCTTCCCGCCGGCGCCGTCAGCAACAGCGACGATTTCTGGAAACGCATCGATGAAGATTCTATCGATGTCGCCACGCACGACCTGCTCCTCAAGAACGGCATCCGCATCGGGCTCGGTCACGACAACGACTGGCCCTACTTCAAGGGCCTGCTCGGCAAGCACCCCGCCTCGCGGCAGAACCGCCTCCGCTCCGAGCCGGGTAAGGAAGGCTATCTCGAACTGGAAATGCAAGCGGCGATTCCCGAGCAGAGCATCTTCGGCATCGACGATCGCGGCATCGACTGGGGCCGTCGCTTCGAAAAATGTGATGACCTTTTAGGAATTTCCTTCATCGCCTCGACACACAACACCGGTGAAGCCCTGGTGAAGGTCTGCCCGATTGTCCGAGGCCTGCGCCAGACCTACAGCGTCAGCGTCCTGAACAACGAGGAAACGCAGATCGAACAGAACCACAGCGAGCACCTGTACGACATGCGGTGCGAAGCGGCGGTGCCCGTCAACACTTTTCTGATCGTTTCGCCCTCCAAAGAGGCGAGCCAACTGACCACCAGCCTGGGAGCGACGTTCCTCACCAGCGAGGGAAAGGCTGAGCCGATCGAGCACGTGCTGGTCGTGGTGCCGCGGGCGTTCCGCACCAACGAGCCCCCGCCCGCGGCCGACATTCTGAATTGAGCGGAGGTGCGGCGGTGTCCCAGCGACTGGGTTGGGGAATTCTGGGCACGGGCAACATCGCCCGCCAGTTTGCCGCCGGGATCCGTGCCTCCCGGACCGGATCGCTCGTCGCCGTCGGGTCGCGCACGACGTCTTCCGCCGCCGAATTCGCCCGGACTTTCGCCGTTCCCCACGCGCTGGGAAGTTACGCCGACGTGCTGCGCGTTCCCGGAGTTGACGCAATCTACAACGCGCTTCCCAACTCCATGCATCACCCGTGGACGATCGCCGCCCTCAAGGCCGGCAAGCACGTGCTGTGCGAGAAACCGCTGGCGGCCAGCACCGACGAGGCCCGCGAGATGTTCGAGGTCGCAAAAAGCACCGGCCGGGTGTTGGTTGAGGCGTTCATGTACCGCTCTCACCCGCAGACCCTGGCGGCCCTTGAGTCCCTGCGAGCCGGCACGATCGGCCTGCTCAAGCTCATCCGCACCAGCTTCTGCTTCCGCACCAGCCGGATCGACGGCAACATCCGATTCAGCCGCGACCTGGCCGGCGGCGCCTTGATGGACATCGGCTGCTACTGCATCAACTTCTCCCGACTCTTCGCCCGGCAGGAACCTTCCGGAATCAGCGTTGCCGGGCATCTGCATGAATCCGGCATCGACGAGCTTGCCGTTGGAACGATGACTTTTCCCAACGGCATCAGCGCCAGCTTCACCTGCGGGATGACGCTTCAGGCCGACAACAGCGCGTACCTGTGCGGCTCGGAAGGCTTCATCGCGATCCCCGTTCCCTGGAAGCCCCCGTCAAGGGGCGCCGGTTTCTTCATCGCCCGTTCGGCCCCACCGCGAATGGACGCGGCGGGAAAACCGCAGCCCGCCCCGCCGCCCCCGGAACGCGTCGTGGTCGACTGCGAGGGCGACCTCTACGGCAACGAAGCCGATGATTTTGCCGCAAGCGTCGCCGGCGAGTGCCCGCCCCGGATCACGCGCGAGGATTCCATCGCCAACATGCAGGTGCTGGATGCAATGCGAAGGAACCTGGGCATTCTGCCATGACCATCCTCTCCAACACCGGCGGCGTCGCCGCCACCAACGCCTACCTCATCGCCGACGAGGCGAGCAGACAAGCCGTCCTATTCGATGCCCCGGACCACACCATCGGCCCGCTGATCGAGCAGGCCAGGCGAAGGGGCTGGGATGTGATCGGCTTGTGGCTCACGCACGGGCACTTCGATCACATCGCCGATCATGCCCAGCTCACCAGCGCCTTTCCCGGTGCAAAGGTTTTGATCCACCCGCTCGACGAGCCCAAATTGCAGCATCCCGATTTGATGGCGATGTTTCTGCCGTTCGACATCCCGCCCCGCCGCGCCGACGCCTACGTGGCCGACGGGCAGCGCCTGAAACTCGGTGAGCTCGACGTCGACGTAATTCACACGCCCGGCCATGCGCCCGGGCACGTGATGTTTCATTTCCCCAAGGAAAAGGTTCTGGTGGGCGGCGACCTCATCATCATGGGCGCCGTCGGCCGCACCGATCTCCCCGATTCCGATCCGGCGGCGCTCGACGAATCCATCCGTCGCGTCATGCAGTTGCCCGATGACACCCGCCTGCTGCCCGGCCATGGCTCGCCCAGCACCCTCGCCGATGAGCGCCACGCCAATCCTTTCGTGCAGGATGCGCTCGAGCAGCGCTAGACCCGCTGCCCATCGCTTATACTCCAGCCATAATGATTTCCGTCGTCATTTGCAGCATCGACGAGCCCAAGTTCACCGCCGCCCTCAACATGTACGCCCGGCTGCTCGACGGCTACCCCTTCGAGATCATCCACATCCCCGACGCCAAGGGAATCTGCGAGGGCTACAACCGCGCCGTCTCCCTCAGCCGCGGACAGCTCATCCTCTTCTCGCACGACGACATCACCATCCATTGCCCAGACTTCCGCACCCGGCTTTTGGGCCACATGGAACATTGCGATGTGCTCGGCATCGCGGGCACCAACCGCCTGTGCAACGGCAACTGGGTCACCGCCGGAATGCCCCACATTTTCGGCCAGGTCGTCCACGACCGGACGGACACCGACAAATTTCGCGTCGTGATGTACGGCGTGCCCAAACGCCGCATCGACGGCATTCAGGCGCTCGACGGCGCGCTGATGTGCTGCCGCCGCGAGGTCGCCCAGAGAATTCTTTTCGACCCGACTGGCTTTCCCGGATACCACCTCTACGACCTGGATTTCAGTTTTCGCGCTTACCTTGCCGGTTACCGGCTGTCGGTCGCCTGCGATTTTGACGTCGTTCATTCATCCTATTGGCGCTACGACGAGGCGTGGCAAACTGACTCGGCCACGTTCGACCGCAAGCACGCGGCAAATCTCGCCCCCGCGCCGCGGCAATTCTGCCAGCTCAGCTTCATCGTCACCCTGACCCTCCAGGAAGCCCTGGCCCTGTTGCATCCGCCGTTCTGGGAGGACCCCCAAGCCCAAAAAACACGTTAAACCACGAAGGCACGAAAGGAATGACGAAATTCCAATGACGAATGACGAATCAACGAAATACAAATGACCAAAGCCCGAAACCGCTCCAAGGCGAGCCGTTCGTTTCGTCATTCCGTCATTCGAACATTCGAATTTGATTCGTCATTCGTCTTTCGAGTTTCGTCATTCCGTTTGCGTTGGTGCAAGGTTTTCTTGGTGCCCTTCGTGCCTGCTCCGAAAATAGCTTCGTCTACGCGGCCTCCTTCTTCTGAAGTGTGACGGTGTAGCCGAGTTTCTCCAGGCGGTTGACCAGATGTCGTTTCACGCGATCCTCGTTGAGCTTCTCGAAATAGTCGC
>DATHPP010000453.1:0-14295 GCA_035483795.1 Tepidisphaeraceae bacterium | reverse complement strand
CGGCGATTCCTTGGGCATGAGCTTCCTCATTGGGTGCAGGTTTTCAGCAGTTCTATCGCGCGGTGGCGGGTTCTGTTGTTCAACAGGCATTGCATGTTGCCGGTACTTTCGGGCATCAGGCTTACACTCCCACCCCCTGTTTCCGGAGCCTTGCATGCAATCTCGATGCGCCTTGCTGTCGATGTCGGTGGTCGCGCTATTCGGCTGGGCGTCTCTGGTTCACGCACAATCTGCGTTGAAGCTGGAGAAGCTTGACCACATTTGCCTCGTTGGCAACACGCTGGGCGAGCGGATGCAGCACGACGGCTGGCTGGAGACGCTCATTCAGGCCCGCTTTCCCCAGGACCAGCTCACCGTTCGGGACCTGTGCGAAGCCGCCGACCAGGTTGATCTTCGTCTGCGGGTTCAAGGGTTCGGCAGCCCCGATGACTGGCTGTTTCAGGAAAAGGCGGACGTCATTTTTGCCTTTTTCGGTTTCAATGAATCGTTCAACGGCCCGGCGGGTGTCGCGCAATTCAAGAAGCAGCTCGACGGGTACGTGAAGCATGTGCTCGGAAACACATACAACGGCCATAGCGCGCCGCGCGTCGTGCTGTTCTCGTCGATCGCCCAGGAGAAGATCGCCGACCCCAACCTGCCCGATAATTCCGCCAACAACCGGAACATCAGGCTCTACTCGGACGCGACGGCGCAAGTTGCGGCGGAGAACAAGGTCGCTTACGTCGACCTGTTCACGCCGTCGCTTTCCCTTTACTCCAAGGCGCCCAAGCCGCTGACGATCGACTGCATTCATCTGAACGACGAGGGAGACCGCCAAATTGCCAAGGTGATCGTGGACGGCCTCTTGGGAAAATCGGACGATGCGACCGATTCGACGGGCATCGAAAAACTTCGCCAGGCCGTGCTCGACAAGGATTTTTGCTTCTATTACCGCTACCAGACCAATGACGGCTACAACGTCTACGGCGGCCGGTCCTACGAGAAATATAACGGCGTGACCAACCGCGAAGTCTTCCAGCGCGAGATGCAGGTGCTGGACGTGATGGCCGCCAACCGCGACCAGCGGATCTGGGCCGTCGCGCAGGGGAAGGACCTCCAGGTCAACGACGACAACACGCCGGCTTTCATCGACGTTCCCACCAACCGCCCCGGCCCGCTGCCGGGCGGAAAGTATCCGTACCTGGGCGCCCAGGAAGCGATCAAGCACATGAAGCTTGCGCCGCACCTGAAGGTCGAGCTGGTTGCGTCCGAAGAAACATACCCCGACCTGGCCAACCCGGTGCAGATGCTCTTCGACACAAAGGGCCGGCTGTGGGTGCTGGCCATTCCGTCCTATCCGCACTGGCGGCCCAAGGACGACATGAATGACAAGGTTTTGATCTTCGACCTCGAGGACGGGAAGGCGGTGAAGGAAACGGTCTTTGCCGATCACCTCAACTGCCCCACCGGATTCGCCCTCTACGACCATGGCGTTTACATCGCCACCTGCCCGGACCTGTGGTATCTCAAAGACACGACCGGCGGCGATCACGCCAATGATCGCGAGCGCGTCGTCGAGGGCCTCGGCATCGCCGATACCCACCATCAGGCCAACAGCTTCGTCTTCGATCCCGGCGGCGCGCTCTACATGCAGGAAGGCACCTTCCAAGCGACCCACGTCGAAACCCTCGACGGGCCGGTCTACTGCTTCAATGGCGGCGTCTATCGCTTTGAGCCGCTCACGCACAAATTTGAATCCTACGTCTCCTACGGCTTTGCCAACCCGCACGGCCATGTGTTCGACGCCTGGGGACAGGACTTCGTCACCGATGGCACGGGAAACGTGAACTACTACGCCGCCGGCTTCTCCGGCCACGTCGACTACCCCGACAAGCACAAGGGCTATCAGCCCTATTTCCGCCAGCACTACCGGCCCAGCCCTGGGACAGCGATCATCTCCAGCCGGCACTTCCCCGAGAACATGCAGGGCAATTTGATGGACCTCAATGTGATCGGGTTCCAGGGGATCGGGCAATACCAGATCAAAGAGGATGGTTCCGGGTTTAAGGGAATCGAGACGACGCCGCTCATCCAGTCGGACGATTTGAACTTCCGCCCGGTGGCGGCGGCGATCGGGCCGGACGGGGCGATCTATTTCCTGGACTGGCAAAACCCGCTGATCGGCCACCTCCAGCACCACCTTCGCGACCCCAACCGCGATCACACGCACGGGCGGATCTATCGGATCACCTGCGAAGGCCGGCCGCTGCTCAAGCCGCCGCAGATCGCGGGCGCGCCAATCGAACAGCTTCTGGAATTGCTCAAAGCGCCGGAAGACAGCACGCGAATGCTGGCCAAGATCGAGCTGAGCGGACGGGATCGAACGACAGTGATCGCGGCGTTGCCGAAATACATCGAGTCATTGGACAAGAACAGCACGAAGTATCAACACAATCTGATGGAGGCGCTCTGGATGTACCAGTGGATGAACGAGGTGAACGAGCCGCTCCTGAAGCAGATGCTGCGGGCGCCGGACTATCACGCCCGCGCCGCGGCCACGCGGGTATTGTGCTACTGGCGCGACCGGGTAAAGGACCCGCTGGCATCGCTCAAAGCGCAGGCCGACGATGACAGCCCCCGCGTGCGCCTCGAAGCCGTCCGCGCATGCAGCTTCTTCCAGACCTCCCAAGCCGCGGAGGTTGCACTGGAAAGCCTGCTGAAGCCGCAGGACGGCTGCCTCAAATACACCCTCGACGAAACCATGCGAACGCTGGATAAGTACAATCGGAAATGACGCGGGAGCGATGTCCTGCGGAAATGACGTAGGAACGGTGTCCTGTGACACGGGTTTTCAACCCGTGCCTCTGGTTCTTGGCCGCGATAAACGCAATTCGTGATCGAGCACAACTCGGTACGGGTTGAAAACCCGTGTCACAGTGGCGGCCGCGCGCTCTTCGGTGTTGAACGAGGTTCGTGATGTCGAAGCGCTTCTGCATTTTCATTCTTCTTTGTCAGATTCCGTCGATCGCTCTGGCTCAACAGGCCCAAGAGCCTCCGCCGCAGATTTTTCTGGACAAGAACCCGGCGATCGTCGCTTACCAGCTCAAGCGGCTGAGCAATGCGCAGCTCGTGTCGCTCGAGCGGAAATCGAGCGATCCGAAGTATCGACCCATCTACGACGCGATGCTCACTCGCCAGGGAGTGGATCGCAAATATCGCGATGAAGCAGTTGCGGCGCTGGCGACAATCGATCATTCCGACCCGGCCGTCGAGCTGCTCGATGCAATCGGCAAAGTGGATCCCGACGACAAGGCCACGCCGCGGGAGTTGGCGGGCATGCTGCTGGCGCAGCCTGCCGCGTCGCTCTCAAAACAGCGCGACAAGATCAAGACGCTCGCCGGCGAATCGCAAAGCGACCGGGTGAAGCAGGCGGCGTACGCGGCGCTGGTCGTCGCCGACGGCAACCCTGATGAAGCATGGAAGCTGGCGTCTTCCACCGACGGCGGCGTCGCAGCACTGCTGGCCGGAATCCCGGTGGTCAAGGATGCGAAGCTGCGCGGCGAATTCTTCGACCGCGTCAATCCGCTCGTTTCCAAAGCGCCGGATGAGCCGACGCAGCTTGCCGCGATTGAGGCGGTCGGCTCGATGCCCGCGCATGAAGCCGAGGCGTTCAAAGAGCTGTCGCTGCTGGTGACGACCGGCAGCGGCGCCGTTCGCGACGCCGCGATCCGCTCGATCCGGAGAATCCCGTCTGACAAATGGCCGCAGGAGCTGATCGAGCCGCTGGCAAAAGCGATCGTGAAGCTCGTGCAGGATACGCCGGCGGATCAGCGGACGACGCCGCAGATCGGCATGGCGGTGCAGCTCGCAAATGACCTGGCCGGCGAATTGGCCGATGAGCAGGCGCTGCCGATCAGGAAGCAGTTGCGGAAGCTGGGCGTGCGGGTGGTGGTGATCCGCACGCTCCGCGAGCAGATGCAGTACGACACGCGGTACTTCGCCGTGCAGGCGGGCAAGCCGGCGCAGATCGTGCTCCAGAACGACGACGCCATGCCGCACAACCTGGTGATCACGCTGCCCGGCGCGATGCAGGAGGTGGCGGTGGCCGCGGGAACGATGCCGCCGCCCAGCGATTTGAACGCGAAAACGGCTTACATGCCGTCAAGTCCAAAGGTGCTTCAGGCGCTGTCGATGGTTCAGCCGGGTGAATCGGAATCACTCAACTTCACCGCCCCGAGCAAACCGGGCGAGTACGACTACGTCTGCACCTTCCCCGGCCACTGGGTCCGAATGTACGGCGTCATGGTCGTCGTTTCAGACCTCGACGCCTGGGAAAAGAATCCCGCCCCGCCGACCGACCCGGTCCTCAAGAAGCCGTTCGATTCGCAGAAGAACGAAGCCACTGGCGCTATGACTATGGATCACTGAATTGCTCAATTGTGACGCGCGACTTTCCCCTCTCCTTCCGCGAGAGGACTGGGGTGAGGGGGAGTGGTGTGGCACAGCCGCCTCTGCTGTGTTCGACCGAAGGTCGAAGAGCTTCCGCCTTTGGCGGAACACAGCCGGGGGCGGCTGTGCCACAAGATTTCCCCTCACCCCTACCCTCTCCCGGCAGGAGAGGGGGAAACAACACTCAGGTCATCGAAGCGGATCGGCTGCTCGGAATAGTCGCTTCCCCATATGGAAGCCTTGCCCGACGGTGGCTTTGGGTCTTCGGCATTGACCATCCACGCCTCAGGCTCCGTCGTTCCTTGCCGCCAGGCTTTTGCTTTGATGGCCCAAGTGTTTTTGTCGCCCGGCTCGATACGGAGGCGGAAGCAGGTCCAGCTTCCGGGGGACCAGTCGAAGCTGGCGAATGCTTTGACGTCTTCGCCCTTGCGGAGTTCGATGCGGTGTTGCCCAGGCACGGCAAACAGCTTGTATCCCCCGGGGCCGCCGGCACCGATGCCGAACTCGGGGAAACGCTTTCCCTGTGGAAAGCCCTGGATCCGCGCGCTGACATCCGCGCCGATCATCCCATCCGGACCGAACAACGCGGCAAATGAGCCCAGCGGATCGCCGGCCAGCTCGAGGCATTTGTTCGCGTCGACTTGCCGGACCGCGAAGGTTCCGTCCAGCACCAGGATGTCGTCGGGGACTTTCCCGACTTGCGCCTGCTCGAAATCGTTTTTGTAGACCGTGGGGGAAATCTGGGCGGCGGAGAGCAGGAGCAGCGAGGCGGTCCACGCACGGGCTGGAAGCCCGTGCCACAGCCTGGGCTTCCGGCGCATTACTTTGCCTCCCCTTCGACGGCGTAGAGGTTGCTGGAGGTGTTCACGTAAAGCATGTGACCCGATGTGATCGGCGTGGCGTAGATGGGATCTTTCATGTCGACCTGGCCCAGCAGCTTCTTTTCTTTGCCGGCGGCGAAAATGAACAGCGTGCCGCTCTCGTTGCCGACGTAGAGCTTTCCATCGGCCAGCAGGGTCGATCCCCAGATGTGGCCTTCGGTGTCGTGCTGCCAGATTTCCTTGCCGGTGGCGGCGTCGAGGCAGTGGACGATGCCGGGGAAGTCGGCCAGATAAACCAGCCCGCCGGCAACGGAGGCGGTGGAAACCGAGCGGCTCACGGTGTCGTTGACCCAGACTTTTGCGGTTGAGGTGATGTCGCCGGTTTGGGTGGCGTTGATGCAGGTGATCGCGCCCGAGCCTTCGCCACCCTCGGGTTCGTGGCCGATGGCGATGTAAACGCGATCGCCGGCGATGACCGGCGTGGCGATGATCTCGCTGGGGCCGTCGGGATCGCTGTGCTTGCGCGGCTTTCCGTCTTTGCTGCGCCGCTCCGGCGGATTGCAGTCGCAGCGCCAGATTTCGCGGAGCGTTCCGGAGCTGTCGGGCACAGGGTCGAAGCCGTAGCAGAACCCATCCCCGCCACCGAACACGACCATCGGCTTTCCGCCGACCACACCGTATGCGGGGCTCGACCAGTTGCTCAAGAACATCCGGCGGCAAATTCCGGATCGCTCCTGGCCAAGCAACAGGCCGGTTTTTTTGTCCAGGCAAATCAGGGCCGGGGCATCCGGGCTGGGGATGTGGCGTTCGGTCCAATCGACGGCGTTGGAGGTCGTCACGAAGAGCCGCTCGCCCACGACCAGCACCGAGCTGCTGGTCATGTTGTGCGGGAAAACGCCGAGTTCATCGCGCATGTCATATCGCCAGAGGATGTCGGCGTCGCCCTTGCCGACCTTGACGGGCGAGCCGCCGGGACCGGCGATGTATTGGGATTCGTCCCTGAACGGCCCGCGGTTTTCATCGCCCAATCCCCGCGCATCGAGGCACAGGACTTCGCAGCGGTTGGTGACGACGTAGACGTGGTCGCCGTCGATCGTGGGTGAGCAACACAGGCCGACCTGGTCCCAGTCGCTCACTTTCCCCGCCGCCAGCTTGGGGCAGAACAGGTTCCAGAGGCGTTTGCCGGTCTGCTGATCGAGGCAAAGCAGGACGCTATAGTCGCCGGTCAGGTCTTCGCGAAAGTGCGGCCAGGCGTTGTTGGTGCCGATGAAAACGCGTCCATCGGAGATGGTGGGATTCCCGTACGACTGCGTCCCCAGCTTCGCCACCCACTTCACATTTTTCGAGACCGTCGAGGGATCGACCGTCCCATCATCCCGCGGGTTGCCGGCGTCGAACGCGATCGGCAGCCCGGTGTCGGATGAGACCATGTTCCGCGTCGGATCATGGCCCCACATCGGCCAGTCATTTGAACCTGCTTGGGCAACAGCAAGCGGCGCGACTGCAACGCCGATGAGGAAAACCATGTAGTGTCGGTAGCGTGGCATTTTTCGGTTGATTCCGGTTACAAATCGTACAGGATGCTTCACACCATGAGAAACCGCTGGCTCGCCGTCGCGTTGATCGTCTCTTGTGCGTCGCTGGTGCGTGCCCAGGAGCAGTGGCCGCAATGGCGCGGGCCGCACTTCAATGGCTCCAGCGAAGCCAAGGGCCTCCCCGACAAGCTCGACGACAGCACGAAGGTCTGGGAGGCGTCGCTTCCCGGCCAGGGCGCGGGAACCCCGATCGTCTGGCACGACCGCATCTTCCTCACCGATATCGACGATCAGTCCAAGAAGCTGCTGGCGATGTGCCTGTCGCGCAAGGACGGAAAACTGCTGTGGCAGAAGGAAATTGGGCTGGGGTTCGGGCAGAACGAGCGAAACAACATGGCCGCCCCATCCGCGCTGACCGACGGCAAAATCGTGTGGTTCTATTACGGCACCGGCGACCTGGCCGCGTTCGATCTCGACGGCAACCCGAAATGGGCCCGCAACATCCAGAAGGATTACGGCCCGTTCCACATGAACTGGATCTACGGCTCCAGCCCGATGCTCTACGACGGCAAACTCTACGTGCAGGTGCTTCATCGCGACGTACCGGCGCATGGCCCACCCGATGGCTCCCCAAAAGATTCGTACCTGCTGGCGATGGACCCGCAGACCGGCAAGGAGATTTGGCGGACCCTCCGCCCCAACGACGCCCGCCAGGAAACCAAGGAAGCCTATACGACGCCGATGCCCTACATCCGGGACGGGAAGCTGGAAATTCTTGTGGTTGGCGGTGATTGCGTCACCGCCCACGATCCGCAAACCGGCAAGGAGCTGTGGCGCTTCGGCGGGTGGGACCCGCGAAAAATCCCCACCTGGCGGCTGGTCGCCGGCGTCGTCACCTTCGACGATCTGGTGTTCGCCTGCCCGCCCAAAGGCGGCGCGATTCGCGCCATCAAGGACGGCGGCAGCGGAGACGTGACCAGCACCCATCTGGCCTGGATGAGCCCCGAGCTTTCCAGCGACGTCTGCGTTCCGCTGGTCTACAAGGAGCACCTTTACGTGCTCGACGGCGACAAGCGGAAGATTTCCTGCGTCGAGCCTGCCACCGGAAAGATTCTCTGGTCGGGATCACTGGGCGGGCGGGCTGTCTTCCGCGCCTCGCCCACCGGCGCCGACAACAAAATCTACTGCATGAACGAGAACGGGGACCTGTCGGTGCTCGCGGCGGAGAAGTTCGAGATTCTCAGCCAGCACTCGCTGGGCACCGGCCGCAGCCGGGCCGCGATCGCCGTCGTCGACGGCCAAGTGATCGTGCGATCGGGCGAGAAGGTTTTTGCCTTCGCCACTAAGCCCGGCGCGATCTGATCGCCCTTGCCGGGGCGATCCTCATTCGGATTTCGTCATTCGCTCCGCGTCATTGCGTCTGGCGCAGCAACTCGCGGACCTGGTCGATTGCCGCCGAACGGGGGTGCGCGTTCTGCGCCTGCTGGAGGATTTTTCTGGCCGTCTGGCGATCTCCCGCGGCGATCAGGGCGCGGGCACGTTCGACGACCAGCGCGGTGTCGTCGACATCGCTGTGGATTTTTGGCGGCTGGCTGCCCTGGAGCACGCAGGTGGTGACGATCCGCACGCCGTCGGCGCAGTCGGCGGTGATGCGCGAGCGATCGGAGGCGAGTCGGGCCAGCGACCATTTCACCGGCGAACGCCTGGCCCGCTCCGCGGTCTGGGTGAGCAGCCGCGGCGGAAGCCAGTCGTCGATCGTCTGGCCCGTCCGAACCCCCTGCTCGAGGGCCGCCCTCGAAAAGGCATCGAAATCGTCGAACCGCTGCTTCTGCATCGCCGAGCGGGCCAGGTAGCTGGCAAACGTCTCGGCCTGCGCCTGCGTGTGCAGGTCGCTTGTGGGGTCGGGGGGCTGGTTCATCCACCAATCGCGCCAGCGTTGCTCGAAGCCCGTAGAATCGCCGAACGTCTGCTGCCAGGCGGATTGCCATTGCTGGCCGTTGCCCAGCAGGACGATGAAACGGACCATCGCCTGCTGGTATTTGCCCTCGTCGCCGTGCACGAGGAAATGCACCATCGACCACGCCTGGTCGTAATTCTCGAACGCCAGATCCCGATTCCAGGCGTCATGGCTCAAATGCATCATCTGGTCGAGAGATCGCAGCCGGCCGCGGCTGATTTCCTCCCTGAGCCGCTTCAGGCGATCGAATGGGACCAGGCCGCTGACAAACGAGTCGCCCGTGAAGGCCGCCTCGCCGAAATACTCGGCGATGCCTTCGTTGAGCCACGTCGGCAGATCGCCGCGGATGACGGCCTTGGCGAACTGGTGGAAACCCTCGTGCTGGACAACGTGCCAGGTTCGGTCGGAGATGCGCTGGCCGGCGACGGCCATGAGGGTGTCGCCGGTAAAGATCCCCGCCGAGTGCGGTAATCCGCCGGCGGTGAGATAATCCGACTCGTTCTGGAACAGGTAAAAAGCGAACCGCCGATGAACCTCGCCGGAGAATCCCTGCGTGCGCCGGCGGTATTCCTCGAACATCCGCGTCATGCGGATGCACGCCTCTTTGGCGTCGTCCGGGCCGAGGTCGGTGTGGATCGTGTAATAGCGGGTTTCGTAAACCCGCATCTCGCCCGCTTGGACGGATGCCTGAATCGCAACCAGCGCCATCAGGCCGATCGCTCGAACACATTGTGAGGCTGAAAACAAATCTCACTCCGCGAGAATCAGGGCGATGATTCGGGAGGGCGAGGCTCCCGCCGAGCCGTACTCTTGATATTCGCGAGCTCCGGCTCGGCAGGAGCCTCGCCCGCCCTCCCAGATCCGCTCGGCATCAGCGCTGCACGCCAAGCTCAAAAGTCCTAAACTATTGTTCCCCGGCCGCGGGCCGCTTGCAACGCCAAGGCCTCCGGACTACAAGCCGAACCTGGGTCGATTCCTTTCCTCCCAGGGGAAGGAGTTTGCCCGAGAATCGATATCGAGAGAACTTCGCAATGACGCCACACAAGAGAAACTGGATCGTCGGGCTGGTTGTGCTGCTGGGGCTGGGCTCGATCGTATGGATGATCCTGCTGTTTGCCGGGCGGCTGGGCAGTTTGTTCGCGCCCGCCGGCATCCCGATCACCATCCGCGCCGACCAGGCGGCCGGCGTCTCCGACGGATCGGGCCTCTACTACCTCGGCCAGCAGGTCGGCCGCGTCAACTCCGTCCACATCGCCGACGACAACATCAGCGTAGACGTCCGGGCCGAGGTGTACAGGAACTTTCGCCTGCCCGCCAATGTCATCGCCCTCATCGAGCCGCAGAGCGCCTTTGGCTCGGCGGCGAACATCGGGCTGCGGCTGGTCGGCACGGTCCCGGTCGGCACCCTCTCGGCAGGAATGACGCTGGAAGGCACGTATCAGGGCGGCGTCACCCAGATCGCCGAAGACCTGCGCCGCCAGCAGGTCATTCAGCACCTTGACCAGACGCTGGTGAGCATCCGCGAGCAATCCGAGCACGCCGGCCAGCTTCTGGCCTCCATTCAGCATCTCATCGGCGATGAAAAGCTGCGCCAGGACCTCCAGACGGCGGTGGTACACATCCGCACCGCCAGCGAGTCGGCGGAGCGCGTCGGGACGAACCTGGAAAAATTCACCGGCAATCTTCAGCAGGTCGCCGACAACACCAACTCGACGATGTCGGAGGTTCGCGTTTCCGCCACCAAGCTCGGCTCGGTGCTTGAGCACTTCGATTCCATCGCCGCCAAGATCGACCAGGGCAAGGGCACCGCCGGCCTGCTCGTCAGCGACCCCAAGCTCTACCAGGGCCTGCTCGACACCACCAAGCAGCTCAACATCACCGTCAGCGACCTCCAGCGCGTCATCCAGCAGTGGGAGCAGGAAGGCGTCACGCTGAAATTGGGGAAGTAGCCGCACATCAAGAGAATTCTTGTTGCCAAACAGGAATTTTATGTTGCCTTACAGGCAACGAGCGGGTACTCTCCGCAGTCGGTGACCAGCCGAAACCAAAAGGAAACCGGTCCATTGGCCGAGCAACTGACTCAATGTGGAGTCCGGCTGCGAGAGCTTCGATCGGCCCGCGGGTGGACGCTCGAAGAGCTCGCCGAGCGGTCGGGGCTGAGTAAGCCGTTCCTGTCCCGGCTCGAAGCCGGCGACCGCCGGCCCTCCATCGCCGCCGTCCTGACGCTGGCGCGAATCTACGGCGTGCCGGTGGGCGCGCTGTTCGACGCCCCGGCAACATCCTCCTCCTGCGTCATCGTCCGCGGCAGTGAGGCGCCGCGCCATGCGGGCGACGGATTGAGCTATATCTCGCTTTCCAGCCGGGAGCGATTCGCCAATCTTCAGCCGATCCGGCTGACCATCGCCGCCGACCGTACGGGGGACGAGAGATTCCAGCATGACGGCGAGGAATGGGTGTACGTGCTGGCCGGCAGCGTGCGGCTGGCAATCGGGGACCAGACCCACGAATTAGCCGTGGGCGATGCGGCGCACTTTGACAGCCGGCTTCCGCACCGGCTGACGGCAATCGGCAATGCCGACGCCGAGGTGCTCGTCGTCGCCTGCCCGCTGCCCGAACCCTCGGGGCCGGAGCCGGGCCGACGGGTCCGCCAGAAGCGGGCCATCCGCTGACCGCTGTCCTCTTCCCCCTCCCCCGGAATACCGGGGGAGGGAAATGGGATCCAACCACCGCAACAGCGCCAGAGGACTCAACGAAGAGCGTCCGACAAAGGCTTCCGCTCGCGCGGCCGCCGGACGATGTTTGGTTGTTTTTACTACAAATGAAATGGACCGCCGCCTTTGTCTTCGGGAGCATCGTATGGAAGTCAAATCTCTTCTCCGGCCCAACTGTCTCAACTTCTGGGAGCTGCTGGCGCAGGCCATTGCCCTGATCTCCCCCACCATGACCGCGGCGCTGATCGTGCCGCTCATGTTCGGCACCACCCACAACCTCAGTTGGCTCGCCTATGCCTTCGGAACGGTGATGCTGCTGCTGGTCTCGCTGAACATCAATCAGTTCGCCAAGCGCAGCACGCAGGCGGGATCGATGTACGCCTATACGTCGCGCGGGCTGGGGCCGACCATGGGCGGAATCAGCGGGTGGTGCCTGATCTGGGCGTACCAGTCGATCGGGGTCGCCGGCCTCACCGGGTTCACCGTCTTCTCCACCAAGCTGCTGGGGATGTGCGGGATGAACACCGACACCCATCCGGTCGTGCTGGCGGTGGTGCTGTTCGCATCGTGCGTCGCCCTGGTCTGGTTTTTCGCCTGGAAGGACATCCAGTTCTCCACGATCCTCATGCTGGTGCTGGAAGGCATCTCGATGTTGTTCATCGTGGTGCTGTGCGCGATCGTGCTCGGCAAACACCATTTTGCGCTGGACACGACCCAGTTCACCTTCAAGGACGCGTCGCTGAAGGACATGGGATTGGGCGTCGTGGTCGCGATCTTCAGCCTGGTCGGCTTCGAATGCGCCACTGCGTTTGGCGAAGAAGCGAAAAACCCGCTCAAGACCATCCCCAGGGCCGTCATCGCAAGCCTCATCGTGACCGGCCTGTTCTTCGTGCTCGTGACCTACGTCGAAGTGCAGGACCTGCGCGACAACAACCCGCCGCTCGATCAACTCGATGCGCCGTTGAACACGATGGCGGAGTTGGCGCACGTGAAGTGGATGGCGCCGATCGTCTCGATCGGGGCGATGCTGAGCTTTTTCTCGCTGGCGCTGAGCTGCATGAACGCGGGAAGCCGGATCATGTTCGCGATGGGCCGCCACGGGATCTTTCATCGTTCGACGGCCAAATCGCACGCAATCAACGAGACGCCGCACGTCGCGATCACCATTGTCAGCGCACTGCTGCTAGTGATTCCGACGCTGGTGCTGTTCAGCGGGCACGTCAACGCCGACAAGTTCAGCGTGGCGGTGCTGGACATCTTCAACTGGGCCGGCGTGATGGGCGCGTTCGGATTCACCGCGGCCTACTTCCTGATCTCCTTTGCGGCGCCGGCGTACCTGAAACACGAAAAGCAGCTTCGCACCCTGGACGTGGTCCTGTGCGTCGGCGCGGTCGTCTGCCTGCTGGTGCCCGCCGTCGGCAGCGTCTATCCCGTGCCGCCCTTCCCGGTGAATTACTTCCCATACATTTTCCTGGCGTATCTGGCAATCGGGGTGATCTGGGTGCTCTCGTTCCGCTTCCGCGTGCCCGAGCGGCTCGAGCAGATCCGTATGGAGCTGAAGGCCAGCCATGCGATCGCCGGCAGCGACGAGCTCCTTGCCGCTGAAGGATCGGCGTGATCGCGGCCCTCTTTCCCTCCCCCGGTACACCCGGGGGAGGGTTGCGGCGGGGTTTGCCATAGTTGCTCTCCTGAACCCCCACCCTGACCCTCCCGGAGGGAAAAGGAGCAGCTTCATAAGGTTTTGATCCGTTGATTCTGCAGACCGCCGCGCAGCATCACACCGCCCATGTCGGCGTCTACGCGACGGTCGTGAGCGGCGGTATCATTCGCAAAAGGCGACACCGTCTGCCTCAATTGATCGATGGCCTTTCAGGCAGAAGTCCATGGGAATTGACGTGCCTCATCTCGCGCGGATTCTATTGTTTCCCATCAAATCGATGGAGCCCGTCGCTGTCGAGCAAGCCCGCGTCCTCAAGGGCGGGTCGCTCGAGAACGACCGCGTGCTGGCGTTCTTCGACGCCGAGGGCAAATTCGTGAACGGCAAGCGGTGCCCGGCGGTTCACAAGCTGCGCGCCGCCTTCGACCCCGCAATGCGAACGCTTCGCCTGGCCGTCCCCGAGACGGAAAGAGAGGCGACCTTTCACGTCGACCGTGAACGCCAGGCGATGGAACAGTGGCTTGGCGAATATTTTGGCTTCACGGTGTTTGTGAAGGAGAATCGGGCCGGCGGCTGGCCGGACGACACCGATTCGCCCGGCCCCACCCTCATCAGCAGCGCCACCCTGCGCGAGGTCGCCGGCTGGTTTGGCGGGCTGAGCGTCGAACAGGTTCGGCTGCGCTTTCGCACCAATCTCGAAATCGAATGCCCTGAGGCATTCTGGGAGGACCGCCTCTACGGCCCGCCGGGAATCTGCGTGCGATTTCGCATCGGCGACGTTCTGATCGATGGCGTCAACCCCTGCCAGCGTTGCGCCGTTCCGCCGCGCGATCCCGCCACTGGCCAGCCCTACGCCGACTTCGCGAACACTTTCAGAACCCGACGGGAACAAACCCTTCCGTTGTGGGCCGAGCGATCGCGTTTCAACCATTTCTATCGCCTGGCGATCAACACCCGCATCCCCGCCGGGCAGACGGGCAAAGTGCTTCGTGTCGGCGACGATGTCGCGGTCATCGGACCCGCGGGTCCTTAGCCCGGAAAATTCAATTAACCACGAAGTTGTTCATGAGGCGGCGCCTCACCCTGAGAGGATGAAAATGGGGCCGTCCCGCAGTTAAAGTATCGTTGCCGACGGGCCGGGTCGAGGCCGATTCGCGAGTTGGAGCGATGGAGCCCGACACGAAGT
>DATHPP010000452.1:0-15185 GCA_035483795.1 Tepidisphaeraceae bacterium | reverse complement strand
CCTCGGCGCAGGCAAACCCCACCCAGAATACCGGCATCGGCTACGCCGACTCTGCCGACGGGACCGGCGTCAACATCACGCCGAACACAATCGAATTGAAATACACGCTCGACGGCGATGCCAATTTGAGCGGCAACGCCGACAGCGCCGACCTTCAGCTCCTGCTGACCAACCTGAATCGCACCGGATCGTGGGACCAGGGCGATTTCAATTATGACGGGCAGGTCAACAGCGCCGATCTCCAGTTGCTTCTGGCCACGCTGAACACAAGCCTGGGGAGTCAGATTGCCGCAGCGACGAACGCCGTGGCCGCTCCCGCCTTCATCCAGCCCGAGAACAGTCAGGACAAAACTCCAGTGCCATCGTTCGCCGCGGCCCCGGCTGCGCCAACGCCGGTGATCCTTGCGCCCAATTCGCGAAAAAGTCACCCGGCTCGGCCGATGCATCACCATTAGGTTTTCCCTGAACGAAATGCGATCCGGGACCACTTGTTCTCTCGCTCGAGGCCGGCGTTGACACGACGCAAATAAATTCATCACCAATCCGCAACAACCGACCTCAATGATTCGCCCGAAATAACACGCCTGACCTTCATGTCGGCGCCGACGTTCTGTGAACGAACTGATGGGCCTGAGCTTGGCCTGTTGTCTGGATTTTCGACAGTGAGCAAGAGCGGGGCATCACGAGATTCGGGCGGATCAAGCCGCGCGCAGTTGCTGATGAAGCGATTTGCGGCGGGGGCGTTTTGCCTTGCCGCGGTGGTTGTGGCCGGCTATTTCCTCCGCTCGTTTTTCCACGGAGATACGGTAGACGACGCTTATTACACGACTTACATCTGCACCGAGACAGGGAAGGTGTTTCGCCACAAGAACGTCCTGGGCGAGACGCTGCCGATCTATTCGCGTTACAGCGGCAAGAACACCGGGATGCCGGCGGAGGCGTGCTACTGGACCGCCGACGGCCATCCCAAGACCGATCCGACCTGGGTCTTGCTCAATGAGGAGCAGGGAAAATCCGGCCCCACATTCTGCCCGGACTGCGGCCGTCTGGTCGTCGGGCACAACCCGCGCCCGGGATCCGGAGTCAAACCCCCGCCCAACCGTGCAGAATTTGCGGCCCGCGCCGCCGCCCAACGCGTCACTAACGCCAACCCGTGATTGGGCGGTGAATTGCACGGTGAATTGTGGTTGGGGGGCGTGACCTGTGGAACGGAGTCGTCATTCAGGAAGGAGTACCATGTACGCGTCTGCTCAACCTCGGCCGAGTGCAAAGCGTTTACCCAGGGCTTTCACGCTGGTCGAACTGCTGGTAGTGATCGGGATCATTGCCGTTCTCATTTCCATTCTACTTCCGGCTTTAAACAAGGCTCGGCGGGCGGCGAACACCATCGTCTGCGCCTCGAACCTGCGGCAGATTGCATCCTGCATGCTCATTTACGCCCAGCAGTACAACGGCGCCATCCTGGGCAACGCCTGGACGAGCGGCGCGTTTCTCAAGGCGCCGGGAACCCACTACAGCGATTTCAATTGTCCGTATCTCTGCCAAACCTGGGACTGGACGGCGCCGGTGGCACAGATGATGGGGGGCAGGTTCGATCAGGGCCAAACCATTTCCAGCCGCAGCAATCGGTTTGAATACCTGTGCAGCTTCAAGGCATTCCAGTGTCCGGAAAACGACATCATCGTCGCGCCCTATTCCGGGTCGCCGGTGCGGGTCACTGCGCCCATGATTTCCTACGACACAGCCGTGATGTTTCAGTATGTGTTCGGGGGCGGCGACGTATCCGAGTTTCAAAACTTCATTCAAACCGGCAACTATCGCCCGAATATGGGCAAGATTGGCGACGCCAGCCGCAAAATCTTCATGTCCGACTCGGCTCGCTGGACCAACGCCGACCACATGGCGCCCGACTACAACCTGGGCTGGGACAATTCGGGAAGTTCGCCCGGCGGGCACTATTCGGATTACGGGCCCTGGAGCGCCTTCTCCCGCGCATTTCTCAGGAACGATCCGATCACTTTTTCAATGCGTCACGGCGTGCGAGTCCCGGGCGCCGGGCTGGGAAGTTATCGGTTTAACGCCGTATTCTTCGACGGCCACGTGGAAATGCTCGATGGCGCGACCGGCATGAACCCCAACATGTGGCTTCCCAAGGGCGCACTGCTTCCCAGCAGCGAAATGACCGATGAGGCCAAGCAACTCTATCTGACCAAGGGGTCATCGATCAGGATCAACTGAGTAACGCAATTCTTGCATAGCTTCGGCCGTGAATCGGAAGTTCTTGCAAAGATTGAGTTGTCCTTTCGTTTAGACGCCGAAACGCTTCCAACGTGAAATCAGCACTTCTGCCACCGGGTTAGCCAGACCTGAACAGCTTCTATATTGCGCAACAAAATTTGGCGCTATAAGACCGGATTCCCTCACCCGACTCGCATGGTGCCCGTGGGAGAATTGCGCACCCCGATCATAAAAGCGGAAGGGCTTACAGGAGAAAACGGCATGCAGCTACGTTCAACCAAGCGGCGGAACTCTCAGAACCCGGCCATCAACAGGGCGATCGTCGAAGTAATCGAGCCGCGTGTTCTTTTGACCGCGACCAACACGGCGATCGTCCCGGGTGCGGCGATCGAAAATACGGGCCCCTTCGGGACCTTCATGGCGGTCGGTTTCGGCACCGGAACCGGTTCGCGGGCCTTCTCCAACTGGGGCTTTGTCCAGGTTCCCATCAGTGCCTTGAATCCGACTTACACCGTCAATACCAGCGGCGCGGGCGGGGTCAACAGCCTGTCCATCTCACTGGATAACACCGCAACCACCGGCACCTTCGCGCCGATTGCCGGAGATTTCGACGTCTTCGTGCTTCCCGACAACGACACCAGCACCGGCGGACCGAACCCAATCGCCGCGAGCAATTTGATCTATGCCGGCGGCAAATCCAGCACCAATACCGGGCTGACCGCGATGGGATCGAATTTCGGGACTGACGACGCCAACAGCCTTAATACGACCAGTGCGAATTTCGCCGGTACATTTTCGATCACCTCGGCGTTGCCGGCCGGTTACAGCACCTTCACCCTGAGCAGCCTGCCCGCGACAGTGCAATCGGTCATCGCGTCGGACATCAACACCTACAACGCCGGCGCGGGTCCGACCAACACCCCGATCTCGATCGCCATTGTGCCCAGCGCCGACGGCCATCCGGGCTTCGCCGACTGGGAAGGAAACTCAAGCAGCGGAAATCCGAAGGTTCAGCTTGATGTGAACGAAACGCCCGCCAACACCGCCGAGCAGTACAGCATCGGCGCGTCGGCGGCAGCCAACGGCGTCAGCGTGAACGAGACTGCCGGGCAGGTCCTGGTCGATGTCGTCCGCACCGGTTTCACCGGGGACGCTACCACGCTTCACTACAACACCACCGCCGGCACCGCGGCCGACGGCACCAACTATACCGGTACGCAGACTGGGAGCGTGAGCTTGGCCGCCGGCCAGACCACCGCCGAAATCAGCGTTCCCATTATCAACGCCAATTCCAGCGGAACTGCGAACTTCACGGTGAACCTGACCAGCGATACCCCGACCCAGCCTGGAGGCACCGCCAGCATCAGCCCCTCCGCGGCCGCCACCGTCACTATCGTCGGCAATGCTTCGCTCACGAACAACGTCGGTCCGGTTCTGGCCAGCTCCACGACGGCCATCGAGACCAGTGGCCCGTTCAGCAGCAACTTTGCCGCGGTCAACGGGTCAACTTCCAACGGCACCGGCTCGTTCGGCTTCCTTTCTTATGAAGTCATCCAGGCGACGCCGGCCCCTGGAAGCACCGTGTCCAATATTCAGAACATCTCGCTGTCGCTGTACAACACCGACAACACCCCCGGTGACAACCTCGACGGCCATCCGGGCGACTTTAACATTTACTACCTCCCGACCGTTGCCACGCCGGTGACTCCCGCGACCTCTTCGCTCAAATTCAACAGCACGGTCGACGGGGTGCAGGGAACGACCGGCGCGATCCTGCTGGGAACGTTCAGCTTCCAGAATACGCTCGGTTACGACACTTATTCGGTGGGGAACCTTTCTTCCACTGTCCAGGCCGACATGGCCCAGGACATGAGCAGCCAGACCCATTCGATCCGTTTGGCGGTTGCGCCCGGCAGCGTCAATTTCGCCGCCGATTGGAGAGGGTTGTTCCTCGGCCAGACCCCCACGGTCGCCCTTACCGCGACGCTCAGCAACAACACCGAGCAGTTCAGCATCGGCGCCGCCGCGGGGGCGAACGGCGTTACCGTCAACGAGAACAACGCCAACAATACCGTCCTGGTCGACGTCACGCGAAGCGGCTTCACCGGCGATGCCGTCACCCTGGATTACAACACCACTGCCGGCACAGCGGTCGACGGTGCCAACTACACCGGCACGCAGAGCGGCACGGTCAGCTTCGCCGCCGGCCAGACCACCGCCGACATCAGCATCCCCACCCACGACGTCGGCTTCGCGGGCGCCAAAACCTTTACCGTGAACCTGACGGGCGTCGTTGGGACTGCGAGTGCCGTCTCCTCCGTGGCCAGTCCCACCAGCAGCACCGTCACCATCGTCGGCACCGCGTCCTTGACCAACAACGTCTCCAACGTCCCGGCCAGCACGGTCACCGATATCGAAACCAGCGGGCCCTTCGCCACCGCGTTCGCGCCCGTCAATGGATCCATCTACCACGGCACCAGTTCGTTCGGGTTCCTGTCGTATGAAGTAGTGGAGTTGAGCCCATCGAGCACGCCCAGCGTGTTCCCGGCCCCCGGCTCGCAGGTCAACAGCATTTCCAACCTGTCGCTGTCACTTTACAACACGGCGACCACCGGGAACTTCGGCGGCGATGTTGGCGACTTCAACATTTACTTCCTGGCCAACACCGAAGCGACGACGGCGACATCCTCTCTGAAATTCAGCACGGCCACCGCTGACGGCGTCAACGGCGCCGCCGGCGCCACTCTCCTGGGCACCTTCAGCTTCGACAACAACGGGCCCGGCTACGACGTGTTCACACCGGCAAGCATCAGTACCGCCGTCAGCAACACCATCATCACCGACCTGAATAGCGGCACCGCTTTCCGTCTGGCGGTGGCGCCGGGCAGCGCATCGTTCGCTGCCGATTGGAGCGGCGTTTTCCAGGGACAAACTCCTCTCATCAGTCTCTCCGATGTGATCCAGGTCAATCAGACCGAGGAGCTGATCTCCTTCCAGTCGCCGACTTATTCGCAATCCGAGACCGGCCCCGTCGCCACCATTACCCTCACCCGGAGCGGAACCAACATCAGCGACACTGCGACGGTGAATTACGCAACCAGCGATGGAAGCGCGCTGGCCGGAGGCAATTACACCGCCTCCAGCGGCACCGCGACTTTCGCCGCCGGCAGCGCCACCACCACCTTCACCGTTCCGGTCACGGACGTGGTGCCGATGGGCGGCGACAGATTCCTCAATCTCAGCATCAGCACCCCGAGCACGGGCCTTTCCGGAATTGTGGGTGGAACGATCGGCGTGCTGGGCGCACAGAAGACTGCCATCCTCACTATCACGGATGCCTCAACCGCCGCGACCCAAACGCTCGATCCCACGCTCTTCGATGCATCCGACGTCGAAGTTAACGGGCCGTTTGACGACACCGAGGTCAAGGCCACCGACGTCTCCAGCAAATTCCCGTCGTACGGCGTGGTCGATTTCACCGCGCCCACTCCCGCGGCGACGATTACCGGCATCGACGGCGCCACTCTCACGGTCACTAACGTGCCTGCCGGCAGCATTGCCGGGCCCGTCAAGTTCTACCTCGTTCAGGACAGCACCTCGAACATCCTCCCCTCCAATCCGCAATCGCGCAACCCCCACTTCTACGACACCACGCAGGGCATCGAGGGCATCGGCACCCAGTTCGGCGCCACCCACCTGCTGGGCAGCTACACGCTCACCGATGTCGCAGGCGGCGATACCATCAACATACCGCTCGCCCTTACCGTCGACGGTGAACGTGCCCTGATTGCGGCCCTCAATAATCCCGGCGGCAACTTCCGCATCGTCATGACGCCGGAAAATACCAGCGTGGACGCTGACTTCATGGCCACAACCGTTGCATTCTCCGTCAAGGTTCAGGAAGGCACGGTGGTCACCAACTTCGGCGACGTGGTTAACGGCGCCGCCGGTGTCGATTCTGTCTTCATCGTGCAAGACCCCAATCAGCCGGGGCAAATCGACTGGTCCGTGAACGGCGGACCCGTCTCCCAACTCCCGGCCAACGACCCCAATGGCCTGACGATCAACGGCAACGGCGGGAACGACGTCGTCACCCTCAACTACTCCAACGGCAACGCGATGCCCAACTTCCTGCACCTCAACGGCACGTTCACGCTGAACGGGCTCACCGGCCTTGCCGGCACCAATCCGCTGGCCGGCTCCACACTCGACATCGGCCGCAGCACCGTCTTCATCAGCTACAGCAGTTCCGATCCGATCGCCGCCATCCAGAGCTACCTCAAGAACGGCTACAACGCCGGCGCCTGGACCGGCACGCCCACCGCCCTCACCGGCGTTATTACATCCGCCGCCGCCCAAGCCAGCCCCACTCACAACACGGCCATCGGCTACTCAGACTCCGCCGACGGCCAGGGGGTCAACTCCGTCCCCAACACCATTGAACTCACCTACACCCTCTACGGCGATGCCAATCTCGACCACCAGGTCAACAGCGCCGACCTCCAGATCCTGCTGGCCTTCCTGAACCGCAGCGGTTCGTGGGACCAGGCGGATTTCAATTACGATGGGCAGGTGAACAGTGCCGATCTTCAGTCGCTGTTGTTCACGCTGAACACAAGCCTGGGAAATCAGACGGCTTCGGCGACCAACGCGGCGTCAACGCCAACGGTCACCCAAAGCTCCAAAACCACAAACAGCTCGGTCGGATCCACCACGCAAAACAACACTGGGACGGGTTCGAAGCCCACTTCGGCGACCACTCTGCACGTTCGTCGGAACACGCGCCCGAAACATCGCTAGCAAGAGCCAGGTCAGACGCCCGGCGTCCGCGGCCAACCCGCAGGACGCCGGGCCCCGGACCCATCTCGCGCCACATCACGTCTCAAATGTCCCACATGTCGCTGTCGCAAAATGTCCCACGTTTTGAGCAAAATGGGACATTTATCATATTGTTGCGTGGGACATTGCGACTCGATTGAAGCTCCTCGAAGTCCGGGCTTATCATTTCCGCATCCGCTCGCCTTTGCCCAAACCGCCGCGAATCGGATCGACGTGAATAGATGTTGCAACATTTCGCCCGCCCGGCGATGATCCCGCCGGTCACATTTACATGGGGAGTCTTGCGATGGGAGAAAACGCCCGGCGGATTGCCCGCCGCCACCGAACCGGCACCCTGCGGACCGATCCTCTTTTCACCGCCGAAGACCTCGAGCGCCGCGTGCTGCTTTCCAGCGCCATCGCCGCGTTCGGAATCCAGCAAACCTTCGCCACCGGCGCGCAACCAGCGAGCGTTCTGGCAGCAGCCAACGCCGCCTTCGTCGGCCAAACCCCCGCCATCGTGCCGCTCTCGGACACGATCGACGGCACCGGCGGCAACGACAACATCACTCTTATCCGGAATCTCGACGGCACCGACATCAACTGGACGATGGGCATGACTGGCGGCCAATTCCCCGCTAACGACCCCAACGGTCTGACCATCAACGGCAACGGCGGCAACGATACGATCACGCTCGTCTATACCAACGGCGATCCGCTGCCGAACATCATGCATCTCAACAGCGGCACGGGAACGTTCACGATCAACGGCCTTCAGGGGACGGCGCCGTTGGCCGGGACGACCATCGACATCGAGCGCAGCACGGTGCTCATCAACTATGGCGCGGGGCCGGATCCGCTGGCGCTGATTCAGGGGTACCTCCAGGCCGGGTACAACGGCGGCGCCTGGACGGGGACCAGCGCCAGCGGCGTGATTACTTCGGCGAGCGCCGCCGCCAACTTCGCCGGCAACCTGAAGACCACCGGAATCGGCTATGCCGACTTTGCCGATGGGCAAGGCGTCAACACCAACCCCAATACCATCGAGCTCACATACACCCTTTACGGCGACGCCAATCTCGACCACCAGGTCAACAGCGCCGACCTCCAGATTCTGCTGGCCTTCCTGAACCGAACCGGCGCCTGGGACCAGGGGGATTTCAACTACGATGGGCAGGTGAACAGCGCGGATCTCCAGGACGAGCTGTTCACGCTGAACACGAGCCTTGGGAATCAGGCCATCGCGGCAACGAACGCGGCGGCCGCCCCGACCGCCGCGGGAAATTCGCAGGTCAAAAGCGGCGCCGTTGCAACCCTGGCGCAGGCGCCGTCGACATCGGCGCCACGGGTTTCACTGGCGGGGCTGCAAAACCACCATGCCCGGAAGCAGCATCGGGGGTAGCTCGTAGCAGGCACGCTCCGCGTGCCGTCCGCTACGGCACGCGGAGCGTGCCTGCTGCAGAGCGGCGATTTTCCTGTAGCGATGCCCGAAAAGCACTCATCTTCGAGTCGCGGCGAAACGCGACCGCATTGGTCCGCTGTTTCGATCCATCCAGCGGTCGTAAAATTCCGGGATGTTCGGCTCGCACCTTTCCATTGCCGGGGGATTGCACAATGCGCTGTTGAAGGCGGAGCAGTTGCACTGCGAGGCGGTGCAGATCTTCACGAAAAACCAGCAGCAGTGGCGGTGCACGCCGCTGGCGGAGCCGGCGATCGCGCAGTGGAAGACGCACTGCAACCGGCTGAAGTTCCGCAAGACCGTCAGCCATGACAGCTACCTGATTAACCTGGCGTCGCCGGACGAGGGGTTGCGGAGAAAGAGCATCGAGGCGTTCGCGGAGGAGGTGTCGCGGTGCAGTGTGCTTGGGATTCCATATCTCGTGACGCACCCCGGCGCGCACATGGGCGAAGGCGAGGAGGCGGGGCTGAGACGAGTGGCGGCGGCGCTGGACGAGGTGCACGCCGGGGCGCCGGCGGACGGGGTCGTGACCTGCCTCGAGATCACCGCCGGCCAGGGCAGCGCGCTGGGATACAAGCTCGAGCACCTGGCCGAAATCATCGAGCAGGTGAAGCACCCGCAGCGCCTGGCGGTCTGCCTGGATACGGCACACGTCTTTGCGGCGGGATACGACTTCCGCGGACGCGGCTACGACGCGTTTCGCCAGCGACTCGCGAAAACGGTGGGACTGCGGCGGGTGAAAGTGCTGCACCTGAACGATTCGAAGAAAGACCTGGGAAGCCGGGTCGATCGGCACGAGCACATCGGGCGGGGAAAGATCGGGCTCGAGGGATTCAAGCCGTTCGTGCAGGACGAGGCGTTTGCGCGGGTTCCAAAAATTCTGGAAACGGAAAAGGGAAAGGACTCGAACGGGCGGGAGTGGGACGAGGTGAACCTGGAGGTGCTGAGGTCGCTGCTGTAGGCGAACTTGGTTGCCCGTTTTTAACCTCGTTCCCCCTCCCCTCTTTCCGCCTCCGCCGGTATGGAGGTTATGGCAAAATCGTCATCGACTCACCCACAGGCGATACCACGACGAGGCTCCGACTGCGCTCTATCTACGCCAAGCTCGGTCGCAAGGACCTGGACGATTTTGCGGGGAAGCAGGGGCGTTCAACTATAATGTTGCGTTGAATGGGCGACGAGCGGACCACGGCGGTGATTCAGCACTACCTGGACGAGCTGGCTGGCTTGTCCGGAGACGCTCCAGTTGAACCCGTGATTGAAGTCTTGCTTGGCCGGGCAGTGACCCGATTGCGCATCGCGTGCACAAAGTTCCTTTTCCGCAGCTATCCGAGACTGACGCAACCCCCTCTTAACCTGGAGTCGGACGAATTACTCGGGGCTGTCGTAGAGCGCCTTCTCAAGGCCCTGCGCGCGACGCGTCCTCAGACGGTCCGAGGGTTCTTCGGCCTCGCCAATCAGCACATCCGCTGGGAATTGAATGACCTGGCCCGCCGCCTAAAGAGCCAGAAGCGCGTGGTGGAACTTCGCGATTCAGGCGTCGCGGCCCCGGAACTACCGACCAGCGCCCCAACGGTCGGGCCGGCACTTCGGCGGATCCTCGACGCCATCGCAGCCCTCCCCGGACTCGATCGCGAGGCGTTCGAGTTGGTGCGCATCCAGGGAATGACGCACGTGGAAGCGGCCGAAGTCACCGGTGTCTCCGTCAAGACGATTCAACGTCGACTGAATCGGTCTTTGGTTTTGCTGAATGCATCGTTGCTGGATCTGGCTCCGAGTGATCAGCCAAAGGGCCTCGGCAACCCGGAGGAATAGCGCGGAGACCGGAATCATGACGGACGACGAGGAAGTTCACATCCAGCGGATACTCGAGCGCATGCTGGAATCGGGCGGCGATGCCGGGGAATGCTGCGGCGACCGCCCCGAATTGCTTGCGGCCGTGCGCGGACGGTGGGCTCAACTCCGTGGTCTGGACGCCGAAATCGAAGCGATTTTCCCCCGCATGGAACCGCAAGTCGGCATCCGCGCTGAAGTCTTGTCCTCGTTACCCACCGCAGGAAGTTTGCCGCAGATCCCAGGGTACGACGTACAGGCAGAACTTGGTCGCGGCGGTATGGGTGTCGTGTACCGCGCGCAGCACCTAAGGCTCCGCCGGCCGGTTGCCCTCAAGATGTTGCTGGCAGGCGCCTTCGCCACTGAGACGGAGCGCGCCCGCTTCCGGCGCGAGGCAGAAGCGATCGCCAAGCTTCAACATTCCTTTATTGTGCAGGTCTATGACAGCGGCGATTACGAGGGGCGTCCCTTCTTTACGATGGAGCTGGTAGAAGGCGGCACGCTGGCCAGTGCCTTTGTGGGCACACCCCAGCCCGTGTTGAAGTCAGCGGAGCTCGTGGCAATGCTCGCTGGTGCCGTGCAGGAGGCTCATCGGGCCGGGATCGTTCACCGTGACCTTAAACCCGGAAACGTACTGCTGACCACAGATGGCAATCCCAAGATTTCTGACTTTGGACTTGCCCATTCGATTGGAGGTGATCATACCCTGACGATCAGCGGCACCCGTGTGGGTACGCCCGCGTATATGGCGCCCGAACAGGCGCTGGGCAACCCAAGGACCGTCGGAGCAGGGGCAGACATCTACGCCCTCGGCGTCATTCTGTATGAAGCACTGACAGGACGCCCACCGTTCAAAGGCGAGACCGCCGCCGATACCGAGCGACAGTTGACTTCTCAAGAGCCGGTGTCGCCGTCGAAGCTGAATCCAAAAGTTCCGCGCGACCTCGAAACGGTCTGTCTCAAGTGCCTTCAAAAAGACCCCGCGCGGCGCTACGGATCGGCGGCGGATCTGGCCGCTGATCTGGAGCGATTCGGACAGGGTGTTCCGGTTCTGGCTCGCCGCGCCAGTTCCTTCGAACGTGCGCTCAAATGGGCCCGGCGACGACCTGCTGCTGCAACGCTCATCGGTGTGGTGGTTGCCGCCGTTTGTTCCGGCGCCGCCCTTGGTTTTCGAATGCAGCAAGTCGCCAGTGTACGCCGAACGGAAAACGCGCTAAGAGAGGGCCGGGCTGGAGAGGCAATCAAATCGGGTTTGTCCCTCGTTGACAAGTTGCGTGAAGAGGAGCGATGGGCAGAGGCGAGTCAGATTGTCAGCGATGCCAGGAGCCGTCTGGCTGACGCGAACTCGCCGGTTCTTACCGTGCAGTTCGACAAGGCCGTATCGGATCTTCAGACCGCCGAGGAGCTGGACGAGATTCGACAAAGCTTCGCGCTCCCGGATGCAGATGGCTACAACTACATCGCGGCGTACGCGGCCTATGTTCGGGAGTTTCAAAAGCTTGGGCTCGGCGCTGAGGTGCCTCTGCAAACCGCCGCGGCAATCGTCCGGTCTTCGGCAAATCGGAAACAGCTTCTGGCTGGACTCGATAGCGCCGCTTATGCAGCATTTGTGGCCGGGGCCAAATCCGACGCCCAGCGCCTGCTATCGATCGCCCGTACTGCCGATCCCGATCCGGGCTGGCGGGACCACTTCCGGAATTTGCAGACTTGGACAAACCGAAGTCCACTACTGAAACTAATTGATGACTCCCGCTCCGGCAGTGTTCAAGCGCCCGTGCACGAGGTGGCCATCCTCGCCGTGCTTCTCAGCGGTTTGGGCTACGACGAAGAAGTTGGCCGGCTGCTTCGCGAAATACAATCGCGGAACCCACAGGATTTCTGGCTCAATCTCGAGATTGGAAATGCTCTGGACCGCAGCGGCTCTCCTTCAGAAGCCTCCCAATACTACCGAGCGGCCCTTGCCGTTCGACCATCGAACTACGTTGTTTGGGAAGCGCTGGGTACCACGTTGGCCCACGCCGGCGCCGACCAGCAAGCCATCATCGCGTACCGAAGGGCAACCGAGCTCAACCCGGGTTTCGTTCACGCCTGGCAGAACCTTCGCAACGCGGCCAGCCGCCTGAAACGGGCGGAGGATGTCGCCGAAGCGTCAAAACAGATCATGAGAATCAACGGCCGCGCTTACCGGCGCTCAGAACTTCTTAATGAAGCACGGCTGCTGGTCGCGCAAAAAAAGTGTCGCGATGCGGTGAGTTTGTATGCCAAGGCGTTCGAGCTTGACCCACAGGACGACAGCGACAGTTGGTTTGAATATGCATCCGTGCAACTGCTCGCCAACGGTGAGCAGGACTATCGACGCGTCTGCCGTCATATGCTCGAGAGGGGCGAGGCGGGCAAAATAAGGCCCTTTATCCTCGCGCGAGCGTTCACGCTGGCGCCTTGGCCGTCCGACGATCTTCAACAGGTCGTCGCAATGAGCGCTAACGAGCTCGATCTCACGAACACGGAGTATTGGTCGCTGACGGAGCAGGGCGCACTTCAATGCCGGTTGGGGCATTTCGACCAGGCCGTCCCGCTTCTGCAAGAGAGCATCGCGGCAAATTCGAAGCCGGCTGCCGCCGTGGTCAATTGGCTTTGGCTGGCCATTGCAAATGAGAAGCTCGGTCGTGCCGAGGAATCCAGGCAATGGCTGCAAAAGGCCGCGACGTGGCTTAACCAGTTGGGCGATACTCTCCCTCCCAACTCGCCGGAAACCTCATTTCATCTCCACAACTGGCTTGAGGCGGAGGCGCTTCGCCGTGAGCTTGCCGACGGAAGCCGCGGGCGTTAAACACCATGACCGTGACGTGGGCAACTCCTGTCCACCACTTCCGCCTAGAGGGGCACCAACCGACTAAAGTAAGGAGAATGATCGTGAAACAGCATATTAAGAACGTGGTTTTGGTGCACGGAGCTTTCGCCGACGGCTCCGGATGGGAAGCCGTCGCTAACATCCTAAAGAATGACGGCTACAAGGTGTCGGTGGCGCAGCCCCCCGAGACCTCATACGCCGAGGACATCAAGTGTACCAAGGCGGCTATCGATGCCATGGGCGGGCCGGTGGTTCTGGTGGGTCACAGCTACGGCGGGTCGATCATCACCGAGGCCGGCAACCATCCAAACGTCGCGGCTCTTGTCTACATCGCCGCATTCGCGCTCGATGAAGGTGAGAGCTGTGCGTCGATCGAACAGGCCCTGCCGCAAGCCTCCAGGGCGTTCAAGTCGGACAGCAACGGCAATTGGTGGATAGAACAGGAGCATTTCGCGGCCGACTTCGCAGCGGACATTCCGCCGGATAAGGCGGCATTCATGGCTATATCGCAGGTGCCGATCTCCACCGATGCGTTCACCCATAAGGTTACGAATCCCGCGTGGAAGCGCAAACCCACCTGGTACATGGTGGCCACCGAAGACCGGTCAATCAATCCGGACCAGGAGCGCATGATGGCGAAGCGCGCCAAGGCCAAGACGGTGGAAGTGAAGTCGAGCCATGTGGCCTACATGTCTCATCCGAAGGAAACAGCCAAGCTCATCGAAGAGGCTGCCACCTCCTTACCCGACAACCAGTAGCCATGCGCTCTCAGACAAAGTGAACTCCGCCGATCCGCTTGGGATCGGCGGAGGTTCTGTATGAACTGGCCGCCTTATGAGAACACAATGAAGGACTACATCACCATAGAAGGACGTGACGGCGCGTTTGCCGCCTATATCGCGCAGGCGAAGACCTTGCCGGCTCCCGCGGTCGTGGTTCTGCAGGAGCTGTTCGGAGTGAACGGCGACATCCGCAAGACCTGCGACGAATTGGCCCAACAAGGCTTCCTCGCGCTAGCACCGGATTTATTCTGGCGTCAAGAGCCAGGCGTAGACCTTAGCGTTACTTCCGAGGCTGACTGGCAACACGGCCTTCGTCTGTACGGGGCTTATAACCGAGACGCGGGCGTCAAGGACGTCGAGGACACCGTCAACGCAGCGCGCAACCTCCCGGAGTGCAACGGCAAGGTTTTCATCCTCGGCTATTGCCTCGGCGCGCTGATGGTCTTCCTGACAGCCGTGCGCTGCCACGGCGTGGACGCTGCGGTCGCTTATCACGGCGGCGATACCGAGAAATATCTGGGCGAGGTCGATGGGCTTAATGCGCCTCTGCTGATGCATCTGGCTGAAGAGGACGAGTTCATTTCCAAGACCGCGCAAGCTGAGATTAAAGCGGCACTTGCTAAAAGAACAATCGCAACGGTCTACAGCTATCCCGGTCAGAATCATGCTTTCTCCCGGCATGGCGGGGCGCATTACAACGCTGAGGCTGCAACACTGGCCCACGAGCGGACATATGCCTTTCTCAATCGCGAATTGCGATGACTGCCGGACGCTCCGGAGGCAGCGACCCGGCCTGCGCGCACAGGGACGATGCGAACCGGCTGCTCATGGCGCCCAACAACTCGCAAATCTTGGTCCAGAAAGGTTACGGCTCGGAGCGAGTGCGGTGAGGTGATCGAGCGGATGACCGAGGCGCCGGGGGAGCTGGCGAGGTCGCGGGATGAGCTGGCGCCACAACCCGAGCCTGCTCTGGCGGCTGAAGGAGCGGCAGTGCCGGCGGTCTGGGCAAGACCGGCGGAATCGCAGAGCACATTGCGTCACAATAATTTGATAAATGGCGCGATTTGGGGCTCATCCGGTTTTTGCGTAGGTAGCTGGGGCTCCGCCCCAGACCCCGGAGTTTAGCGCGGAGGTGCCGCCGGCACGAAACAGTGGGGTCTTTGGGGAAGGTTGGGTGATTGAAAAGAGATGGACATGCCTGTCT
>DATHPP010000451.1:0-3083 GCA_035483795.1 Tepidisphaeraceae bacterium | reverse complement strand
GTCTCCTCCGGCCTGCTGCCCACCGGCCAGAAGGTCGCCAGCCAGAACGTCGGCATCTACGTCTGGAACGAGGGCAACGACCCCAACTTCGGCAACGACCAGGAGTATGGCAACACCCTCGGCTGGATGGGCTCCGGCGGCCGCAACGACACCTGGACCCCCAATGCCTCCGGCCAAACAGGAGATACAACCCTCCCCGGCACCATCACCATCCAGCAGGTGCAAGCGTATGACACCGTCTGGCAGCAACGCGTCGACGCAGCCGGCATCATGGTCGGTACGGCATAGACGTTCTAGAAAACCTTCCGTTTTGCTCGATGGGGCAGAGGCAATCTCTGCCCCATCTCGCTTCATTTGCCCCGAAAGCGCGGTCTTTTGCCAGCTCCGCGCGCTATCACCTGTTTAGGTGATTGCATTGCCGCATCTCATTTGATTATCGTGCGCGCCAGTAAGTGAATGCGGCTGTTCGAGGCGCACTTGCGCCTCGGGTTTGGGTCGCCTGCTCGTTCCCGGGGTTTCCCACGCTCAATTCCAAAACCCAGGCCTTCTGAAGGAGGAGCCATGTCGCTCCAGTGGTCGTTCCAATCGTCGCGCCGTCGTACGACCGGCCCTTTGCTTCCCACGCCAGACGACAAAATCAAAAAGGCCGCCGCTCACGTCGTCGAGGCCCTGGAAAGCCGGCGGCTGCTGGATGCAACCCAGCAGTTCATCTACACCTGGGAACACCTCAGCCCCGTCGCCCGCCACGACCTGGCCGTGCTGGAAACCGTCTATCCCGAGGCCACCGTCCAACTCGATACCTACGTCGAAAGCCTCGGCCTCGCCCCCATCGCCCCCGAAGCCGGCACGCTCCTGGATGTCCCGGACACCGCCGCCAAAGGAAAGCTCGGCATCCGCCACCACAAGCCCCCGCGTCCCCATCCCAAGCCCAAACCCAGACACCACGGGAAAGACGGTGGCTCCGCGCCTACGGTCAACTCTGTCAGCTACCAAAATGATACGCTTCCGAATCAAATCACGATCAATTTTAGCCAGAGCGTCTCATCGGGTGTCTGGTCATCGACTCAGGGGCCGCAAGCCGTCAATTTCATCAATCTGAACAATCATGATGCCACCAGCACGGTCCTCCCCGCCACGTACGAAACAACCCTCTCCACCCCAACTTCGGCGGTTTTCGACCTGAATAACAATCTGGAACTCACACCCGATGGAAACTATGCGGCGATCATTCATGGCTCCGAAATCGGCAACTCCAACGGCGGCGTGATCGGCTCCGACGGCGTCTCGGGCCACGACTATGTCTATGACTTCTCCTTCCACCAGGCGGACTTCAACAACGACGGCGCCGTCAACTCCGCCGACTTGCAAATCGTGCTCGCGAATCTCAACAGAGCCGGTGGATTCAATGAGGGAAACGCAGAATACTCGCCGTACGGCATAAACTCTTCAGACCTTCAAATCGTTCTCAGCCAGTTGAACCTCAGCATCGCGCCGCTCAACGCTCCAACCACGCCCTACGTTACCGGATCGACCAACAACAGCATCTCCATCGCCTGGACCTCCTCCGACGTCGACGCCAACTCCTTCGACATCTACCGCAATTCCAACAACAATTCCACGTGGATCGCCAACGTTTCCGGAACGAGCTACACGGACAGCGCTCCTGCAACGGGTACGAACAACTATTTCGTCGTCGCCCACTCCTCCTCTTTCGGCAATAGCTCCTACCCCTCCGGCGTGCTCGTCGCCACCACTGCCCCCCAGACGAGCCAGCCGTCGCTCGTCACCAACGAACTCCCGCAGCAGCTCCAGTTCAAGTTCAACCAGCACATGACCGCCCAGAGCTGGATCAATGCAATCAGCGTCATCAATCTCAATACCCACCAACCCGTCGTCCCATCCACCGGCGTCTTCTCCGATAACGGCGATGGCACCTATTCGCTCACCTATTCCTTCAGTTCCAACGCGCCTCTGGCTGATGGCAACTACGCCGCCATCCTTCACAGCTCCCTGATCGTCTCCGACCAGGGCATCGAGCTGGCCGGGAACGATGGCATCGCCGGTCACGACTATCTCTCCAACTTCAACTTCCTTCAGGGCGACATTGCCGGCGGAACCATCGGCCCGAACAATCCCACAGGAGGCGACGGCGTGGTGGACCAGAATGACGTCTCCGCCGTCGCGGCTGACGTCGCCAACCCGCAATCGCCCGTTTCCTACCTCCATGGCGACGTCAATTTCACCGGAACCATCGACTCCATCGACAACTCATTCGAGAATGGCCTCCTCGGCCACACGCTCTCTCAGCTCAACCCTCCAACGAGCCCCAGTGCGTCCGCCACTACCAACAGCGTCAGCCTCCAATGGACTGCCTCTACCAGCCAGCAGGTCAGCTCCTACGACATCTACCGCAATTTCCAGTTCCTCACCAACACCGGCTCAACCGCAACCAGCTACACCGACAACGGCGGCGGTACGGGCCTCCCCTCCAACACCACCTACACCTACTTCATTGTCGCCCGCGACTCCGCCGGCGACAGCTCTTACAACTCGCCGGAAGTGACTGCGAAAACCACCACGCCCGTTCCCAATACGCCGACCAATCTCAGCGCCCAAACAACCGCAACGTCGATCCTGTTGAGCTGGTCCGATCCCAGTCCCACGCCGCTCACATACAACGTCTGGCGCGGCACCACCGAAATCGCCACCGGCGTCTCCGCCACCTCGTTCCTCGACGCTGGTCTGACGCCGAGCACCGGTTACACTTACACCGTCCAAGCCATTAGCTCAGGCGGGACATCTCCTCCAAGCGGATCCTTCGGCACCAGCACAGGCGTCGCACCGGCCGGCTACTCCGTCACCCCGCCCCAGCCGCCGGGCACGCCGAGCGCCACGTCCGGATCCTCCGGCGTCACCATCTCCTGGGCCGCCTCGCCCAGCGCGTCCCCCTCTAACTTGATTTCCTACGAAATCGACCGCAACGGCGTCGCCCTCGGCGGCACCACCCTCACCTCCTTCACCGACACCACCGCCACCACCGGCGTCGCCTACACCTACACCGTCACCGCCTACGACCCCTCCTA
>DATHPP010000450.1:0-6611 GCA_035483795.1 Tepidisphaeraceae bacterium | reverse complement strand
CCCCCCGTTGGCGGGGACGTCCGGTGCAGGAAAACCCCCGACCTTCGCCACCTCGCCGACGCCGAAATGGTCCCAGCGATGAGCCCACCGTTGGGACTTTTCTCTGCGCCTGCCAGCGAAATCTTTGATTCCGGCCCCTGTTGAATGGGGACAGGGGCCGGATTTTCATTGCGCCAAATTAACTTGACGGATCGCATGCACGATGATGGATGGGAAGCATCGCGCTTCCGTATGCGTTACCCCGCCCCTGGCCCGCATAGCCGGGGGCTTTTTCTGTACTGAAGTCGCGATATGTAAGCGACGATACAACGGGTGGGGAAGCGGATGGTCATGCCCCCGACTTCCCTGCCATTCATTAAGTTGCCTCCGGATGCTCCGTTGCCGGGGGGCAACTTTTTCGCCAGAAGGGAAAGAGAGCCGTGCGAAGCATCCTGAGCTTTATCCGCGACGAGAGCGGCGGCGAGGTTCTGGAATATGCCCTTGTCGCCGGGCTGATCGTCATCGCAGCCATCGCCGCCATCACGACCGTCGGCACCAAGGTGCTCGGTCGCTGGACCAGTCTCCAGAACTCCATGTAATCACCAAGCGTCCGCAAAATTGCTTCGTGGCTCCGCGCCCCGGTCCGCAAAATCCGGGGCGATTTTATTTCGCCGCACATGGGCTATCAAGCCATGGTCATGGAGCTCTACGGCCGGGACCGGCTGCCCAAGTCGGGGTCGACGACCGTAGCGGCGAATTAGAGAGGATCGCCTGTGCCGACACGACTGCCCAAAGGTCGGACTTTCGGACTGACGTTTGGGTGGGTCAACCATGCGCCGGGCTATTCCAGTGGATGCTTCAAGAGCTCAAGGCCCCAGAGCCGAGCATCTCGCCGGATGCGAAACCGCAGGTGATAATGGCGGCGGCCGCGCCGCCCTCGGTGCAGACGCAAACGGTAGCCCGGTCTGAATCGGCGACGGCCGGGTCGACCCTGAGCGGTGATGCGACGGTGTCGAAGCCATCCGCGGTTCCGAAACCGGCCCGTCGGCCGGCCCGGGCAAAACATCGTTCATGGCCAAAGCTCAAGCGGGATCCCAGACGCTGGGGATTTCTCAGGCAAGGTGGCGGCGCAACAAAAAGTCCCAGCGTCGTTAGTCCGCTGGGACTATTCGGCGTCGGCGGGGTGGCAAGGAGGGGGGAAGCCTCGCCGGGGAAAGCCCGCCGACGAAGCCAGGATAGAGCATTTGATACCCAAGTGTCGAAACAATTCGCGATTTGCGACAGCGCCCTCTTCATTGCCCTTCTGAAACCGGCAGGGGTACCGTCGACCCCACGCAAGGGGGCAATCCAGCTTGAGGGAATGAAGGCGCCGGCGGCGGGGGCGACCGCCAATCCCTACCCTGTCCAAGACGCAAGAGCCTCCACGATGTAGCCGAGCGACCGCACCGGGGCGAGGATTGCGGCGGTCAATGGTGTCGATGTTTACCCTCACGGTGCCGCAAACGTCGGACTTTCGGACTTTCGATCTGGTCCAACCGGCCCGGCGTCGGTAGTGCCGACCTTCACCCGGCGCGCTAAATTTCGCGGGTATCGGGGGCATAATCTTTAGGAGCGTTTAGCGGTCAAATCGCCGGGCAGACCCCGCGTCGCCGCGGTCGGCCCTATCGGCCGCCTTCACCGCAACGCCGCCGGTTCTCCCAGCCTCGGCAAGCCAGCGGCCATCGGCGCAGCCGGTTCCACCCTGCCTCGAGCTGACGCCCAGGTTTAGGGCGTCAATCCGGGACCGAGCCGCGCCGGCCCTCTGGAGGCGAATCCTGCCGCCGCCCGGCAACGCTCGCCGTCTTCGCTTCTCTGTCGCGTTGCCAGCCATGGGCCAAATCGCGGCGGGGCGTTCCCGCCATTTGATTTGGCTCCCATTTTTCTCGAAAGGAGATGTGCCCATGCGCATCCTGTTCATCAATTCCGACGGGGGCGGCTTTGCCGACCACGTCGAGGTCTCTGACGGCATCACCGTCGCCAAGCTCTTCGAGCAGAAAATGCCGGGGCAGAAACCCGCGGATTTTCTGATCCGCGTCAACCGCCAGCCGGCGGCCGCCGAGCAGGTGGTCCTGGCGGGCGACCGCGTCTCGGTCACGCCCACCAAGATCCAGGGCGCGTAGGCGCCAGCGACCCGCGATTCTCTCCGGGCCCGGCCCGGCCGCGCGCGGTCTGGTATCGCTGCCGGCCGGGCCCGGCCTGGCCTCTTTTCGCCCTGTGGTCTTTGACCTGCGAGGCGCCCATGAAGAAACAAAAGCATACGTTGTTTTTGGCGGCCCGCGCCCTGCACCGCCGCCTGAACCGGCCGCTGGAGCGACAGCGCGAGCGGATCGAGCAGGGGCTTTGCGGCCTCGTGGACCTGTCCCAATCCGTTTGCCGCACCGCCCGCCGTCGCGCCCTCGCCGCTGAGCGCAGCTGGAGCGAGCTGGAACTGCGCTTGAGCAGCGAGTTATTGGGTCTGGCGACGCGGCTGCAAGTGCTCACCGAGCAACTCGTCCGTACCCGCGACGAGGCCCTGCCGCGGGTCCCGTCGCTGGGATTGCTCCTGGCGGAACTGCGGCAGCTGCAGGAGGAGTTTGAGCAGACCGAGATCGATCCCCAGGGCGATACCCTTTCCGCCCGCACCGATCCGATCGTGCTGGAAGGGATCGACCTGGGGCCCTTCTCGATCGTGCTGCACGTTTGCGAGCTGGTCACCCATCGCGACAGCACCTGCTTTGAGTGCGTGGCCCTGGAACCCAACCCCGCCGAGAGAAATTCCGTCATCACCCACCCCCACGTCTCCGACGGGTCGCTGTGCGCCGGGGAAGCGACTCTGCCCCTGGCCCGGGCCCTTTCCGAAGGCCGCCTCTGCGAAGCGTTCCTCCTGGTCCGCTCCGTGCTCAGCACCTACAACCCCGAGAGTCCCTACGTGCGCCTGGAGGAATGGGAAGGCTCGCGCTGCTGCGACTGCGAAGGGTACGTTTCGGCTGATGACCTGTATCGCTGCGATGTCTGCAACAGTTCCTTCTGCCAGGACTGCATCGGCAGCTGCGCGCTGTGCGACCGCACCTGCTGCAACGGCTGTCTGGAACGCGATGGGGAATCAGATCGCGACTGCTGTCCCAACTGCTGTCAAAACTGCTCCGTGTGCCACCGCGTGGTGGACAGCGACAGCGTCGACGCCCACAGCGGCATGTGTCCGCAGTGTATTGCCGCAAGCGGTCCCGGCGATCGCGAGCAAGAGCCCATGCCAGGCCCAATGCCAGGCGATGACACCGCCGCCAGCGGCGAAGTTCAGACCCCGGAACAGCAGACGCCCACAGGCGATGCGGTCGAGCCCCAATCCCTCGCGCCCGCCGCGGCGCCGCCATGGACTCTGTTGTGTCAGTGCCAGAGCAGCGACAGCTATCCCGAGGTCGTCTACGCCGTGCTCCATATCGACTGCGACCAGGCGGCGGTGCTCCTGGGGCTGCGCAGCACTTTGGAATCGGTGCGGCCGCTGTTGCCCGATGCCTCTGGGCAAGCCATCCACGTCCGCGACACGCGCGTGCGTTTCGCTTGCGAGTTCTCCCCGCCCTACGAGGAGGCCCGCGTCGAGTGGGACCTGAGCCCCTGGCACACGGTTTCCAGCGACCCGCTCTCCGAACCGCACCGCGTCAACGTGGAGGGGGACACGATTCAGATCACCCCCTACGGGATCTCCTGGAGCGTCAGTCCCACCCAGGATCGTTATCAGATCATCCAGACCGACACGCTGCTCTGGGGCCATCTGGAGGCCCTGGCCGCGGGGCAGAGCCCCTTTGCCCATTTTGCCCCGGAGCCGCCGGCGCGGCCCGGCGGGCAGATCGCGGAGCGCACCTGAGCCGATGACCCGCATTCTTCTCTAACCACTGGAGGTAAATACCCATGAACCCCAATGCATCGCCAAAAGAGATCGACAACAAACCCCAGCGCGTCCATTTCCTTCCCCGCGCCCCGGCCCGCGTGCTGGTGTTTTCCCCGCTGGCGTGGCTGAAGCTTTTGTTTTTCCTCTACGCCGGCGACACCGAGGTCGGCGGCTTTGGGATCAGCAGCGCCGAAGACCCGCTCTACGTCGAGGACTTTCACACCGTCGAACAGAAGACCACCGCCGCCAGCGTGGAATTTGACGACGTGGCGGTGGCCGACTACTTCGACGCCTGCGTGGACGGCGGACTCCAACCCCAGCGCTTTGCCCGCCTCTGGGTGCACACCCACCCCGGCGAAAGCGCCACCCCCAGCCTGATCGATGAAGAAACCTTCGACCGCGTTTTCGGCCGCAACGACTGGGCCGTCATGTTCATTCTCAGCCGCACCCGCCAGACCTACTGCCGCCTCTCTTTTTCCGCCGGCCCCGGTGGGCAGCTGCCGCTGGAGGTGGGGGTGGACTGGAAAGGATGGCCGCAGGCGGCCCTGGAGCAGGCGATCGACTTCTCCCGGCGCGTGCAGGGCTGGGTCAGCGAGTACGGCCAGAACGTCCACCCCGAAACCCCCGGGCCCCTGGCCCAGATGTTCCTTGAAGAGCCATTGGGCTGGTGGGACGAGCGCGAGCTGGAAGAGTGGGCAGAGCGCTCCGGCTTCCGGGAGGAAGGGAAGGTGTCACCATGATCCCTTCGGGCCTCTATGCCAACCGCGACCTCCGCCAGCGCGAGCTGGTTCCGCCCCACAAGCTGGCCGCCTGCCACGCGCTGGTCATCGGTGTCGGCGCTATCGGCCGCCAGGTCGCTTTGCAGCTGGCGGCGATGGGTGCTGGCTCGCTGGAGCTGTTCGATCACGACCACGTCGGTCCCGAGAACCTGGCCCCCCAGGGTTTCTGGAACCATCAGGTGGGTCAGGCCAAGGTCCAGGCGACCGGGGAGCACTGCCGCCTGATCAACCCGCAATTGCGCCTGACCACGCACGCCCGCCGCTTTGCCCGCAGTTCGGCGCGGCAGCTCGTCACGCTCCACTCGATGGTGATTTTCTGCTGTGTCGATCAGATCCAGACGCGTCGGCTCATCTGGGAGACGCTGCACCAGCGTGCGGCCTTCTTTGTCGACGGGCGAATGAGCGCGGAGGTCATCCGCGTGCTGAGCTGCCGGCGGCCCGATCGCGAGGAGCACTATCCGACCACGCTGTTTGCGGCCGAGCAGGCGTACGGCGGCTCCTGCACCGCAAGAAGCACGATCTACACCGCCTCGATCGCGGCGGGGCTGATGCTCGGCCAGTTCACCCGCTGGCTGCGGGACTTACCGACCGACCCGGACCTGTCGCTCAACCTCCTGGCCAGCGAGATGAGCTGCGGCCTGGCCGTCGCCCCGCCAGCCACAAGGGCCAGCGCTACAAGCTTTCCCATCCCAACACCGATGGCTTCCGGCGCGATCGGCTGATTCCTCAAAAGGAGAGCGTGCCATGGCAACCCCCGATTCCACCTCCCCTGACCCGCCGTCACTCGATCCCTGCCGCCAGGCCCTTTGCCAGTTTGTCCAGACGGTCGATGCAACCGGCGGCGTGTTCCACGACGAGAGCGGCTGTCATGCGCCGCTGGCCGACTCGGACTGGATCGACCTGGGCGAGGCCTACGTGCAGGCCTGCGCCGCCCTCGGCCGCGACATCCTTCTCGCCCAAAGACCCTGGGCAGACGATTTCCCGGCCCCGGATTCTCCAACCGGATGAACTTGCCGGGACGATGGTCCGCCCGACAGAAAGGAATGCGCATGTCCGACCGCTTTGTCAGTCAGATTCGCATCGGCGGGCTCGTGAATCAGCCAACGCTGCAACGGTTGATTGCCGCCGCCAAGCGGGACGCGGCCAAAACCGAATGGGACGGTGAGCATGCAGACGAGCCATCTTTTCACGCGGCGATCGCCACGAACCAGCCGCTGCGGTTTTACGATTCTGAGGCCTCGGCCTGGCAGTTCGAGAACCTCGAGCGGTTTTGCCAAGAGAAGGGCTTGAGTTTCCAGCGTCACCGCGCGGCGGGGCACGACTGCGACGCCGAGTTTCTCTATTGGGCGCCGGGGATGCAGCAACCGCGCTGCGCCAGGGCAAGCCAGGACGGCAATGAAGTCCTGGTTTCGCTTACGGAATTGGAGGAGGCCCTGCAGGTCGGTGATTCTCTTGCCCAGGTGGTCCGCCAAGCCCGGACCGCGCTGCGCGACATTCCTCCACTGCAGCTGCTCGAAGACGGAACTGCCGCAGAGCACTCCTGAGCTGCACGCCCATCCGAATCGTGCCGTTAGATCAAGCCGTTCAACTCCCATTTGAACTGCCCCCGCGCGCTCTGCCGTGCACACCACCATTGGTGCCTCCTGTTCTCTCCTACGAGATCTCACCCACTTCTCTCACCAAGGAAAACCCGATGGCCGACAACTACGTTCAATTCAGCCAGGTCCTGTCCCCCGTGAACCGCCGACAGGCGGCCTGGGCCAGGCGCCTGCTCGGACCCGGCGGCTCGCAGCACCTATCTGCCGCCGGGATCCGCATCGACCCCGATGAAGCGGGAGACTGGCCGCAGTTTCAGTGGCAGCTTGAGGGTCGGGAGCTCTGGATCTATTCCCAGGAAAGCGGCAGTCCGCAGCACGTCGGCCAGTTCGTGCGGGCCTTTCTTCGGCGTT
>DATHPP010000449.1:0-24155 GCA_035483795.1 Tepidisphaeraceae bacterium | reverse complement strand
CAGCGCGTCCAGCGCCTGGTTGCGGACAATCCCGCACAGCCAGGTGCCGAACCGCTCGGGCTCGCGCAAGTCGCCAAGGCGTTCCCAGGCGCGGATGAACGACTCCTGTACCGCGTCCCCCGCGGCCGAAGCGTCTCCCAGCACGCCGAACGCCACCGACAGCGCGACGCGTTCGTACGCGCCGATCAGCCGCGCAAACGCCTGCGCGTCGCGCCGTCGCGCCCGCTCCACAAGTTCCTTCCCGGGAACATCCATCGTCACCGGCGGGCTTGCAAACCCCGCCGCTCCTGCCTCAACTCTCGAAATACAGACGTGTTGCAGCCGGGCATTCTAACCAGCTTTGCCTCGGACATCGCTCATCAGGCGAAGGCAAAAAACACGCCGAAAACGTTTCATTCTGTTTCAAACGTTGCATCGCCCCCGCCGTGGCATGAAACGTTTGAAACAGAATGAAACGTTTTTCGAATGTTTTTCGCGCTCTTGGCAGGCGTTTGCTTTCCCGCTCCAATGCCCGCCGGACAAAGGAGCGCAGGATGCAATATCGTCGGCTCGGACAAGCGGGTGTGAAGCTGTCGGAAATCGGCCTGGGTGGATGGCTCACCTTCGGCAATGCCATCGAGCAGCAGCAGGCCAAGGCCGTGATGGACAAGGCCTTCGAGGTGGGGATCAACTTCCTGGACACCGCCGACGCCTACGCCCGCGGTCGTTGCGAGCAGGCGTGGGGTGAGCTGCTCAAGGACCGCAAACGCTCCTCCTACGTTCTTGCCAGCAAGGTCTTTTTTCCCATGGGCGAAGGCCCCAACGACCGCGGACTTTCGCGCAAGCATGTGTTCGAGGAATGTCACGCGAGCTTGCAGCGGCTTGGCACGAATTACCTGGACATCTATCAGTGTCATCGTTTCGATGAGAGCACGCCGCTCGATGAAACCGTCCGGGCGATGGACGATCTGATCCGCCAGGGAAAAATCCTCTACTGGGGCTTCTCCGAATGGCCGGCGGAGAAGATTCGCGAATGCCTGGAAATCTGCGGCGACCGCTACTACGCCCCGCGCTCCAGCCAGCCGCAATACAGCCTGATCCATCGCGACATCGAGCGGGAGGTGATGCCGCTGTGTCATCAGGCCGGCATCGGGCAGGTGGTCTGGTCGCCGCTCGGGCAAGGCGTGCTGACCGGGAAATACAAGCCCGGCCAACCGATCCCCGGCGACAGCCGCGCGCGCGACGAACGCCAGAACCAGTTCATCAAGCCGCTCGTGCAGAACCAGCAGCTTCTGACCAAGGTGCAGCACCTCGCCCCCATCGCCCAGGAAAACCGTTGCTCGATCGCCCAGCTCGCCCTGGCGTGGATCCTCAGGCGTGCCGAGGTGACCAGCTGCATCATCGGCGCCACCCAGCCGCGTCAGGTCGAGGAGAACGCCGCGGCCAGCGGAATTCGCGTTAGCGACGAGACCGCCCGCCGGGTCGAGGAAATCCTGGCGTGACCCATTTCGCCCCGTCTCCGTGTCTCCGCGTCTCCGTGTCTCCCTCGGACCGGCGATGTCCCCAAATGTCCCCTCTTTGAGCATGTGGTGACACAGGGGACATTCCCCAGATCGCCGTCCCTGCTCGCCTGAAAATCGCGAAAACGTTCAGTTCCGTTCAGCGACGTTCAGCCCCCGATTCAGCAATCAGCACTGGCGTTCCAGAGTGGCACTTTTGGCCGATTTTGGCACTAATTTTGGCCAGTGCCATTTGTGCCATTTATCTGATTATTGCTGAAACATTGATGCTTCCCAAGAATCCGGGGCGACGCCGAGGCTCTGCCCCCGGCCCTTCGGCAGGCTCAGGGCAGGCGTGGGGTCCGCCTGGCGCCGCAGCGATCCTTTGACTTCGAGCCCCTCGCACGAAAAGGGCGGAACACCTCCCCGGCACGAGGTGCGCTACGTGGTCGGCGGACCCCACGCCTGTCCTGAGCTTGCCGAAGGGACGCCGGCAAAGCGCAGCGCCGCCGCGGATTCTCGCACCGCGCGTTTTCTTCGAAGAGGTCCGGCACGTTCGAACTCCCGCGGTCGTTCTCAATCGGCCGCGCGGTCGAAGATCTGTCGATCGTCGCCGAGTGCAGCGTTGACGGTGAGTGGGAAGGGCAAGTCCGTTATCTGCGGCTTTGAGGTCACACCAGTCAGGCGAATCAAGACGGTTCGAGCGGAAGGCGATCGCCTTCGGGCGTGACCAGGATCTCATACCTGATGCTGATGCCGCCCGACAGGGAAATGCGGACGACAAGTTCGCCGACGCCGCACGGATGGGAGATTGGCTCATTCCCCGACAACAGGCAAATCTCCGTGCTGCCGCACTCAATGCACTTTGCGGGGCTTACGCGCGTCTGCCGCCACGCGCGCCGCAATTCGCATTGACCGATGAGTTGCTCAATCAACAGTGGGTCCGCGAACCTCAACTGCGGCAGAATCAGCCCGCGTCGTTCAGGATCGCGAAGCTGAGCCAGCTTGGCGTCCAGCTCCTCAAGCGTTTCGATCCGTTCTGCCTCCGTGAATCTGCCGCATCGAAAACACGATGCGGGCCAGACTTGCAGTCGCAGCCGGGATTCATCTGTCAGCCGGTAGAAACATCCCGGCGTTTCGTGAATACGCTCAATCTTTCCTATGGACGTGTTCTCGATCTCGTAAGACCAGGTCAGCATCGCCGGCCTCTGGGCATTTCGTCGGCAGACGCCAGCGCCTTCGTCGGTTGCGCTACTGCCGATCCGCACTCGGGACAAATGCCCCTGGTGTTGCCGGTGAGACTATAGCCGCAGCCTCGACAGTCTCCATTGCGGTAGGGTCGGCGGCGGGCCAACCAACAAAACGGGAGCACCGCCGAGAGCAGCAGGACGAGCGGATACGGTACGAGGACGAACGTGTCGTTGGTGGTCAGGGGAACGTCTCTGGGCTCATTCATCGAGATCGGCGCCGCGCCGGAATCCGGTCCATATCCCGCTCCGGTTGGCAGAAATGCCGATAGCGTTTCCTTCCGCGCGCCGTGATAAAACCCGAACCCCAGTCGCCCGATGCCCGGGTAAAACGCATCCATGTACGGGTATCCTTCTACAGCCTCCTGTAAGTGCGAGAATTGAGTGGCGGGTTGCCGGAGGTATACCTCGCCGAGTCCAGTGGATCAATCGTTCCAGAACGGCGCATGTAGAAGAAGCGTATGCCCCCGCACTCGGAATTCAGCACTGCCGCCACCAACCGGTTTTCATCTCCCACCCACGTCGTGTGATAGCAGCCCGCGATGTCCGCGACTCGATGGCTCCGGACCCAACACGCCGCCGCCGCCAGGAACAGCAGCAGCGAAAATGCGGCGGCAACCGTAATCAAACGACGGCGCATAACGCGATTATTCTATCGCCAAACGCGAATACGGCAGCATTCGAGCCGCTCGCAGCATGGGACAAGGTGCCCATATTGCGGGAGAGTTTTCGTTCTCGCCCTTGAGAACCCAACGAAAAAACACCTTGCCATTCAAGCGGTTATAAAATCATCGAGGTGATGGGACACCAATCGAACTTTTCCTGCGTTTCTGCGGCGAAATCAGCGTTTTTGCCTTGGGGTAAAAGGCGAACGATATTCGCCCGTTGCAACCGGAAGTCATCACTTCTTCCTCTTGAACAATTCCATCTTCAAATCCCAGGCGTCGTACTCATCGATGCGGCACCCGAGGAATGGCCGGCAAAGCTCCATGACGAGTTCTTCTCCGTCAATCGTTTCGTCAAATGCTTTCAGCTTCAGCTCAATCGGCAGGGGCGGACCCTTCTCGAAGAATACGCCGTCGTCCGCGTTCCCCGCACGGGCGCGAAGAAGTTTACCATTTTCGTACCATGCGTAGCCAAACAGATCGACGACGCTGTGGAGCACCGCTACCAGCGCGCGGCATCCAGGAAGCAACTCGGTTGCGCATTGGACCGCCCGCGGAACATTACCTGTAAACGCTTCTTCAGCAATTGGTACGCTGCCTATCACGAGGGCGTTAGCATACGCGCCAATGTATAGGTCGTCGTTATCTTCTGGGTACAATCCGTTCTCAAACGTTGCCTCACCTTGGCTCTGATACGTTCCGCCTAAGCGGCGGAGATAATCGCGAGCTTCTGCCGCGTCTGGTGAGGGGAATGTTGTCAGGTAACCGTCTTCGCCGTTCGTTGCAATAAGGTTGAAGGCTTTCCATCCCATGTGAGCGCTCCGGCAGAATAACGGGCCAACTTCGGGGTCAAATAATCTTATTGCGCCATCAAATCGAGCGGCCAATTCCAAGAACTCTTGAGACCATCCGCGTCGGTTCCGCGTCATAGGAGAAATCGTTCCAAGACTGGGCCGCCAGGGACTGCCATTCTTCGAGATCCCTGCGCAATTCCTCCGACATCGGAGCCTCGGTGAGGGGTACGAGAATGACGGAGGTGGCGGTCTCGATGACGCGCACGGGGGTGTCGGATTCGAGCCGGTAGCGCGTCCGCAGATCCTGCGGAAGCGATATTTCCCCGTGTCGCCCGATGGTAAGGTCCTTCATCAAAGACATTGTACGACGCAAGTGTCGAATGCGATTGCGCGCGCCATCGGGAACGACGAAATCCGAATGACCGACGCTCGAAACCTCTGCCCGAAAAGCCGATCGTTTCGTCATTCGATCTTTCGGTCATTCGGATTTGATTCGTCATTCGTCATTCGAGTTTCGCGAATTGCGAACCCAGGTAGCGCTCCTCTTCGAGTCGCGGCGAAACGCGGACGGTTTGAACCACAGAGACACCGAGGACACCGAGGACACCGAGGACACCGAGAAAAATAACCGCGCATGAGCCACTTTGTCGCTTTAGCCTCCTGTCCCTTCGTCCTTTCTTCCTCTGTGTCCTCAGCGCCTCCGTGGTTCGCCGCTAATTCAGTTCAACCATTCAGTTGACCCCGCACCCAGATCAGGTACGATCGTACCCATAATGGTTGCACCCAATGATCCCGGCGCCGTGCTGTTCGGACGGACTCGACAGGCGGTCTTATCGCTCCTGTTCACACGACCGGACGAGTCGTTTTACCTCCGCGAGATCGTCCGGCGGACCGGAGGCGGAACCGGCGCGGTCCAGCGGGAGCTGGCGCAGCTGGTCGCGTGCGGCATCCTCCGCAAGGAGAAAGATCGATTCTTTCAGGCCAATCCACAGTCATCGCTCTTTGAGCCGCTCAAGCAGCTTGTGGTACGGACGGTCGGCCTGGCCGACCGGCTACGCGACGCTCTGATCGAGGCCCGCGACCAGATCGCCGTCGCGTTCATTTTCGGCTCGTTCGTCCGAGGCGAGCAGCGGCGCGAAAGCGATATCGACGTCATGGTGATCGCGACGGATCCGAAGCTGACGCTCGAACGGGTTTCCTCCCTGCTGCGGCCACAGGAGGCGCCGCTCGGCCGGGAAATCAATCCTTTCGTCCTGCCGCTCAGGGAGCTGCGGCAGAAGTGGGAGTCGGGCAATCATTTCGTGCGGCGAGTGCTCGGCGGGGACAAAATCCTTCTGATGGGGAGCGAGAATGAGCTTAAGCGAGTGGCAGAGGCACGGCTGGCTAAGAGCGCACCAGGCAAGTCCGCAAGAAGTCACGGACCTGCTCGCTCTGGCCGAGCGTGATTTGAAAGATTGCAGATCGAAGGGACTCAGCGATGACTGGAAATTCAACATCGCCTACAACGCGGCCCTTCAGGCCTCGAATGCCGCGTTGGTCGCGAGCGGCTACGCCGTCGCCAAGGGAGACTCGAATCATTTCCGTGTGATCCAATCGCTGGCCCACACCGTTGGCCTGGACGCCAAAGGCATTGCCGACTTCGACGACCGCCGGAAAAAACGCGGTATGAGCGTCTACGACACGGCGGGCGTGATTACGCGACAGGAGGCGAATCAGATGATCGATTTTGCCAAAGACCTGTTGGCCCGCGTGAAGCAATGGCTGATCGCACAACACCCTGAGCTCGCCGAGGAGGAGACCGAATAGAATGCCGAACCAGCTGCATTGACCTCACCAAAACCGTGTGTCTTCGCCCTGAACAGCAATGTCCGCCCGAGCCAACGCGGCGTACAATGCGCTCGCCGTGGAACCCAAGCGCATCGAAGGCTTTGTCTTTCGGTTTCTCGACCCGGTGAAGGGCGAGGGGCGGTTCCATGAGATCAAGGAACGCGGCAAGGCATTTCTTCGCCGGGGGATTCGCGAATATGTGCGCACGGAACTGCGCTGGTCGTACATAGCGATCTTGGCGATGATCGTCGGCGGAGTGGTCATCAACTTCGTCATGCCGCACGGGTGGACGGTGTGGCCCTTCGTGTTGGCGGCGGGGATGATGATGCTCATTCACGAAGCGGCGGACCGCAACCTGACCGGCGTGCCGCCGTTCCACGTTTATGCCCTGTTTTTCTCGGCGCTGGCGTGCTGGTTTGTGGTCCTGGCCGTGCTGAGCCTGGTCCATCCGGTGATCCTGCTCATCGGGCTGCTGGTGATGGGTTATTACTGCACTTTGGGCTACCTCAAGCAGCACGAGCGGAAGCGGCTGATCGCCAAGCGGCGGATGGAGGGCCGCTGCATTTTCTGCGGCGCCATCGCCGACTACGACCTGGCCTACTGCATGAACTGCGGCAACGAGCCCGATCCCGACGACGCCCAGCTCAAGCGGGCCGCCTACGCCCCCCGCGGCGGCAACATCCAGCAGCGCGCCCGCGCCGCCCTCAAACCCGCGACGCCCGTCGAAGCCGCCCGCAAGAAGGAGCAGGCCCTGATCAATCGCCGTCGCGAGTCGCAGTTCAAGAAGCGGTGAGCGCGCTTTTGCGAGCCAGGGTCGCGACGTAGAATTAACTTTCGTTCGAAGGAACTCGTCATGACCACGGTGAAAGTGAACGCGGAAATCGGCGGCGACGGAAAACTCCGGCTCGAGGTGCCTCTGGGCTTGCCTGCGGGCAAGGCCGAGGTGGTGTTGGTCGTGCAACCCGACGCACCGGAGGTCGGAGGAGGCATGGCGCCGGCCCGTGCCCGTAGCGGCATTTTCGCCGGCAATTCCGGCGCTCCGCTCGACATCGATGCCGCCCTTGATGAAATGAACAATGCCTGGAAATCGAAACTCGCAGACTTGAAATGAACCTATTTCTGCCGGATACGCACGCCGTTTACTGGTACGAATTCCACGACCCGAAGCTCTCGCCGAACGCAGAGCAAGCCTTCAAGGACGCAGAGGCCGGCGGCGCGCTACTGCTCGTCCATCCGATCGTCCTTTCGGAGTTGTATTGGCTGCTGAGGAAGGCCGGCCTGGAAAACGACTTCATACGCTACGTCGACTTCTTGCAGAGGAACCCAGTGTACCGGTTCGAGCCGATCACGATGGCGGATACCCGGCGGTTGGGCGACTTCGATGAGATACCAGAGATGCACGATCGTCTCATCGCAATCTCAGCAGAACGGCTCGGCGCGAAAATCGTGACACGCGATCCATTAATCCAGGCATGCCGGAAGGTGACATGTGTTTGGTAGTTCATCCGCCAAGCACACGAAGGCCGCGAAAAAGCCGGGGTCAATGTGGTTGGCAACATTCGCGTCCTTCGCGGACGGTATTTCCGGTCACAGGACAATCTCCTTCTCCGGTATTTCATCTGTGTCCATCCGTGTTCATCTGTGGCGGATTCGGTTTTGAGAAATCAATTCCGAAGACCCTCCCGAGAAACGCGTATCCATCCGCGGCTTCGTCGAGGACTTTGGCGATGGGCTTGCCACCGCCGTGGCCGGCGCGGGATTCGTCGCGGAGGACGATGATGCTTCGCGGATCGTCAAGCGCGTTAGAATCTCCGGCGATGACCACGCAGGAGGCGTATCAACAGGCCGCGGACCACTTTCGCTCGGGAAGACTGCCGCAGGCGGAATTCATCTTACAGCAGGTGATCGCGCGCGAGCCGCGGCACGCCGATGCACAGCACCTGATGGGATTGCTCTGCCATCGCTACGGCCATACGCCACTGGCCGTGGGCTTTGTGCGCCGCGCGATCGAATTCAACCCCCGCCAGCCTGAATACTACAACAGCCTCGCGACGCTGCTGGCTGTTCAGGACGGCGCCGATTCGGCGCTGACGGCGGCGCGGAAGGCGCTTGGCCTGGCCGGTGAGTTTCCCGAGGCTTTCTATAACCTCGGCTGTCTCCTTGCCGGCAAGGGCGAGGTCGACGAAGCGATCAGCGCATTGCGCCGCGCTCTGTCGCTCAGGCCCATCTACCCCGAGGCGGAATTTCAGCTCGGCAAACTGCTCAAGGCGACAGGCCAATTGGACCCGGCAATCGCGAGCTTTCGCAGCGCCGCCGCTATGAGCCATGACGCGGGCATGGCCGGCGCGTTGCTGCATGCCCTGTATTTCCAGGACGGCGTCGATGCCGGGCAAATCGCCAGGGAGCATGCGCGATGGAATCAGGCTTTCGCCACGCCCCAGGCGGGGAAACCCCGCCCTCACGCGCCTCTCACCGCCTCGGAAGCGGGGCGCAAGCTGCGTATCGGCTACGTTTCAGCGAACTTTCGCGAGCATTTCGTCGGGCGGCTGCTGGCGCCGCTGCTGGCCAATCACGATCGCGATCAATTCGAGATTTACTGCTATAGCGACGTCGAGCGGCCGGACGACATGACCCGCAGGTTCGACTCGTTCGATCACGTCTGGCGAAACACGGTGGGGATTTCCGACGACGATCTGGCCGTCCTGGTCCGGCAGGATCGGATCGACATCCTGATCGATCTTTCGCTCCACCTGGAGGGCAACCGGCTGCTGACTTTCGCGCAAAAGCCCGCCTCGATCCAGGCGACGTACCTCGCTTACTGCGGGACCAGTGGATCGGACACCATGGATTATCGGCTGACTGATCCGTATCTGGACGTGTCGGGCGATGAGGTCTATGTCGAGCGGCCGGTCCGTCTGAAAACGTATTTCTGCTATGAGAAACCCTACGACGCGCCCGCGGTCGCGCCTCTTGCGGCACAGCAGGCCGGCCACGTTACGTTCGGCTGCCTGAACGACTACAGCAAGCTCACCGCGGCCACCTGGGACGCCTGGCGGAAGATCCTTGCGGCCGTGGAAGGATCGACGCTTCTGGTGCATGCCCCGCCGGGCAGCCATCGCGAGCTTGTCCGCGGGCAATTCGCCGCCGACGGGATCGATCCGCAGCGCCTGAATTTCGTCGACCGACTGCCGCGGGAACAGTATATGGCCCAATACAATCAAATCGATATCGCGCTGGACCCGTTCCCTTATCCCGGCGGCCTGACGACCTGCGATGCGCTGTGGATGGGCGTGCCGGTGGTCAGCCTGGCCGGCTCGATCGGCGCCGGGCGTGCAGGCTTGAGCATTCTGACCAACGCCGGCTTCCCGGAAATGGTTGCCACGACGACGGAGCAATATGTGCAAACCGCCGTGGCGGCGGCGGCGGATTTGGCGCGTCTGGCCGCGATGCGCAGGTCGCTTCGCGACCGGCTGCGGACCTCGCCGCTGATGAATGCGATCGCCTTTGCGAAGGACTTCGAGGCCATTTATCGCGAATTATGGTGTGCCCGGCGCGGCTAGGTTCGCGGTCTCCAAGGGCGCGGCGCGTGAGAACCATTCGGCTCGAAGCTCGAAGCGCGATTCACCGGGTTCGCGCCCGGGTCCGCGCTGCCTTTAGCGCGGCGGCGGAGCGCTCGGCCGAGCCCTTGGTCCGCGCCGCCTTCTTTGCCGCGGCGGATCGCTGGGCGGCGCTGCGGTGCGCGGCGCTGGACTTGGCCTGCTTTGAGAGTGCCGCGTGGGAAGCCGCGGAGCGACCCTCGCGTTTCAACGCCTTCTCGACGGCGCGGGATCGCCTGGCCGAGGTCTTACCGCCGCCGCGCTGTCCTTTCTCATAGGCGTGCTCGGTGCTCTTCCAGGTTTTCTCCGACACGCTTCCCTTCTTGGGCGGAGGCAGATCGACACCGGCCCGGCGGGCCTTGGACAGCCCGATCGCGATCGCCTGTTTCGTGTTGCGGGCGCCGTGCTTCCCCTCGCGAATGTGGTCTATTTCCTCGCGGATGAATTCCCCCGCCTGCGTGGACGGGGCCTTGCCTTCCCGCTTGTCTTCGCGGGCCCGTTCGAGCGTTTGCTTCTCGGGCATGATGCCGCTCCTTTCTTCCCACGTCTTACAACCCAACGGGAACGGATGGAACGGGGAAAACTCGCCGTCGTCAGTCACTTGTCACTTGTCATTTTACACAGGTCATTTGCAAGTGACCACATTCAATCCACTGACTTGCGAGCATCGCGTACCAGGCGAGATCGACGAAGTGATCGTAAAGCCACTCGGCTTGACGGTGGATCCCCTCCAGTTGAAACCCCAGGCGCTGGGGAATTGCCCGGCTGCGCAGGTTCTCGGCGGCGCAATAGATGATCACGCGATTCAGCTCGAGCTTGCTCAACAGGTGGCCGACCAGGACTCGGCACGCGGATGTCATCAGGCCCTTCCCCTGGTGGTCGGCGTCCAGCCAGTAGCCGATCTCGGTCTTGCGATTGGCACGATCAATAGGATGGATGCCGATGCCGCCAACGATCGAGCCGTCGCGGAAGATCCCACAACTGAAAGCCACGTCGTCTGCGACCTGTTGCTCGCATCGCTTCAGAAAGTTCAGCTCGTCTTCAACGGTCTTGACCGAATCGAGCCAGGGAAGCCACCGACGAAGATGGGCACGGTTGCGCTCGATCACCGAAAACAGCTCCGCCGCGTGTTCGGTCCGGAGCAGGCGCAGCTCGACACCTGGCGAGATTGGGGTATCCAGGAAGATGATCACATTTCACGACCAACCGGAAGCCGGAAATGGGACACTCATTCACATCATCCGCAGGACGCCCTTGGTATATCCGATCGACTCGGCGGCGCCGGGGATGGGATCTTTGGGGTCCTTCTCGTGCTCCAGCCCGAGATGGCCCGAATAGCGGATGTCGAGAACCGCGCGGAGCATGCCGGGGATGTCGAGGACGCCGCGGCCGACCTCAACTTCCTTACCCTTCTTCGTTTTCTCGTTCACGTCCTTCCAGTGCATGTCGTAGAGGCGGTCCTTGTACCGGCGGATGTCCTGGACGGGATCGGCGCCGATGCGGGCGGTGTGGCCGACGTCCATGCACAGGCCGATGCGGGGATCGTGGTCCTTCACGGCATTCCAGACATCGGTGGGCGTGGGATAGTGCTTGTCGGTCGGGCCGTGGTTGTGGATCGCGATGCGAATGTCGAATTCCCGGACGAACTTGTCGGACAGGTCCAGGGCGTCGGGATCGGGCCCGCCGACGATGGTGGGTACGCCGATGTCGCGGGCATACTCGAAGATGTTGCGGACCTGGGCCTCGTTATTCGTGAAATAGATGACGCCGCAACTGAGCGGCGTTATCCCGGCATCGCGGAACTTCTGTGCCACCAGCTTCCGCTCCTCGGTGCTGGAGGTGAGCTTGAGATGGGCGTCTTTGATGGAAACGTAGCGGAGATCCAGCCGCTGAATTCCTTTGATGCATGCGTCGAGGGACAGGCCGCGAAAGCTGTAGGAGGCCATTCCCATCTTGAGTCCGCGCCAGGGGTCGGCGGGCGGCTCGTCGGCGGCGGTTGCCGGCGCCGAGACGGCGCTCAGCGGCACAGAAACTACTCCTGCGGCAGCGAGTGTTTTCAGGACCGATCGGCGGGAAGGTGAGTGGGTGTGGTTCATACTACAGATCATACCGCCCGGCCCGGCGAGCGTGGAAGGTGATTGCCGGGCGCGTCGCCGGCACCGCCGGTCAGGGCGATGCTGGGGCGTGCCTGCCCGAGCGGCGGCCGGCGGCGTCCCGCAGATAAATGATTCCAAATACGATGATGAGAAAGATCGACGCCGGCGCGACGTAGCGGAACGAAATCAGCCCGCCGTGGTTCTCGGCGGGGTCAAGGATCGCCTTGGCCTCGGCTTTGGCGGCAGCGGCTTCGGCCTGCGCGCCCGCGGCGGGGGCTGCGGAATCCGGCCCGCCGCTGATCGCGCCGCGAAGGGCGTTGGCGGTGACGACTTCCGGCAGCTTCCCAGTCTGATGCCATCGTTCCAGGGCCTGATCGACCAGGGGCAGGGCGCCGGCGATGTCTTTTTTGGAGGCTTGATCGCGTTTGGTGTCTCCCAGCGATTGGGACCAGGCGCGATATGAGGCGTCGACTCGTTCGAGCACCGCGGCGGTCTGGGCCTGACGGTCGATAGTCTTTCCATCAACGATGGCAGGGGTTGTCAACTCCTGGTGGAGGTAATGATCGGCAATTCTGCCCATGAGCGGCGTGGTCACGACGCTGAAAAAGAGGCTTCCCGTGCCGCCCAGAACGGCCAGCGCCAGCGCCCCGCCGCGTGGAACGCGCTCCGCTGCGGTCCCGAGCATCGTCGGCCAGAAATAGCAGACTCCGATCGCGAAAACCGTCGCCGCGACGCCGATTTGAAACACCGTGCCTGCGAAGCTGAGCATCGCCAGACCCACGCCAGCAAGCACTGACGAGACCAGCAGCACGCCGATCCCCCCCAGCGTGCGCACGACCGGCGCGTTGAAGAACCGCATCACCGCCATCAGCCCGGTAATCCAGACCAGCACGAGAATGCCCGGCACATGCCCGGCTTCCAGCACCGATGGGATCCATCGCTGCGGCCCCAACTCCAGCGACGCCGTCAGCATCATGCAAACCAGCAGGACCAGAAACAGCGGGCGGAGGAAGGTTTCGCCGAACATCTGTCCGAATGAGACGCCGGACTGAACCCGCTCGGTGGCGGGGAATTTCTGGCCCGCCAGCATCACGCCGTACGCCAGCGTTGGGAGCACGACCAGCGCCACTTTGAGTTTCCAGTAGTTCAGTCCCGCCTGATCCAGCGCGTAGCAGGCAAGCCCGCCCAGCACGATCCCGCCGGGAAACCACACGTGAAACTGATTGAGCTTCTGCGTCTTGCGGTCGGGAAAGAGCGTGGCGATGAGCGGGTTGCAGACGGCTTCGATCGTTCCGCTGCCGATCGCGTTGATGAGCACGCCGCTGAACAGCGTCCAGAAGCCGATGGCGAAGATGACCATCATCGCTCCGCCGATCTGGCAGAGGAACGCGAACCACAGCAGCGGCTTCATGCCCAGGGCATCGCACAGCGGCCCCAGCGCGAAGATTGCGATGGTGAATCCCATCTGGCCCGCGGCAACCCAGCCGACCTGCTCGTTGGTGAGCACGAAGTGCTCCTTGAGCGCCCCCATGATGTCGTTAAGCACGGCGAACATGACGGCCGAGCCGCTCAGCGCCACGCAACTGCCGACGAACAGCCGGCTGGCGTCGACAGCATCCGATTTCACCGGCGCAACCACCGCAACACTCGACATGTTTCGCCTCCGCTCCGGGCGGGAAAAGGTGGGAAGGACTGGCCCGGACCGCGAACAGTCTGCCCGGCGATGAAGCAGTTGCCAAGAAAATTCCGCGGGCGTCGGCAGCACGCCTGGCGGAAGCTCCGCCGCTATGATTCAACGCCATGCGGCGGGAAACGCGGGTGAATCTGATTTTTCTGGCGGTGTTTCTGGCAATCAGCCTGCCCGGTGCTGTGATCCTGGTGCGCAAGAAGCTTCAGCCGGGCGCGCCGCGGATGGACCAGCCGGACGTGATTGTGACGCGGCTGCCCTACATGACGCCGCTCCCGCAGCCGCCAGGCGTGAAATGGATCGTTCCCGACCAGATGCGGGCGTGGTTGGAAGAGGTTATCAGGGAGCGAACCGGGAAGGCCGGCATGCTCTCCGCCGCCCCGCCCGGGCCGCAGTGGGAGCCGGTCATTTCGCAAGACCATCTCATACAGGTGATGGCGGCGTCGAAGGAAAGCGCTTCGACGCGACTGTCGCTGCTTATCTGGACCGGTCAGATCGACGCGTCAATCGCGCGCTATGCGGTGACGATCGACGGCGCTCCGGCGCGAGTCATCGGCGTACACGAAATCCCGGTGCCGGAAAACGTGCGGCGCGAACTGGTGCGTCTGGACTATGTCCGGCCGCCCACGCGGGTGATCTGGCTGGATGCAGAATCGGCCCAATCGTCAAACGACCCAACCAGTGCAAACGTGACGCTCTCTTACACTGGCCCACCCGCCCCGCTGCATACGTCGCTTGAATTCGGCGTGAAATGAATCGGTGTGGTATGATCTCCGCGCTCGTTGTGTGTAACAGCCTGTCATGCAGACCTTCGAGGACTATCTTTCGCGCGTTGCCGCGCAGGGCGGGGTGAACCTCCTATTCGAGACAGCAATGTATTCCCTTGTCGATGAATTGGAACGGATCACACGGACACTGAAAGATGCCGGCGTGCCGTTCGAGGTGATCGGCGGGATGGCGGTGAATGCTCACCTTCTGGCCAATCAGCAGCGCAGCCGGACGTTTGTAACGCGGGACATCGATCTGCTGGTCCAGCGGGCGGACCTGCCGGCGATCATTCGCGCGGCCGAGGCAGCGGCATATACGCCGAAGAAAATGATGGGAGGCTTCATGCTGCTTCGCCCCGGCCAGCAGCCTGCCGAGGCCGCCCATCTCGTTTTCGTCGGAGAGCGATCCAGAAGCACGCATCCGTTGCCCTTTCCCCCGATCCGGCCGGAGAGCAAAGAAGTGCTTGGAGTTTCCGTGCCGGTGGCGGCGCTGTCGGACCTACTGCAGATGAAACTGAACTCATACCGAGCGAAGGACCTGGTGCATCTGGAGATCATGGACGGCTGCGGCCTGATTACTCGTCAGATTGAAAGAGAGCTGCCGCCCGTGCTCATCGAGCGATTGGCCGCCGCCCGCAGGCAATTCAGCCAGGAAGAGCCGGACGTCGAGTAGGCCACGGATCACATCTGCTCGTGGCCAAGTGCTACAATTAACGTCAGATGATTGAGGTATCCCGCCGGCCGAGTTTCGCGGCGTTTGTGTCAGCACTGAACGAGCCGCAGATTGTGCTGGCCGCACTGACGCGGCTGCGCTGGCTGGCCGTCATCGGTCAACTGGCGGCCACGGTGCTGGCGGCGGTCGTGCTGCGGCTGCACATCCCCCTGGCGCCGATCATCGTGGTCATCGTCGTCACCGCGCTGTCCAACGCCATGCTGGCGTGGCTGCCCACGGTGGGAAAACCGCCGGGATGGCTTGTCCAGGTTGTGCTCCTGCTGGACGTGTATCTGCTCACCATTCTTCTTTACCTGACCGGCGGTCCGGAAAATCCGTTCGCCACGCTATATCTGATCCACGTGGCCATGGCGGTGATCGTTTTGCGCGCGGGCTGGACGTGGCTGGTCGTCGCGACGGTGGCGGCGTGCTACGGCATCCTCCTGCGCTGGCACTGGAAGCTGGAGGGACTCGACCAGCAGCCCAACATTGTCGCCGTCGGCAATTGGGCGGCGCTGGTGCTGGTGTCGGTGTTGATCGCGACGTTCATCGGCCGGGTCATTCGTTCGCTGCGGCAGCGCGAGCACGAGCTGGTTTTGGTCCGCGAGCGGGCGGCCAAGAGCGAGCAGCTCGCCGCCCTTACGACGCTCGCCGCAGGAGCCGCACACGAGCTGAACACGCCGCTGGGAACGATCGCGGTCGTCGCCCGCGAGTTGGAGCTGAGCTGCAATTCGCCGGTTCCTTCCGAGTCGGTGCTGGATGACGCGCGCCTGATCCGGCGCGAGGTCGACCGTTGCCAGAACATTCTGTCGCGGATGCGCGTCGACATCGGCGAGGAAGTTTCGCACCGCGCGGTGGTTTCGTTCGAGGCGCTGGAAAGCGATTTGCGCCGGAGCCTGGACGAGCGGGAGGCCTCGCGGCTGAAGATCGTGCATGACGGGCAGGTGGACGGCGTTCCCGCGCCGCCGCGGGCCATCGAGCAGGCGTTGCTCGTTCTGCTGCGCAACGCCTTCGACGCTTCGGCCGGGGACAAACCGGTCACGTTGGCGGTCGAACGGCGCAACGGACACGTCCGGTTTGAAGTCCGCGACCAGGGGTGCGGCATGTCCGAGGAAATGCTGCGCCGGGCGGGCGAGCCGTTCTTCACGACCAAGGAGCCGGGCCGCGGCATGGGATTGGGTTTGTTTCTGGTCCGGCTGGTGGCGCAGCAGTGCGGCGCCACGTTCTCGATCGATTCGAAACTCGATGCCGGCACCACCTGCGTACTTGAGCTATCTGGGCCCGCAGTGAACAATGCGAACGGTATTTAAGCGGCATGGCCGGCCAGAACGCGCAACCTCAATCTGCGGTGCGAAGATTTCTCGTGGTCGACGACGACGAGATATTTCGCACCCGGCTGCTCAAGGCCCTGGCGGCGCGGGGCATCGAAGCCCACGGCGCCGGCACGGCGGCGGCGGCGCTGGAGTTGGCCGCGAGCGTGCGGCCACAGGCCGCGATCGTCGACCTGCGCATGCCCGGCAGCTCCGGGCTGGACGTCGTCTCCGAGCTCAAGGCCCGCCTGCCCGGAATCAAGGTCGTGGTGCTGACCGGTTACGGGAGCATCGCCACCGCCGTCGAGGCGGTGCGCCGCGGCGCCGTCAACTATCTCACCAAGCCGCTGGACACCGACCAGATCCTGGCCGCTTTCGACAAGGACGCCGATCCCCCGCCCGCCGAGAGCACCCCGTCGCTGGCCCGGGTCGAATGGGAGCACATTCAACGCATCCTGCACGACTGCAACGGAAATATTTCGCTGGCGGCCCGAAAACTGGGCCTTCACCGTCGCAGCTTGCAGCGTAAACTGGGAAAACTACCGCCACTGGAGTAGCCATGGCCACCATGAAAAGCATTCGCGTTCCGGCTTACGGGGGTCCTGAGAAATTGCGGTACGAGGAAATGCCGTCTCCGCAGCCGGCATCCGGGCAGGTGCTGGTTCGCGTGCATGCCGCGTCGGTCAACCCGTTCGATTTCAAGCTGGCATCCGGCGCGTTTTCCAAATTCATTCCGATGACGCTTCCCTATACGCCAGGCAGCGACTTCTCCGGTGTCGTGGAAGCGACGGGAGAGGCGGTCTACGGCAACTGCCCGGTCGGCGCTTACGCGGAACTCGTGTCGGCGCCATCAGGTTCGATCGCGCCCAAGCCGACGAAGCTCAGCCACATCGAAGCTGCCTCAGTCCCGGTCGCCGGGCAAACCGCCAGGCAGGGCTTGTTCGATCACGGCCGACTCGAGCGCGGCCAGACGGTGCTGATCCACGCTGCCGCGGGAGGCGTCGGGAGTTTCGCCGTACAACTGGCGCATTGGAAGGGCGCACGCGTGCTGGCAACCGCATCGGCATCCAACGCCGACTACCTCAGATCGCTCGGCGCCGACATCGTGATCGACTACAAGGCGACTCCGTTCGAATCTGTCGCGAAAGACATCGACCTGGTGTTCGATCTGGTGGGTGGGCAGACGCAGGCGCGATCATTTGCGGTCCTCAAGCCCGGCGGACGACTGGTCGCCACCTCGCAGCCCCCGCCGCAGGATCAGGCCGCACAGCACAAAATCACGGCGACGATGATGGAAATGCAGGCGTCCACGCAAAACCTGAAGCAGTTGGCCAACCTTCTCGATGCCGGCGTCATTCGTGCCGTTGTCAGCAGGACTTTCCCGTTGGCCGAGGCCGCAACCGCGTGGCGCCAAATGCTGGGCGGACACACGCGCGGGAAAACCGTGTTGGAAGTCGCTTGACGGCCTTTAGCACCCATTCGGCCGGCCGTGGGAAAGCTGCCATTCCAACGGCGCCACATCCGCGGGGAATTCTTCACGGAACAGCGCTGCGTGGCGATGCAGACCCAGCGCGCGGGCATACTCCGCAAGCGCTTCGTCGGCTCGTCCGTGGCGAAACAGCAGCGCCCCGTACTCGGCGGCCAGGCGCGCCGAGGCGGGAAAGCATTCACTGGCGCGCTTCAACAGACTCAGCGCCTCCCTACTTTCACTTCGCTGGCGCACGACGTTCAGAACGGCGTTGCGAAGCGCTGCGAGGAACGTCGGACGCTCGACTTCCATCACGCCGGGAATGATCTGATCCATGACGCCCAGCAGGAGTTCGAAGGCGGGCTTTGGCGGCAGCATCGGAACCGCCAGCAGCGCGATGGCCAGGCTTTCGGGGAAAAGGGCTTGCGCTTTCTGCGCCGCGGCCGGCCCATCGGGGCTTTTGGTCGCGGCGAGCATGCGGAGCAGATATTGCCAGGCGGGCAGATGATGTCGATTGAGGCGCACCGCCTGTTCCATTGCCTCCCGCGCTTTGGCATGTTCCCCCAGATGGAACCAGGCACGTCCGATTTCGCTCCACAGGCGTGCTCCCTCGACGCCGCGTTGTCGCGCGGCTTCAAGGTTGGCCAGCGCGGCTGCGAACTGACGCTGATTGTTCAACAGCACACCGTGATACTGCACCGCGGGAACATACTGGGGATAGCGATCGACGAGACCGGCAAGCACTCTTCCAGCTTCGGCCGGATCGGGCGTCCGCAGGGCAGTTTTCAGCATTTGCTCGGGCTCGGAGGCGGTCAACCGAAGGTAATTGCCCTCTGCCTGCGCTTCATTTGCGACGACCGGCGGCACCCTTCCATCTCGAGGGCGGTTTCCCAGCAGCGTCTTGTACCAGATCAGTCGTTCTTCCACGTGCGCGGCCAGCAAGCGCTCGCGGCACACATAATCGTGGGCCAGTCGGCGGAGCGTCTCTCGCAGTGCCGGATTCGTCCGCAAAAGCTCGAGCCGCTCGACAAGCTGGTCTGGGGTTCGATACGTCAGCCCGGTTTGGCCGTCAATCACGGTTTCGTATGGCTCGAGGCTGGCATAAATCCCGGCGACGCCATTTGAGGCGTACTCGAGAAACTTCACGTCCGAGCGGCAGCGGTTGTAGTCGGTGGGAAGCAGCGGCGCCAGGCCCACGTCGAGGCGGCGCAAAAAGGTTTGGTATTGCTCAAGCGATCCGAAAGGCGTGAAGTGATACCGCGAATCGTCAAGCCGCAGGAACGGCCGGGCCGGCTCCGCCGTCATCACCGCCAGATGCACGTCCGGATGCGCGTCGAGCCATTTTTGCAGGACATGGCTGACGGCGTACCAATCCGCCAGATGGCCCGGTGAACCGCCCCATCCGATGGTAAGCGGCCGCTCCGGCGACGGTAAGAACGCAGGGACGTCGGACAGTTGATTTGCAAAAACCGCGACCTGCTTCGCACCCAACTCCTGCCAGCGCCGGGCCAGCTCGCGGGTGCTGGTCTGCACGCCATCAGCAATCTTGAGGAATTGCAGAAGAAGCTGGCGAAGCGTTCCGTCCTGCCAATGCCGGGCCTGGGGATACCACGGCTGGAGGTCGGGGTAGTAATCGTTGGCCTCGAAGACGGTGATTTTTCCCGCTTGACGACGGCGCAAGCACAGATCCAAAAAATCCCAGTCGTTGACGAAGTGCAGAACGAGTACATCCGCCGCGTCGACCAACTCCATCAGGTGGCGGCCGAAGTAGTGGCAATCCACCGTCGTCACCTGGGGCAGTCGCGCCAGAAACCGGCTCGGATCGTGGGCGCGATATCGTGCGTCTCCGTCATCGCCGAAGTCGCACACCTGAGCGATGAGCATGCCGAAAGCTTACACCCTCCCGTTCGGATGGTGAAAATGCATTGATGCAAGATGGCATCAGGGGCGCGTCCGGCCCTGGCACCAGGTGGTCCACATTTGCAGAAAAGCCGCCTCGATGGCGCGGGCGAAACCGGCTGAGTCCATCAACGGGGATGCCCGCATCCTGTCGCGAAGAGACGATCGCAGATCCGAGAGGCGGGCCAGGTCAGACGCGAGGCTGGCCGCGATCTCGACATACTCCGCCGGGGACTGCGCCACCAGCTCACCCAGGCCGACATTCGTCAGGATGCTTTTGCCGGCGCGGGAGACCGCGGTCCGCCCCGGCAGCGTGACCAACGGGATGCCCATCCACAGGGTTTCGCAGGTGGTGGTGCCGCCGCCGTAGGGGTGTGGGTCCAGGGCGATGTCGATCTGGTGGTATTGTTGAAAATACTGCGACGGGGGCTGGAAGCCGGCGAAATCGATGCGGGCGGGATCGACGCCACGCTCCCCGAGCCGGCGACGGAAACGATCACGGTGCGCCCCTGCGTGGGCATGGAGCAGAAGCCGCGAAGTCGGAATCTTTCGCAGCAGCTCCGCCCACATCTCAACCGTCGGCGCGGAGAGCTTCCAGAAGTTGTTCATGCAGCCGAAGGTGATGTGGCCGGAGAACGGCGCCGGCAGCGGGTTCACCTCCGGCATGGGAATGGACGGCTCGAAACACCAGAACGTGTTGGGCAGGCGGACCGTTTTCTCTGTGTACACCGTTTCGTCGCCGCCGACAGGATCGAGGTAAGGATCGGTCAGCCGATAATCGATGGTTTCCAAACCGGTTGTGCTACAGTAGGAAAGGTAAGTCACCTGTACGGGCGCGGGCTTTCGGGCAAAGGCGAGCAGCCGGCTGGCCTTGGCGTGCATGTCCAGGTCGACCAGGATGTCGATGCGGTCGGCGCGAATCCGCCGGGCGATCTGGGCATCGGAAAGTCGCCAGGTTTCGTGCCACCGATCCGCCAGGGGCCGGATCTTTTGCGTGACCTCGTCAACCGCCCGGGCATCGGCATAACAAATGATCTCGAAACGCTCGTGGTCGTGGTTCCTCAGCAGCGGGAGCATGAACCGGCCGACGGGATGGACGGTGAAATCAGGCGAGAGATAGCCGATCCGAATTCTTCGATCCGGTGTCGGATCGTTTTCGTGCGGCTCGCTGGCCTCGGCGGCCAGCGGCCGGGCGAACGTCTGGTTCCAGATCGCATGCTCCTGGTAAAGCTCTCGAGGACCGAACTCGGGGAGCACGTGCAGAAAGTAGAGCATGCCGCTGGTGGTACGGGCGTGCGGCTTGATCCGCCAGGCCCGCCGATACAGCGCAATCGCCTCCTGAAATTCCCCGGAGAAGCTCAGCGCGTTCGCCAGGTTTCCGTGCGCCTCGGGATAATCGGGTTTGACAGCAAGCGCCTGCCGGTAGGCGGCAATTGCCGCGTCGAAATCGCGGCAATCCTGCAATGCCGTCCCCAAGTTGTTCAGAACCTCGTGATGGTCGGGCCGCAACGACAGCGCCTTGCGGTACTGGGCGATGGCCTCCGTGACGTGCCCGCGGGTCTGGAGCACCAGGCCCAGGTTGTTCAAGGCGTCGGGATAGTTGGGTTGAATGGCCAGCGCCTTTTGCAGCGACGCTAGAGCCGCTTCGGGCTCGCCGGCTTCGTGCAACGCTTTGCCGAGATTGTACCAGGATTGCGCCGAGTCCGCTCGAAGCTCGACTGCCCGACGCAGCTCGGCGATCCCTTCTTCCCGCTGGCCGCTCGTGCACAAGGCAGTGCCAAGATTGTTATGAGCCTGCGCAAAGGTGGGGCGCAGGGCAACGGCCTGTCGCAGGGCGACAATGGCATCATCCAGCTCGCCCCTGGCTGTGAGGGCAGTGCCAAGGTTGTTGAGGGTCTCGGGGGAATCGGGCCGCAGGGCCAGTGACTGCCGAAAGCAGGCAATCGCCTCGTCGAGCTTACCCTGGCCGGCCAAAAACATTCCAAGGTTGCTGTGACAACTGGCCGCCTTCGGGTGCAGTTGCATCGTCCGGCGGATCATCGCGATTGCCTCGGAACTTTTCCCCGATTCGTGCGTCAGGACCGCAAGCATCTGAAGCGCGTCCAGATGCTGCGGATCGAAGGCAAGGATCTGCCGGTAAAGACCCTCGGCCTCGGTTCGGCGGCCGGCCTGCTGGTGCTGCATCGCCAACTCAAAGGCCTGCTGAATTGTGAGCGTCTGCTGCGGCACGATGAAAAAATCCTTCAGCCCATGCATCTTAGCAATAGGCCCATGTGGACGGTTGAAACGACTACGGATATTCTGGTGCGACGGGAGTGGGCGAGCCCCCCAAAACGCAGCGGGCAGGCTCGACGCCGGGACACCAGCATGCAGGAACCGTACGTCGAAATTCATGAGGCGGGCAACGTTCGCCAGTTGGAACTGGGGAACGATCCGCTGACCATCGGCCGCCACCGCGACAACCGGTTGGTGCTGGGCGACAACCTGTGCAGCCGTTTCCACTGCATCATCGCCAAGGCGCGCAAGGGTTATATCGTCCGCGACCTGAATTCCAGCAACGGCACGCTCGTGAATGGGAGTCCGACGCGGCTTGCGCCGCTGATGAATGGGGACCGCGTCACCATCGGCCAGGTGCGCATTTTTTTCCACGGACCCGATGGCGAAGGCGTTCGCGAGCCGGACCGAAGGACCCGAACGGTACCCCTGAATTTCCCCCCTGCCAAGCTCAGGGACGATCAGGCCGAGCCGGCCCCCGAGCCTGAGCCGGATGACGGGCCGATCCCAATGGAGCCGCTCCCGCTGGCCGATGCGCCCCGCCCACATGTCGATCTGGACGCCATCGGGGATTTTGAGCCCGTGCAGGAAGATGAGGTTGCCGAGCCGCTCAGCGAAGCGGACATCATCATCGAGCCGGAGGGATCCGACGGTCCCCTGCCCATGGACGATCCGGATTCGATACCCATGGAGCCGGACGATTCGCCCACCGAATTGATCGGAGGCCTGACGCGCGATCCGGTCGAGCAGGTCGAGGGGCTGGTCAATTCGCTGCCGGACAAGTCGTTCGGCGAACCGGACATTGCACTGATCAGCGCGCGCGGCCAGTTGATGCACGCGGCCACTGGGACCGTATCCAGAAGCGGGCAGCGCGACGCCGTGGATTGGCTGCGGCTGCTGCTGTTGCTTTGCGCTCGCAGCCGGGCCACGGATGTTCACATCGAACCCAAAGGTAACGCGTACACGGTTCGCACGCGCGTCGATGGCTCGATGGTGGAAATCTGCCACTTGTCCAACGCACTGGGCACGCGGCTCTCAGCGCTGGTGAAGGTCTTGAGCGAGATCGACATCACGCAGAAGAACACGATCCAAGAGGGCCATTTCAGCGCCCGGGTTCCGTCCGGGCGGCGCGGAGAAACGCGGCGAATCGACTATCGTCTGAGCTTCGCACCCGCCGTCTTCGGTCAGAAGCTGGTCGTCCGCGTTCTGGACGCTTCCTACGCGCCGCTTTCTGTCGGTTCGCTCGGCCTGACCGATTGGATGGGCTCCGAGGTGGAGCGGGTGATTCAGCAGGATGCGGGCATGGTGCTGGTCTGCGGCCCTACCGGCTCAGGAAAAACCACCACGCTTTATGCCCTGATTCGCGGCAGCGACGTGACGCGGCGGAACGTCGTCACCATCGAAGACCCGGTGGAAATCCAGCTCGAGCACGTCACGCAAATCCCGGTCGATGATTCGCAGGGAAAATCATTTTCCAATCTCTTGCGATCGACGCTGCGTCAGGACCCGGACGTGATCCTCATCGGCGAAATCCGCGACGCGGAAACCGCCCGCATCGCCATGCAGGCCGCGATCACCGGGCACCTGGTATTCTCGACATTGCATACGCAAAATACGATCGGCACCGTATTTCGTCTGCTTGACCTGGGCGCTGAACCTTACCTGGTCTCGCAAGCGCTTCACCTGGTGCTGGCCCAGCGGCTGGTGCGGCAGCTTTGCCAGTATTGTAAACTTCCGGTTAAGCCCACCGACGAGCAATTGGCACGCATGGGGCCGGCGGCGGAGGGAATCGACCGCATTTTCGCCCCCCGCGGGTGCGCCCGGTGCCTCAATACCGGATTCCTCGGCCGACGGGCGATTTTTGAGCTGCTCTGCGTGAATGATGAATTCCGCGATTTAATTACCAAGACCGCCACCGCCGCCCAGATGCAGGCAGTCATTTCCAAGACAAAATTCGACCGGCTTCAAGAGAGCGGGTTTCAACTGGTGGCCCAGGGTATCTCCCCGTTTGAGGAAATCGATCGCGCCGTCGGCCGAGAGCGGTAATCCCTTTACTTTTTGTTCGACTTGCATTGATAGAACCCGGTAAATTGAATTGACATCATTCTCATGGGACCCGACAATTCACCCGGTTCAAGTCACGGGATTCGGGGGTTCGCGTTATGGCTTTTCAAATTCGCTGCCCTTCGTGCAAGAAGCTGTATGCCGCCGACGAACGAATGGCGGGCAAGAAGATCCGCTGTCGAAACTGCAACACCGTTTTTGCCGTTGAGATTCCAGTGAATGAGCCGGCGACGGTACCGCCGTCGGCATCCGGGGCCGGGATGCGCGCCCA
>DATHPP010000448.1:0-2584 GCA_035483795.1 Tepidisphaeraceae bacterium | reverse complement strand
GCGAACCCGCCTGCACGTGTGGGTGCCGCCGACACCGGGCGACGCCGGGGTCACAATGGGGGCCGCGTACAACTTCGCGCTGCGGAGCGGCGTGCGTCCAGGCCCGTCCCTCAAGCACGCCTTCTGGTGTGGGCAAGCTCCCGCTGCCAAGGAGATCGCGTCCGCGCTCGAGAACGACCCCGAAGTCGAATACTGCACGCTGGGGAACATCAGTGACCCGGACCAGCAGACCCAAATCGCCGACCTGATGGCGCGCATCGTCGCCGAGGATGGGGTGGTGGGATTGTTTCAGGGGTCGGCAGAGACGGGGCCGCGGGCTCTCGGACATCGTTCGATTCTCGCCAACCCGTGTAACCCGCGGACGCTGGAAACGATCAACCTCCGCGTCAAGTTTCGCGAGCCGATCCGTCCGCTGGCCCCGATGGCGACGCTCGCGGCAGCCCGGCGATTCTTCGAACTCTCGCCCGGCGGGGCCGACGATCAGTACAACGCCTATCACTACATGGTGCTGACGGCGCGGGCCCGGCCCGATGCGTACAGCACAATTCCCGCCGTGGTCCACCGGGATGGCACGGGCCGTGTGCAAATTGTGCGCGAGGAGGACGACCCGTTTACGTACGCCTATCTCCAGGCGATGGGACGGCGGCTGGGAGTCGAAGTGTCCGTCAACACGTCCCTCAACGTCGGCAGCCCGATCGTGCAAAGTCCCTCGCAGGCGCTGGGAGCGATGAAGCGCGCCAAGGCCCTAAGCGGCTTGGTGCTGATCGCGAACGATGGCCAGACCTGGTTCGCGTGGCCAGCGGCTGCCCCATGCCCCGAAGCCGTCAAAGAATGGACTGCGCCACGTGCCGCAGCTGCGACGGGGTGAGGCCCTGCATTGCAACGTCCTATCATGCAGCGTAGCCCTTCTCAAGTTCCTGCGATCGTGTAACCCCGCCGCATGACGGGTCTCAGGCGACGTTGCGCGGGAGTCAACTAAAAGGTCGTGCGAGGCGTCATCCACCGCGATCTCAAGCCGTCGAACATCCTCGTCGCCCGCACGATGGCGGCCAGCGGAGCGTCTCTCAGCGGGAGCGCTTCGTCGTTGTTGCTTCAGAGGGTATCACCTACATCGACCGACGTATCGAAGCTGCACCGGCGGCCGAAGTCAGAAAACGTTTGTTTTACACCGCAACTCGAAACGCGTTGAGCCCTCCGTGGTGGGCCAGTCCGACTCCGCGATAACGGATGAGTTTCCGGCACTCCGAAGCGAGTGCCGAAATACGGATGGCTTTTCGGTGCGGACCCACGGCGGCACTTATCGGTCGTTTGATGGGTGTCCGGGGTAACGTTCGAGATTGCGGGAAAGCGGCAAATTTGAGGAACAAGTTCGTCTGCCTCTGCCGTAAGGTCGAAGGGATTTCTCATTGTGGGGACGTTCTAAGCCGGGCAAGCAAAGCGCCGAGTGACTCTTCGTAATGCATCCAGCGAGCGACCGACCGGCGATAAATCGGCTGGCGGACCTGCGCGACGCTCGCGGTACGGACCGGCCTCGTACCCGTATGGAACTGCAAGCAGGCCGGTTCCCACTCCAGGCCACACCACTGCACCAGCCTGCGCGCCGTCTTTTCGACATCCGCAACGGTTTCCTCGTAATCCACGTCCAGCAGTTGGACCGGCAGCACCTCGCGCCAGTGCTGCATGAGCCGCTGGTACTCGTGGAAGCGACTGACAATGTGCTCGGGATCGTTGGCCCAGCGGATCGCGCGGAAGTTGGTCATCCAGCAGGAGACGGCATTGTCTCGCAGATCACGGCGGCAATGGATGAATTTCGCCCTCGGAAAGAGCACCGTCAGCAGACTAAGGTAGAGGTAGTTGTCAGGCATCTTGTCTACTACGCGCAGCCGATCGCCGTTCAGTTCCTGCAGTCGGCCCAGATGGCGTTCCCCGAGGCGGCGGGCCGTCGCCTGATCGAGGCCCGCCAGGGCGTCCACGGCGGGGTTGTCCCGGGAAGCCAGTCCCTCGAACTCGTCGCGCGCCAGGCGCAGCTCGCCGGCGCCGAAAATTTGCGAATGGCTCGCCAGGATTTGCTCGGTCAGCGTCGTACCGGAGCGCGGCAGCCCGATGATGAAGATCGGCCGTTCGCTGTCCAGCCCGAAGCCGCTCGCACGCTCAAAGAAGGCGGACGTGCTGATCGCCATCATACGGTCCACAAAGCGGCCATGCGCGACGGCATCATAGTCCTGGCCGCGTTTCCGCGCCACGGCGCCCGCCAGTATGTTCGCCTGCTGCAACAGTTCGGCGGCCTCGGTGTAGGCCCCGCGGGCATCGTAGACCTGGGCAAGGCCGAACTGGAGAGCACTGCGCCGCGCGTCCGACAGGTCGGGGTCAGACCGCAGTTGGCACAGGGCTGCCAGGTCCTCGTCGGGGAGCATATGGCGGAGCATCGTTGCCAGTTGAGCATGGGCCGCGGTATGGCGCGGGTCGTGCCGCAAGGCCGTGCGCCAGCAGCTTTCCGCCGCCACCATATCGCCAAGCTCCTCGCGCACCTGGCCGAGAGCGGCGTGGGCCGCCGGCAGGTCGGGGTTGCAGTGCAGGGCCTGAC
>DATHPP010000447.1:0-6256 GCA_035483795.1 Tepidisphaeraceae bacterium | reverse complement strand
CGCGTGACCCACTGCTGATCGCCCCAGGGCCGGTTGCGGCGGATGTGCTCCAGCAGCGCCGCCTCTTCCTGCGGGGTCTGCGGCGTATTGACCCCTTGGAGCCAATCTTTCCGCCGCCGCACCGGCCAGTCGGCCAGCAGCCCGTGCAGCGGGTGCGGAGGATCGAGCCGCACCGCGCAGCTTCCCCACCGCCAGTGCTGGGCCGCTTTCACCAAGTTCGCCCGGACCGGATTGCGCTGCACGTAGCGTAGCACGGTGAGCAGGTGCTGATCCTGCTGGATGGGGAAGCTTTTAAACCGGCCCTGGTAGAGGTGGCCGTGGCCGACCGCCGCGTGGGCGTGTTTCCAGCGCTGCGCGTGGGTGAGGGTGAGCCAGCGCATGAAGGCGGTGAGCTGGCCGTCGTGTTTGGGCCAGAGAACGAGGTGCCAGTGGTTGGGCATCAGGCACCAGTCCAGGATGCGGATGGGGACGCGCTGGTGGGCCAGGAGCAGGACCTTTTCGAAGGCCAGATAGTCGCCGTCCTTCTTGAAGAGGCGCAGGCGGCCGTTGGCGCGGTTGAGCACGTGATAGACGATTCCGCCGGGGGCTTTACGGGCGAGTCGGGGCATGCGGAGAGGATACCAGACGCTTGTCCGAAAAAAAAGGCTCGCGTCACCCTTTAGTTCTCCGAGATCGGCGTTGACCACGAGCTGGTGCGATTGGATGACCGGCTCAAGCGTGTCGCAGATTCGCCGCTCCGGCGGAAATCCTTCTCTTTCTCCTGCTCGTACTCGCAATCCTGTTCATACTCATACTCGTGCTCGTTCTCGTTCTCGTCCTTTGCGTCGCACTGCTACCGAGAACGAGAAGGAGAATGAGTAGGAGTAGGAGTAGGAGTAGGAATACGAGTAGGAGTACGAGAATGAGAACGAGAAGGATGTCCAAGACGCATTCGCGCGGGGTTCAACCCAGGAGCTGGCGGACTTCGCGGGCGATCCGGCGTTCTTCGTCGGTGGGGACGACATTCCGAGGCCCCCTGGACGCGAAGCGAGGTTGTACGATAATTTCCGTATATCTTTTCCCTGCCTCATCCGATACAATGGGGACTGAGGGATTTCAGCCATGCTGCAAGAAAACGCGGGCTCGGCGGCGCCGGCGATTTACTTCCTGCCCCACACCCGAAACCCTTATTTTTCGGGCCGGCAACGGGTGCTGGAATCACTGCAAAGGTCGCTGACGGGGAAATACCCCGATCGCGTTCAGGTGATCAGCGGGGACGGCGGGGTGGGCAAGACGCAACTCGCCCTCGAATACGCTTACCGGCACCTGGAAAGCTACGGCCTGGCCTGGTGGGTCCACGCTGCCGACGCCAACGCGCTGGATGCGTCGTTTGCCGCCCTCTCGGAACAACTGGGCGTGGGCGGCAGCGCCAACAACGCGGGCGAGCTGCGCGACGCCGTCTGCCGGGAACTCGAGCGGCGCGAGGACTGGCTGCTGATCTTCGATGACGCGCCCGATCGGGAATCGATCCGCAACTATGTTCCCAAAAAGAACGGCCATGTTCTGGTCACCAGCCGCCAGTCCAATTGGGACGGGGTCGGCAAATCGTTCTGCCTGCGGGTGCTCGAGCGTCCGGATGCGATCGAATTTCTGCTCAAGCGCAGTGGCCGTCCGTTCGAGCCCTCGGCTTACACGCTCTGCCAGGCGCTAGGCGACCTGCCGCTGGCGTTGGAGCAGGCGGGGGCGCTGATCGCGACGGCGGAAATCACCTTCGCCGATTACCTGCGGCGCTTCGAGGACCACTGGGCGGAACTGCTCCAGTCGGGCCGGTCGGCGGGCGAATACCCGGACACCGTCGCCATGACCTGGGAGCTGGCCTGCCGTGAAGTGGAACGGCTCGACCTGGAAACCGCCGCCCTGCTCAAGGTGCTTGCCTTTCTGGCGCCGTCGGAGATCACCCGCTCGTTTCTGGGCCGCGCGGTTGCGGCGCTTCCGGCGCCGCTGTCGCAGCATTTCAGCTCGGCGGTGCTGCTGGAATCGGCGATCCAGCGGCTGACGCAATTCTCGCTGGTGAACGGCGACGACCGTGCGATCTCGGTTCACCGGCTGGTCGCCGTCCTCACCCGCGACCGCCTCCACGAGGACGAGCGGGCCAACTGGTGCGGGATCGCGCTGTCGACGATGCAGCAGGTCTTCCGCTTTCGTCCGGAGGACACGACGACGTGGGTGGAATGCGCCGAGGCGCTTCCGCACGCGCTGATGGCCGCCGGCCATGCCGAGAAGGCCGCGATCGATCCGGCGACCAACGCCAAGCTGCTCAACCAGATCGGAGAATACCTTCAGCAGGCCGGCCTGCTTGACGCGGCCCGCGCCATCCTCGAGCGCGCCCTGGCCCGCACCGATGAAGCGCACGGGCCCGAGGACGTGCGCCGCGCCGCCATCGTCAATAACCTGGGCCGCGTCCTCAAGCGGATGGGAAACGTGGGTCAGGCGCGCGAGCACTTCGAGAGCGCGCTGCGTCTGGACCAGGAAACGTACGGCGAGGCCCACCCGCACGTCGCCGAGGTCGCCAACAACTACGGCACGGTGCTTCACATGGCCGGCGACGTGAAGACGGCGTTGCATCAATTCGAGTGGGCGCTGGAGATCTGCCGCAACAGCTACGGTCCGGAGCACGCGAAGGTCGCGACGATCACCAACAACATCGCCTACGCGCTGGCCAACAGCGGCGACGTCGACCGGGCGCTGGAGTATTTCATGCAGGCGCTGTCCACCGCCGAGGCGACCTGCGGCCCGACCCATCCGCTGGTGGCGACGATCCGGACGAACCTGGGGATCGCGCTGCGGCTCAAGGGACAGACCGATGCCGCCCGCGCCGAATTCGAGCGCGCCGCGGCGATCGGCCAGGCGACGCTCGGCCCCGACCACACCGACGTCGCCCGCAGCCTCGCGCAACTGGGCGCGATCAGCTTCGAGCGGAACGACTTGGATAGCGCCCGGCAGTATTTCCAGCGCGCCCTGGACATCGACGAGCGTGCCCTGGGCCCGAATCACCTGTTGATCTCTGCCCGCCTGAACGACCTGGGGCGATGCCTCAAGGCCCTCAACGACGTGGATGGCGCCGCCGCCTGCTACGAGCGCGCCGCGGAAGTGATGCGGGCGAACAATTCGACCAACCGCCCCGCCGCCCTGGCGGAGTGAGGCTACGATCATTGCATGATCGTTCCGATCCGCGCTGTCACGGTGTATTGCTCTTCCAGCCGGCACGTGGACGGGGTGTACCTGGAAGCGGCCGCCGAGCTGGGCAGGAAGATCGCCGGCCGGGGGTGGCGGCTGGTTTACGGGGGCAATCTCATCGGCTGCATGGGCGCCCTGGCCGACGCGGCACGCGACGCCGGCGGCAAGGTCATCGGAATCACGCCACAACTTCTGGTAGATCAGGGAATTGCCGACGAACAGTGCGACGAATTGGTCGTGACCTCGGGCATGCGCGAGCGCAAAGCCCTTCTGGAGGAGCGGGCGGACGCGTTTATCGCACTGCCGGGCGGGCTGGGGACCTTCGAGGAAGTCTTCGAGATCATCGTCGGCCGATTGCTGGACTATCATTCCAAGCCGATCGTGCTGCTGAACGTGGCAAATTACTACGCCCCGCTTCTGGCAATGATCGAACACGGGATCGAGCAGCGGTTCATCAAAGCCCGCGCCCGCGAAGCGTATTTCGTGACCGACAAAGTGATCGAGGCGATCGAGTATCTGGCCGGCCCCCGACGTGCCGAAAAACAGTGATCGGGGGTCGCGCGGCATCGGGTAAAATACCGAATGCTGCCGATGTGCAATGAAGTCCTGGCGTTTATGGGACGCAAACGAGACATTTTCCCGCTCGCCGTCGCCTGCTCGCTGGCCCTGCACCTGCTGGGTACGAGCCTGTACCTGAGATTCGGTTCGTACTTTCTTTCGTCCGATTTGAAAGCCGTCCGCAGCCCGGAGCTGGTGATCAAAGTCGATCCCGAGCTGGTGGATTTTGGCGACGCGGCGGGCCGCGGCATGGGGATCAACAGCTCGCCCGGCGAGCGACCGATGGACGCCCGCGAGGCCGATGAGAATCAGGCGCTGCTGAGCCGGGAGCCGACGGGGTTTGGCGATCGGTTGCAACCGCCATCCGAGCTTCGCGGGCCCAGCGGCGGCGGACCCTCCGCCGCCGCCGCGATTGCGGCGCCGACGCCTCCGAGCCCGCCGGTGAAGATTCCCGACCCGCCCGTGTCCGCGCCGCCCAGCGCCGTTCCGCAAATATCGGCCCCCCTGCCCGCGCCGCAGATCGCGGTCAGCCCGATGAACGCGGAGCTTCGTCCGCAGGTCATGCAGCAACAGCCGCAGCCACCGGCGGTGCAGGTGGCGGCGGCAAGCGGGAACCAGAACTCGCCCGGGGTTCCCACCTCGGCGGGAAAACCCCTGCCCCAAAGCGAATCCGATTCCGATCCTTTCTCCCGCATCAGCGGCACCGTGATCTATCGCAACGGCCGGCTCGATGTGCAACTGGGCCGCAAGGTCAACACCGTCCGCCCGCAACTGGGCGTGGCCGGTGAAATGGACGCCTACTCGCTGACCAACCCGACGGTGATCGTCGAGGTGCACATCGATCCGACGGGCAAGGTCAGCAACGTCGAACTGGTGCGAAAGAGCGGCAGCGTCGCCATAGACGAGCCCACGCGAAACGCCGTCTACCAGTGGTGGTTTGAGCCGGCCCACGATAAGGCCGGGCACGCTATCCGCGATGTGGTCTGCTTTGCCATCGAATACCGCTGATGAAAATCGCCGAGCTTTTTTACTCGATCCAGGGCGAGGGAAAGCTGACCGGCGTGCCCTCGGTCTTCGTCCGCGCCAGCGGCTGCAACCTCCGCTGCACCTGGTGCGACACGCCGTACGCGAGTTGGAATCCGGAGGGCGAGGAAACGCCCGTGGACGACATCGTTTCCCGCATCCGCCAGTTTCCCGCGCGGCACGTCGTGCTCACCGGGGGTGAGCCGATGATCATGCCGGACATCGCGCCGCTGTGTGAGGCGCTGAAGCGGGAAAGCTGCCATATCACCATCGAAACCGCCGGCACGGTCTTCGTTCCCGTGCCGCTCGATCTGGCCTCGCTTTCGCCAAAGCTGTCCAACTCGACCCCCAGCCAGCGCGAGGGCGGCCGCTTTGCCCGCGCGCACGAGCGCCTCCGGCTCAACGTCCCGGTGCTCCAGCAGTTCATCGACACCGCGCCGCAGTTCCAGCTCAAGTTCGTCGTCTCCAACCCGCTTGATCTTTCAGAAATCGAGCAACTTCTCGGGCAGCTCCGAGGCTGGGCGGCAGAGGATGTTCTGTTGATGCCCGAAGGAACCGACGCCCAAACGCTGCGCCAGCGCGGCGGCTGGATTGCCGACCTCTGCAAGCAGCACGGCTACCGCTTCTGCCCGCGCCTGCACATCGAGCTCTTCGGCAACCGCCGCGGGACGTGAAGCCGCCCTGTGACACGGGTTTTCAACCCGTGCTGGCGATCTTCACAAAGAAGAAGCCCCGAAACAGGGCGAGATGTCAGGCACGGGTTGAAAACCCGTGTCACAGGCGACGTTACATCCGCGGATCGTCATTCTCCGTTGAATCCTCTTCGCGCTTCAGATCATCGAGCAGATCGACCAAATCCAGATCGTCCAGCTCATACCAGTCGGGAATGGCGGCGATCGAGCATCCGCGGCGCTCGGCCAGTGCGGCGACGATCTTCTGCCTCAAATCGGGATCGACGATTTCGCGGATGCGAACCATCTTTAGTTCGGCTTTCCGCCGAGCATACTCAGAAGCGCCTCGACATCGAAAGGCTTGGGCAGGAACGCGACGGGCTGCCCATGCAGGGCGCTGGCTTCGTACTCCCCGCTGATGGCGATCACGCGGCCGGGACGGTGCGACGGAGGAAGCGTGTTGCAGTGATTGAGCAACTCGAAACCGTCCATCTTGGGCATCCGCAGGTCGGTCAACAGCACGTCAAAGTGCTGGGTGAGCAGGTAGCCCAGGGCCTCTTCGCCGTCGCGCGCGGTGGTGACGTCGGCGCCCGCCTGGCGGATGAGCCGGCTCATCGCCATGCGCGTGGGGGTATGGTCCTCGACGATCAGAATTCTCAGCCGTCTGGCGGAGGACTGCTCCCTGCCGCCCGTCGTGGGTGTGTCAAACATCATTCCGACCACCAGAACCTCGCGACGGCGCAAACCCGTGCCAACACAAAGTCCTGCGCCTCAGTCAGAGGCTAGTA
>DATHPP010000446.1:0-15391 GCA_035483795.1 Tepidisphaeraceae bacterium | reverse complement strand
TCCTGCTGCACCACGTCGCGAAGCATCATGCCGCCAAGCCGACAGAAGCGCAATTCATATTCTTGCTATTTAACTGAAATGCATAGTATTGCTAATTGCGCTGAACCGTGTGCCGAACGGGATTAACATTTTGGGACATTTCGAGGCACGTCGGACTAGACCCTCAGGAAGATCTGGCGTTTGTAGAGGAACCGGGCCAGGGTGAGGATCAGCAGCACGGCGACGACGGCTTGGGCAATGGCGAGATCGTCTTTGGGAATGTGATGGGCCAACTCGCTGTCCGGGCCTCCGACCAGGGCGGCGGAGATCTTGCGGAAGCCGTCCTCGAACAGGTTCCACACCAGATACAGCGTGATCGCGTTCATTCCAATCCAGACGAAGGGGGCGGCCCAGATGCGGAACTTGATCACATCGACCACCAGATAAAAAAGCCCGAGCAGAACGGCGCTGATTCCGGTGGTGAGCAGGACGAAGGAACTGGTCCAGAGCTTTTTGATGACGGGGAACTGGAAACCCCAGGCGTAGCCGGCGCCGATGAGGATGGCGCCGCCGACGATCAGGATGAGGACGTTGCCCCAGGGTCCGTACTTGTTGCGGAAGAGCAGGACGCCGGCCAGCACGCCCAGGAGGCAGCCGCCGACGGCGGGAATGGTGCTGAGCAGGCCTTCGGGATCGTGGCGGCCGTCCCATTTGTAGCCGGGCAGGTAATGGGCGTCGATCCAGTTGGCGATGTTCTTGTGTTCGTCGAAGGAGCGGTGATCCTGGCCGGGGGCTCGGACGAATGTCATCAGGCCCCAGTAGATCACCAGCAGGCTGGCGGCGATGTACAGGAGCGTGCGCGGCTTGAAGAAACAGAATAGCAGGCCGCTGACCGTATAGCAGATGGCGATCCGCTGGAGCACGCCCATGAAGCGGATGTCGGCGATGACGCGGGAGAAGGCGGTGTGGTAGTTCGAGGGATCGAAGGTTGGATTTTTGTGTTGGGCGTAGATACCACCGAAGGACCAGGAGAGGCCGCCGTAGAAGATGAGGCCAAGAAGATAGAGGACGATGCCTCGGATAATGACCCGGCGCACCGCGGCGGCCTTGCCACGGGTGTCGATCGCCTTGTTGAGCGAGAAGACCAGCGAGACGCCGACGATGAAGACGAACATCGGGAAGATCAGGTCATAGAAGGTGAAGCCGGCCCAGGGGGTGTGGTCGATCTGCTTCATCGCGATTTCGGCCCACCGGTGATGTTCTTTGGCGTAGGGCTCGGCGATGGCCCTGACGACCTCTTCCCCGCCGATGATCCAGAACATGTCGAAGCCGCGGAGCGCGTCCAGAGAAACCAGGCGCGCAACCCGCATCGCCTTGGGTTGCGGCTCGATGGGAGCGGGCGTCATTTCGGAGGTGGGCGCTGTTGTGGTCATAGGTCACGGGCAGATGAAAAAATACGATTCGGCGCGGATCATGCCAAACTACTCGCCAAAGTGCGGGAATACAAACGTTCGAGAGGTCCGTCGGTACAATTCTGGGGCGGCAAGTTGAGGAAAGGAACTAAACCATGCAGCGACGGGAATTCCTGGCGGTATCGACGGCGGCGACACTGGGGTTGACTGCCCCCTGGCTGGCCCGCGGGGCGGAGGGCGGAGAATCGAATCGGGAGTTGATCGAGGTTCGCATGTACCAGTTTGCCTCGCCGCAGAAGCAGCAGGCGTACGAACAATTCCTGGCGGAGGCGGGCATCGCGGCGTTCAACCGGGCGGGCATCGAGCCGGTCGGAGTCCTGAAGCTGCTGGCCAAGGACAACCCGCCGCTCCGATTGTCCGCCGACAGCACCGACCTGCGGCTGGTGCTGCCGTTCAAGAACCTTCAGGCGTTCATCGACCTGGAGGACAAGCTCGCCGACGATCAGGCCTACCAGCAGGCGGGCAAAGAAATCCTCAACGATTCGCAGCAGGAGCCGACCTACACCCGTTACGAGAGCACGCTGCTGTACGCTTTTCCGCATTTCCCCGAGGTGCAGGTTCCGACTCATTCGCCGGAACGCGTTCTTCAGATGCGCCGCTACGAAAGTCACAACCGCGAGCGGGCGCGCAAGAAGGTGGAGATGTTCGACACCGGAGGCGAAATCGCCGTCTTCAAGCACTGCGGCATGAACGGTGTTTTCTTTGGCGAGGCGCTGGCCGGTGTGCATCTGCCGAGCCTGACCTACATGCTCGCGTTCGAGAGCATGGAGGCGCAGAAGAAGGGCTGGCAGGCGTTTGGCGGCGATCCGGGCTGGCGGCAACTGAACCGCGACAAACAATACAAAGACACCGTGATGCAACCGACCATCATGAATCTATTGCTTCGCCCCGCCACAGGATCGCAAATCTAGGCTTATTCACCGTAAGGGCTTCCGCGGGAAACGCTCGTCCATCTGCGCGGCATCGTACAGGAACGCGGCCATTATGGTGGCGGCCTGCTTCAGGTCATCGGCCTGGATGCGGTCGAACACGTCCGCGCTGGAATGGTGCGAGCGGCTGAAATACTCGATGGGGTCCTGGATGAACTGAAAACCCGGAAGGCCAATGTTGTCGAAGGATATGTGATCGGTCGAGCCGGTGTTCGACGGCGTGAGGGTGGTTGCGCCCAGGTCGGCAAAAGGAGCGAGCCAGGCCCTGAAATAGGGGTGGGCGGCCTCATCGTTCTGCATGTAGACGCCGCGAATTTTTCCGGTGCCGTTGTCGAGGTTGAAGTAGATGCAAAGCTGCTCGTATTCCGGGCCTTTTTCCAGGCCGCGGCTGGGGCGGGTAGTCGCGGGCTGACTGGACGCGACGTCAGACTCATCAGCGGCTGCGCGGCCGCGTCGACCGCGCCCGCCGCCACCGAAAGCGGATTGGCCGGGGTATGAGCCGAAATGCTTGCTGACATACGCGCGGGACCCCAGCAGTCCCTGCTCTTCGCCGGTCCACAGTGCGATGCGGATGGTGCGGCGGGGCCTCAGGTTGCAGGCCTCCAGAATGCGGACGGCTTCCATGGCGGCGACGACGCCGACGCCGTTGTCCGTGGCGCCGGTGCCGGCCTGCCAGGAGTCCATGTGCCCGCCGATCATCACGATCTGGTCTTTCCGCTCGGGATCCGCTCCGGGAATCTCGGCGATGGTGTTGTACGCCATCAGGTCATCGGTGTGGTACTGCACCTGGAGATCGACACTCATCTTGAGTTGCTCGCCCTGCTGGATCATGCGGACCAGGCGGTTGTAATCCTCGACGGCCATGGTGGCCTGGGCGGGGATCGGCGGGCAGTCGACGGAATAGACGCGTGGCCCGCCACGGCCAAAGCCGGTCTGGCCCGGAACCGATGCACCGGCGACGAACACCGTGCCGCCATCGCCCTGAAGGCTGGCATCGATCACGAGGGCCGCGCCTTCCTTGGCGGCGAAGGTGAGAATTCGGCCGGTGAACAGGCCCGCTCCTCCCCTGCCGCCGCGGCGGCCGAGCCGTCCCCCGGCTGGCTGCGTCGTGGCGCCGCCACGCCCGCGAAGCAGCCGCTGTCCAACCGCCGTGTCCGCGAACTGTGCACTGCGCTCCGAGACGTTGGCGGCGCGGGCCTGTCCCGGCGGAGAAGTCGTGCCGGGCGTCGCATCGGCCAAACCCAGAAGATCCGAATCGCTCACGCGCGCCGCCAGCGGGTCGAACCGCGCCTCGACCGGCCGCACGCCCCCCGCCAGCACCACCGCGCCTTTCAGCTTCCCTTCGTATTTCTTGAGATCCGATTCGGTCTTGGCATCGATCCAGATCACCGGCGCCGTGAACGGCTCATCGAACCCGGGCGTCCACGCCTTCGGATACGCGATCAGAATGATCGTTTGCGGCTCCACAATCTGGACAGAGAAACGCTTGAGCGACCACCCGCGCCCGAACAGACCCCAGGGTTCGAGGTGCGCGTTCTCAAGGCCCCACTTGGACAGTGTGTCGCGCGTCCACTCATTGGCGTGCTTGAGGTTCGGCGACCCGGTCAGCCGCGGACCGATCACATCAGTGAGATAGCTCAGCGTCTGCATCGCCTGCGAGTGGTTCAGGCCCTCCTCGCGGATTTTGTCGATGGTAGCGGCGCTGGCGCGGAATTCGCCGGACGGCGCGGTCTGGCCGCGGGCGATGCCGACACCGAGAATTCCGATGAGAATAACAAACGCGCAGGAGCGATTGGCGAGTGGTGCGATGTTCATAGGTTTTGCCGCAGTTGGACCCGCAGGATCATAGTTTATACTACGCAAAAGTGATAACTTTGCAGGGATTCGTGCACGCCTGCCTAATTGGCACGGCCAGCTACGTCACGGGAGAGTCTTAAAATGGGGCAATCTGCGATTCCACGACAACAAGCCAGCGATGTGCACGCGGTAAAGCAAGGCCAGAGCGTTGGGACGGAATTGTTTGTCGCCGAGGCAACGGACCAACGGCTTCGGCTTGTCCGGCATTGGCAATTTGAATTAACCCTGGCGGTCGCCGGTGTCGCCCTGTTCGCCGTTCTCGTACTGCGGCACCGGTCGCAATCAACAGCCCCGGTGGCATGGTGAGTGCCGTGGCTGGCGTTCCTTGGCCTGGGGGGATTGTGTGTCGGCCTGTCGAGTGTCGGAAGGTCGTTCAGCATCGACGGCAATTCGCGAGTCCTGGAACGCCGATGGCTGCTGGCACGGCGCCGTGTTACGGCAGAGCAGATCGCCGAGGTCTACGTCAACGTGTTCAACGAGGAGGGCCGCGAGGAGGTGGAACTTGGAATCTCGCGGCAATCGGGCCAAAAGCCTATTTGGTTGGACCGCTGCTCCACGAACGCGCGGGATACCCACATGGTCCCGGTCGCCCGCAGGATGGCATCGCTACTGAGGGTTCCGTTGACAATCGACGGGAAGCCTGTCGAGGCAAGCGAGGAGTTAACGGAAGCGATCAACCATGTGGTGGAAAGTGGTGATGCGGTTTCCGTGGGAGCACCCGAATTGCGGATCAACTGCCCGCGATGCGGTGCGCGGAACGTTCCCGGACTCGCTTACGATTACGTCGAGCGGTTCAAAGGGATTCCATTTACCACGACTTGGGTCAAATGCGGTCGATGTCGTACCCCGCTTTTCGCAAAAATCCATGCGAACGAATTGGAGGGGCGGTCGGCCGACGAACTTGAACAATTCGTGCTCTATCGCCCGCCCGCGGCAATGCTGCGGAAATCCCTCGCGGTTATGGCCCTGGTTATTGGACCTGTACCAATGGTTGGGTTGGTCGTTTCAATTCCGGCGGTAATTGCGAACTGGACGCATGTGCGATGGGCGAAGGTATTGAGTTTGATCGGACTGGTTCTTTCCGTAACCACGACAACCTTGGTAATCATTGTCTTGGTGAACAACCCGCCGGATCGGCAAATGCGGACGCCCCCGCTCCAGGTGCCGCACACATCTGAGGAATAGCTACGGGGTAAAGTGCGTTCGCCTGTGGCACCGACGCAACTGGGGCAGCTAATTCTTGCCGCTGCTCCAGAGCCGTTCCAGCACTTCGGCAACCGGTCTTGCGGCTGCCTTGCCCGATAGCAATTCCGCATCGCGCCGGCGGACTTCTCGAGCCATGCGCGATCGATTGCTTCGCGCTCGTTGTCGTCAATGCTGACCAGCAGTTCCTCCGCGAGGGCTTCCCGCTCGCTGGCGGTCAGTCGCATGGCGGCATCCCGGATTTGATCCTTCGTCAAAGTCATTCGCGTCTAAGCATACGCGACCTTTGCGGCATCTGGATGTTCGCTGCACAATCCTGCCACTATGGACCTGCTCGGGCTGGATATCGGATCCTCTTCGGTCAAGGCGGCGATCCTGCGCGACGCGAAGGTGCGGGGGAAGGTCGTGCGCGCGGGATTCGAGACTCGGCATACAGACGTGCGGGTGGAAGTCGATCCACCGTCACTCCTGCGCGCGGTGGCGGAGGCAATCGGGCTTTTGGGACGCGCGGTCAAAGAGGTTGATGCAGTGGCGCTGTCGGTGATGTCGCCGGCCTGGGTCGCGATGGACGCCAAGGGCAAGCCGCTGACGCCGATCATTACGCACCAGGACCGGCGCAGCGTCGAGGTGGCGATCGAGCTGGAAAAACGCGTCGGCAAGGAGCGGTTTCTGCAAATCGCCGGCAACCGTCCCGTGCCCGGCGGAATCAGCGTGACGACCTGGGCGTGGTATCTCCAGCACCAACCGCAGGCGCTGCGGCGGGCGGATCTGGTCGGACATCTCAATACGTTTCTGCACCGCCAAGTCACCGGCGCCCGCGTGATCGACCCGTCCAACGCCTCGTTCACGGGGCTTTACGATACCGTTGGGCAGTCGGGCTGGAGCCGGGAACTTTGCGACGCCGTCGGCGTATCCGCCGCGCTTCTTCCAGATGTATTGGAAGCCAACCAGATTGGCGGGCGGATCACGGACCAGGCGGCCAGGTCGTTCGGCCTGACCGGCGGCACGCCGGTTGTCGCCGGGATCGTCGACACGAGTTCGGCGATGCTGCTGGCCGGAACGCGCGAGGGCCAACTGATCAACAACTCGGGCTCGACCGACGTGCTGGGCTTGTGCGCCGACCGGGCGATGCCGCACGAGCGGCTGCTCACGCGGGCCTTGGGCGTCGGACGAAAGTGGATGTCGGTCAGCACGCTGGCCGCGGCGGGAACCGCGCTCCAATGGATGCAGCAGCAATTCTTCCGTGAAATGCCCAACGGGAGATTCTGGAAGCTGGTGCATGCGCTGGCCGAGCGAGGCAAGGCCGACGACGGACGGGGCGAGACAGCGCCTCCGTGGGGAACCGTGCGGTTTGAGCCGTACCTTGCTGGAGAACGCACCAGCGTCGAGCAGAAACAGGGTGCGTTTCTGGGCCTGACGCTTTCAACCACACGGGAGGAAATGCTCGCGGCGGTGATCGAGGCGCTCGCGGAAGCCAGCGCCGCCCGCCTGGAGTTGTTCCGCCAGCTCGGTGTTCCAATGCGAAGACGCGTCGTCGTCACTGGCGGCGCCAAGGGCGGCCTGGCCGATCTGTTTCACCGCGATTGGAAAGGAAAGTGGACCTTCGTCGTCGAGGAAGAAGCGACGCTGAGAGGACTGGCAGCGCTGGATCGCGGTGAATGACGAAACCCGAATGACGAATGACGAATCAAATCCGAAATACGAATGACCAAAGCTCGAAACCGCGGTCGGGCAGGGTCTTGGTTTCGTCATTTGATTTTCGGTCATTCGGATTTGATTCGTCATTCGTCATTGGGATTTCGAGATTCGTGATTTGCCCCTACGCCGGGCGGTGGGCCCGGGCGATGGCGGCGTGGAGGTCGGCGGCGCGGCGCTCGGGGGCGATCGCGTCTTCGAGCTTGCCGCGCCAGACGAAGCGTTCCCACACGCCGCCGTAGCACTTGGGGCATTGCCGGGGTGGATGGTTCTGCCGGGGCGGCTCGTAGCCGCACGAGTGGCACTGCACCACCGAGACCGCCGGGCGCGGAAGCGTGGCGATGAAATCATGATGGTCGGTGAGATCTGTGGGGAGCATACCCGGCCCCTTTGGATCGCGGCGGTCGATCAGACTCACTGTACAACTCGATTTTCGTCCCGGCCGCTTCGAGCAGGAATTTAACGATTCCCAGCGTCCTCCCGCTGTTGAAACTGGGAGGCTTTTGCTGCGAAGACCCGCCATGCCGCGTATAGCGGCCGGCCCGCGTGTGCCCGCGGCTGATACAATTGCGGAATGCCGGAACTGGAAAGGACATTGCCGATGGGCGAGCGTTTTGACGAGCGCTTCACCACGGCACGCTCGTGACCAGCAGCACCAGCCACACGGTCAGAAAAACCAGCGGCAGCAGGAGCGGCGTCGCCTGGCCCATGAACTGGGTATGGCGGTAGCCCTGGACCGGCGGCAGGCACGCCGCCGAGGGCGGGCCGAAATATTTGCCGTACAGGCGGTGCAGGTTCCGGATGGCCAGAAGTCCGCCGATGATCGCGGCGTAAATCAGCAGGCACGTGAGGATCGCGACGAGCGGAATCACGATCGCCAGCTTTCGCATCTGGGCCACGGCCCATTGCGGGTGCGCCGGGCCGAAGTTCGAGATGACGATGGCGTAGGCGATGAACAGGAATGACTGGGCGGTCACGAACCAGCTCAACCGCAAGCCGATCAGATTGTCCTCGTGCTCGATCTGGTCGCGCAGCACCGAATAATACTGCTCGGCGGAAGCCTCCGGCGCGGTATCGGGAAATTTGACGCTCATAGAGTCGTTAACGGCTTTGATCGGTTTCGATGCCGGCGATGGCGCGCACCAGACCGTCGATATTAAAGGAATCTGCCTGGACCGTTGGAATCAAACCCGCTTCTGTAAGCGCGCTGGTCGTCACCGGCCCGATGCTCGCGAGTTTGACGCCGCTCAACCCCTGACGGTAATCGGCGCCGAGCAGTGAGACGAAATTCCTGGCGGTGCTGCTGCTGGTGAAGGTGATCCAGGAGACCTGGTTGGCCGCCAGGGCGTCGAGCAGTTCGGCCGGCAATGACGCCGCGGGTTTGGTCTGGTAGATCGAGATGTCATGCACCTCGGCGGCGCCTTGGTGCTGCAAACGTTCACGCAGGATCGGGCGGGCGATGTCGGCGCGGAGGAGGAGGAATTTCTTGCCGCGAACCTGGTTTTGCTCCAATAGTGCGTCGGCCAGGGCCTCGGCGACGAAACTCTTGGGGACCAGGTCGACGCACAAGAACAATTGGTCGCGCACGGCCCGTGCGGTGGCGTCGCCGATGGCGGCGATTTTGGTCTTGCTGAATGCCCGCGCGTCCAGGCCGAGCTCGATCAGGCGGCGGCGCGTGAACTCGACACCGTTCTGGCTGGTGAAGATCACCCAGTCGAATTCGGAAATCGATCGCAGGGCGTTGTCCACGGCTGACCAATCCGTCGGGGCGGCCAGCTCGATCGTCGGCGCTTCGATGACGTTGGCGCCCAGCCCGGCGAGGCGCTGCGACAGGTCGCTGGCCTGCTGGCGCGTGCGGGTGACGACGACGGTCTGGCCGAACAGCGGCCGCGTCTCGAACCAGTTGAGAGTCTTTCGCATCGCGACGACGCGGCCGATGATGGTCATGGCGGGCGGACCGAGCCCCGCCTCGGCAACGCGCTGGGGAAGATCGGAGATCGTGCCGGCCACGGTCTGCTGCCGGGGCGTGGTGCCCCAGCGGATGGTGGCCGCGGGCATCGCCGGGTCCATCCCGTGCTCGATCAGCTTCCGGCAAATCCGCGACAGCGATTTGACTCCCATGTAAAACGCCAGACAGGGGAGCTTGGCCAGCACCGCCCAATCGAGGTCGGAAGCCGCGCCGGGATCGCGGGCTTTGGCGTCCTCGTCACGGTAGGTTTCCTCTTTTTCGTGGCCGGTGATGAAGGTGAAGCTGGAGTTGAGGTCGCGGTGGGTGACGGGGATGCCGGCATAGGCGGGCGCGGCGATGGCGGCGGTGACGCCGGGCACGACCTCGAACGCGACTCCCGCGGCCGCCAGAGCTTCGCACTCCTCGCCGCCGCGGCCAAAAACAAATGGGTCCCCGCCCTTGAGGCGGACCACGCGCTTTCCCGCCAGCCCAAGCTCGACCAGCAGCGCGTTGATCTGCTCCTGCGTGATCGAATGTTGGGCGGCCCTTTTGCCGACGTAGATGTGCTCGGCCCGCGGGGCGTGGGAAAGAAGCTGCGGGTTGGAGAGATAGTCGTAGATGACGACGTCGGCCGAGCGGAGCAATTCCGCGCCGCGCAGCGTCAACAGTCCCGGATCTCCGGAGCCGGCACCGACGAGGAAGACGATTCCCTTGCTCAAGGCTGTAGGGCGGGCATAGCCCGCCGGACGGTTAGTGTAGGGTGGGGGCCGCCCGCCGCCAATTTCCCCGATGGCGAAGAATCCGGCGGGCATTACCCGCCCTACCTGAAATTGGCGGGTGAAATTGGTGGTGAAATTGGCGGACTCGCCCTCTAACATTCCGGTGTCCATGATTCAGTTGGAAACGATTGCGTTGGCTGCCAGGAGAGCCGGCCCGTTGGCGGAGCATTGCCGTCCTGGCGTTTTGCTTCCGGCATTATCGCTTTGTCAACGCGAGTTGGTGCGGTTCCTGCGGCAGCGGCATCGGATTGTCGGCGCGCTGGGGACTCCGGTCGTTTTTTGGCTTCTGCTGGGATTGGGAATGGGGCACAGCTTCCAGGGCATCGGCGTGCCGGGCGGAGCGAACTATCTCCAGTTTTTCTTTCCGGGCACGATGCTGATGATCCTGCTGTTCACGGCGATCTTCTCGACGATCTCGATCATCGAGGACCGGCGCGAAGGTTTTCTCCAATCGGTGCTGGTCGCGCCGGTTTCGCGCATGTCGATCGTGCTGGGAAAGGTGCTGGGTGGGACGACGCTGGCGTTCATACAGGGCATCGTGTTTCTGCTCTTGGCGCCGCTGGTGGGATTGCACCTCACGCTGCTGGGCGCAATCGAAGCGTGCGTGATGATGCTGATTATCTCTTTTGCCCTGACGGGCCTGGGCTTCTGCATCGCGTGGAAGATGAGCTCGACGCAGGGATTTCACGCGATCATGAACCTGTTTCTGATGCCGCTGTGGTTTTTGTCGGGCGCGCTGTTCACCCCGCAGACGGCCTGGACGGGATTGCGGTGGGTGATGCGGGTAAATCCGCTCAGTTACGGACTGGCGGGTTTGCAGCGAGCGGTCTTTTCGGATGCGTCGGTGTCGGCGCTGCCGGGCTGGGGAACGATCCTGGGAGTGAGCCTTGGGTTTGCGCTGCTGATGCTCTGGCTGTGCACGATGATCGCGTCGCAAAACACCGCGGCGGATTTGCAGTAGGAACTTCCGATGGTGATTGGACCCATTCAAAAGCGCATAAGGATTGGCCTGTGGGGCCTGATCTTGCTGGCGATGGTGGGAATCGTGGTGGGGAAAATCCTGCTACCGCGATACGGGCAGGCTGAAGGCCAGCCGGGCATGCGGATCGCGTCGCAGGCGCCCGAGGAACACGCACTGACGGAACTGTTTTCCGTCCCAGAGATGAAACTGACGGACCAGGACGATCGACCGTTCTTGACCTCGCAGCTTCGCGGCAAGCCCTGGGTGGCGGACTTTGTCTTCACGACGTGCGGCAACATCTGCCCGATGATGTCGGCGAAGATGGCGGAGATTCAGGGCCAGACGCCCGCCGCGGTGAATCTGGTTTCATTCACTGTCGATCCGGAGCACGATACGCCAGGGGTGCTGAAGGCGTATGGGCAGCGTCTCCATGCTGACTTCAGCCGCTGGCATTTTCTGACCGGCTCGCATGCACAGATGGCCGACGCGGCGTTCCAGATGAAGATTTCCGTCAGGGCCGCCGACGCCAATTCTCCGATCCTGCATAGCGACAAATTCCTGCTGGTTAATGCCGACGGAAACGTCGTCGGCGTCTACAACGGGACCGACGATGCCGATGTGAAGCAGCTGATTGCCGACGCCACAAAGCTCGCCGGCGGCGAGAGAAAGCCGCTGTGAACATCAGCTTCTTCCCCGTCGTTAACGCGTCGCTCAACGGGGCAAGCGCGGTTCTGCTTCTGGCGGGATACGCATTTGTGAAAAGCAGACGGTACGCGGCTCATGCGACGATGATGATTTCCGCGTTTGTCACTTCGGTGGCGTTTCTGGCGTGCTATCTGACTTATCACACGCTCCTGGTACGGCGTCACGTCTTCATCACAAAGTTCCCGCCAAGCTCGCTGCGGCCGGTGTACCTGACGATTCTGGCCACGCATACGGTTCTGGCAATCGTGATTGTGCCGATGATCCTGGTAACGCTCTCGCGTGCAGTCCGCCGGCGGTGGCCGCGGCATCGGGCGATTGCAGTGTGGACGTTTCCGCTCTGGCTGTACGTCTCGGTGACGGGGGTGGTGATCTATTGGATGCTTTATCACGTCGCGCCGACCCTGGCGCTTTAGCAATTGAGGCGGACATTGCCCGCCATTCATCCGTCGAGCGCCCCCAGGCGGCCGGTGCTGTCGCCGAAGCGGGGGATATTGACTCCCATGCGATCGAGCAACGACAGGTGGAGGTTGCAGAGCGGCGTGCCCTGAGAAAAGGCGATGTGGCGACCGGTGTCGATCGTGCCGCCGCCGCGGCCTCCCAGGAGGATGGGGAGGTTCGCCGGATCGTGGCGGTTGCCATCCGACATGCCGGAGCCCATCAGGATCATGCTGTTGTCCAGCAGCGTTCCCGTGCTTTCCTTTACGGCACGCATCTTCTGGAGCATCCGCGTGAACTGAGCGACGTGCCACTGGTTGATCTTGCTGTACTGCTGCTGCTTCTCGGCCTTGTTTTCGTGATGGGAGAGCTGGTGGTGGCCGCCACTGAGGCCCTCGATATGAGTGGAAAAACTACGGTTTGATACATCGTTGGCGAACATGAAGGTAGCGATGCGGGTCTGATCGGTCCAGAATGCCAGCACGACCAGGTCGAGCATCAGCTCGATGTGCTGCTGGAAATCGCCGGGGATTTTCGCATCGGGCGCGGGCATGGCGGCGGGCTTGGAGTCGGGATGCCAGCGGCGCGGGTCCTGCTGGGAGCCGAAGGCGATCTGCCGTTCGACCGAGCGGACTGATTCCAGATATTCGTCCATCTTCACCTGATCGTCGCGGCCGAGTCGGCGGCGGACGTCGCGGGCGTCGTCGAGCACGGCGTCGAGCAGGCTCTGATCGTCATCGGAGGCTTTCGTGGATTTCGGATGGCCTTGGGGGTCCTTCTCACCGAACAACCTTTCGTAGACGGCCCGGGGGTTGATCTCGCGCGCGACCGGCACATTGGGGGCACGCCAGGCGATGTAGGAGGCGTAGAGACGCGTGTAGCCGACGTTGGTATCGACGCCGGAGACGATCGGGTCAGTCCCGAGTTCGAGCGACGGGAGCGGCGTGCGGACGCCGATCTTCTGCGCTGCGATCTGGTCCATCGAGATGCCGCCGGCACTGATGTCACGCCCGGTGGTTTTGTTGACGTGCAGGCCGGTGAGGAAGTTGGCGGTTTTGGCGTAGTGACCGTCGCCCTCGTGGCTGTTGTGCTTGTCGAGGCCGGAGAGGACGAGCACGTCGTCTTTCACCGGGGCCAGGGGCGTCAGCGAGAAAGGCAGCTCGTAGTCAGCGCCGGCGGTGGCCGGCGTCCAGTTCTTCATCCACGCGCCATTGGGGAAGTAAAGGCAGGCAAACCGCACCGGCGGCCGCTGCGTGATCGCTTGCGAAACCGTCCCCGCATGGCTCATCGCCTCTAGCCAGGGCAGGGCGATCGCCGCACCGGTTCCGCGTAAGAAAGTTCGTCGGCTCGGTTGCCAAGTCTTTTCGCTCATTATTCACCTCGAAAACGTCTCACGGTCAGACCGGGGAGAAGGAACGCCACAGATGGACACGGATGGATACAGAGATGTAACTGATTGCTTATCACACAATTCATCTCCGCGAGGCGCTCGGCACGGGTTAAAAACCCGTGTCACGTGCAGCCTTCTATCTGTGTTCATCTGTGTGTATCTGTGGCGTCACTTCTTCATCGTGTTGCGTATCGGAACAGGAACGGCTTGCTCAGGACGATGGTTTCGATCAGCGCGCTGGGGCGGTTGTCGGTTCCGCTTAAAGCGTTGGCGGCGTCTTTGAGGACGCATTCGTCGAATTTGTTGAGTTCGCGGCCGAGGGCGTAGCCGAGCAGCTTTCGGGAGAAGTTGTGGAGGAAGTCGGCTTTTCGCCGCATGAGGATCTGCTTGAGCTGCTGCGGGCCGTTGAATTTTTCGCCGTTGGGGAGGACGCCGGTGGCATCGATCGGCACGCTGCCCATGCTGGTGCGCCAGCGCCCGATGGCGTCGAAGTTTTCCAGGCCGAAGCCCAGGGGATCCATCCGCGAGTGGCAGGCGGCGCACTCGGGATTGGCGCGATGTTCCTCGAGCTGCTGGCGGAACGTGAGGCCGTGGCGGTTGCGGTCGTCCGGGGGAAGCTGGCCGGCAGTCGGAGGGGGCGGAGGAATCCGCTCGCCCAGAAGTTGTTCCAAGACCCATTTGCCGCGGAGAACGGGACTGGTGCGGAGCGGGTAAGAGGTTGCGGTGAGTATTGCCGCCATGCCTAAAACCCCGCCGCGAGAGTCGTCCGGCAGATGAACGCGGACCAATTCGCTGCTGGACACGCTCGGGACGCCATAGAGTGTGGCGAGCTTCTGGTTCGCAAAGGTGTAATCGGCATCGAGCAGATCGAGCAGGCTGCGGTCCTCGCGAATGATTGAATCGAAGAATCGGATGACTTCCTCGCGCTCGGCGGCGGCCAGCTCGTCATCGAACTGCGGAAACTTGGCGCTGTCCGGCCGGGCGGTCGTTCCCAGCGCGGTGATGCCGAGCCACTGGGTCGCAAAGTTCTCGGAAAGTGCGATCGAGCGCGGGTCGGCGAGCATGCGCAACAATTGCTGGCGGAGCACGTTCTCATCGTGCAGCCGGCCCTGCGACGCCAAAGAAAGCAGCTCGGCATCCGGCATGCTCGACCAGAGGAAATAGGAGAGGCGCGAGGCGATCTGAAAATCCCCCAGCTCGTAGACGCCGTCCTGCTCGGGCATCGGCTCGACCAGGAACAGGAAATTCGGCGAAATAAGCACGGCTTTCAGGGCGAATCGGAGTGAGGCGTCGAATGCTTCGCCGCGGGAGTGGGCGCGCTCGAAGAGAGCATCAAATCTTTCGATCTCAGAATCCGTCACCGGCCGGCGGAAGGCGCGGAAGGCGAAGGACGAAATGATGGCGTGGGCGGCGTCTGTATCAGATGCGCCGACGCCCGACGCGGCATTCAGGATTCGGTCGCGAGCGGTCTGAATCTGTGGCGAGAGGTCGCGAGGATCATCGGGCAGAACCGTCTTGAGCGCCTTATCAGCGGCCTGGAGATATTTCTCCAGCGAGATGGCGGAAGTGAACAAGGCATTGCCGTTGGTGTCGAAGCCTTCGCCGCCCGCGCCGTCGGCGGGAAGCAGGTCTTCCAGGTGCAGGTCGATGCCGAGCAGATCGCGGACGCTGTTGTTGTACTCGGCCCGCGTCAGCCGGCGGCTCATCACGTAGCCGCGGTAGTAGCGGCTGTTTCTGTCGGTGGCGATCTTGCCGCAATCGTCGGCGCCGGATTCCACGTGGGCGGCGACCCAGGCCAGAACCGTCTTCTTCTCCTCATCGCTCAGTTTCCGCGGGGCGCGCTTCGGGGGCATTTCGTTGGCTCGGAGCTTCATCGCCACGCCCTGCCAGACGGCCTCGTCGTCGAGGGCATTTTTGCCGGTCTGGAATTTGGTCAGGTCGAGATCGCCCTTCTTCATTTGGGGATTGTGACAGGAGATGCAGTTCTCCAGGACGATGGGGCGAACTTGTTTCTCAAACGAGGGCGAGGAATCGGCGG
>DATHPP010000445.1:0-15756 GCA_035483795.1 Tepidisphaeraceae bacterium | reverse complement strand
TCCTGCTGCACCACGTCGCGAAGCATCATGCCGCCAAGCCGACAGAAGCGCAATTCATATTCTTGCTATTTAACTGAAATGCATAGTATTGCTAATTGCGCTGAACCGTGTGCCGAACGGGATTAACATTTTGGGACATTTGAGACATTCGAGACATCGACGAGGCGCATTGAGGCGCTGGCGTCACGGACTATACTGCGGGCGGTTTGAAACGAACGGAGCTTGGCGTGGCGCAGCGGGTGGTCAAATCATATCGCGTGCTGATCGGGATGGAGGTTCACGTTCAGTTGGCGACCAAAAGCAAGATGTTTACCGGGGCGGCCAACGCCTTTGGGGCGGAGCCCAATACGCTGGTGGACGAACAGGTTCTGGGGCTGCCGGGCGTGCTGCCGGTCATGAACAAGCGGGCCGTCGAGTATGCGATCATGGTCGGGCTGGCATTGGGATGCAAAATCGCCCGGCACACCAAATGGGACCGCAAGAGTTATTTCTATCCCGATCTGCCCAAGAACTATCAGATCAGCCAGTACGACCTGCCGCTCTGCGCGGAAGGGAATTTCGAGCTGGAACAGAAGGACGGGACGACGCGGAACGTGCGGATTCGGCGGGCGCATCTCGAGGAAGATGCCGGCAAGCTATTGCACGAAGCGCCCGGCGGGCATCCGATCAACTGGAGCATCGTCGACCTGAACCGCGCCGGCACGCCGCTCCTGGAGATCGTCACCGAGCCGGACCTGAGCAGCGGCCAAGAGGTCGCCGCCTTTGGCCAGGAACTCCAGAAAATCGTGCAGTTCCTGGGCGTCAGCCACGGGCAGATGCAGATGGGGCACATGCGCTTCGAGCCGAACATCAACGTGCACATCACCGATGATTCCGGCGTCGCGCACAAGACCGCGATCACCGAAATCAAGAACCTCAACAGCTTCAGCGTGCTGGAGCGGGCGACGAATTACGAGATTCAGCGGCAGATCAATCAGTGGGTGGAAACCGGAACGCTGGGCCGCAAGAGCACATACGGCTGGGACGATGCTTCGCAATCGACCTACTGGCAGCGGGACAAGGAAGAGGCACACGACTACCGATACTTCCCCGATCCGGACCTCGTGCCGGTCGACGTGGACGAGAAGTGGCTGACGGAATTGAAGTCGCAGGTGGGCGAGCTGCCTGCGGCCCGGCGCAAGCGGTATGCCGAGACGTTCGGACTTTCCGTCGCGGACGCCGCGACATTGGCGGGTGATCGCGAGACCGGGGATTATTACGAGGAGGCGATTGCCGCGGGCGGCGAGCCGAAGCGAGTCTCGAACCTCATCCTGTCGCACGGCCGGCGGCTCGCCAATGAAAAATCCGCCACGCTGACGAAAATCGGGATCCCGCCTCGGCGGTTCGCGCAGGTCGCGCAGCTTGTCGATCAGAGCAAGGTCAGCGTGGGCAGCGCCGGCGCGATCCTGGACAAGCTCGCCAATGCCGATGCCGAGCCGGAGCAGATTGCTTCGCAACTTGGCCTGGCGCAGGTGAGCGACACGGGCACCATCGATTCTGTGATCGATTCAATCATCGCGCAGAATCCCAAGCCCGTGCAGGATTACAAATCGGGCAAACAGGCCGCGTTCAACGCCCTTTTCGGGCTGGTCATGCGGCAGGCCAAGGGATTCAATCCGAAGGTCGTGCAGGAGCAGCTTCGCAGAAAATTGAGCCAATAGGTCGATGAAGACGCAGACGTGGTAAGCACATGACGTTTGGTCGAATGAACAACATGCGCCGACGGTCATACCGGCCGGACGAAAACTTTCACCGCAACCGGCGCCGCCGCAGGGTGGATCGCTCGGCGATGCTCGAGTCGCGAAAACGCTCCTCGTCCATCGGCAGATTCCTGGAGGCGCTGATGGGGATGATCTTCCGCCATTAGGCCCAGCTCTCGGGGCGGCAGGGCGCAAAAAAACGGCTGACATCGGGATGATGTCAGCCGCGGGCTATGGGTTCCGACCCGGGGGTTCTAGGTGTGGATGGGTCGGAATATGCGGGCTTCGTTTTTTCCGACACCTCAGCGGCGTCAGACGATATGTCACTCACAAATCAGGTGCCGCCAGGGCAATAAACGGAGGGTTTTTCCCTGAGCGGGTTCTGGCACGGTTGAGCCGGCTGGAAACCGACTCGCATCGCCGACGTTCCGTCGCTGGCGGACGGGACAGGGATGTCAAACTGCCGCCAGGCGGACTGGCAACTGTTTTGCAATTGATCTCGCATCGGACCAGCGTTACGGTATGATCGGAATGGCCGACGGCGGAGTTCTGTGATGTCGCCAGATGTAATCCGAGATCAGTTAGCGGTGATTCGAATCCAGGGAATGCATTGCCACAAGTGCGAGCAGGCGATTCAGAAAGCCCTGCTCGGCTTTCCGGGCGTGCATGAGGTTGAGGTCGATTTCAACAGCGGACAGGCCTCCGTCCTGTTCGACCGCGACTCCGTGACGGTCAAGCAATTAATGGAAGCGGTCGAACGCGCCGGCTACCGCGCGACCGGCTTCACCCAGGGCCAGGCGGACCGCCAGAGCCTCAGCTAGTTCCGATCCCGACGATTGGCGAATGCGGACGATCGCCCACATATCCGACCTGCACTTTGGTCGGATTGACCCGGTGATCGCCGATGCCTTGGCCGAAGACCTTCGCCGCGAGCCACCCGGCGTGCTGGTCATCAGTGGCGACTTCACCCAACGCGCCCGCCGACGGCAGTACGAAGACGCCGCGGCATACCTGCGACGCCTCCCAACCCCGCAGATCGTCGTGCCCGGAAACCACGACGTCCCGCTCTGGGACGTCTCCCGGCGGGTTTTTTCTCCGCTGGGCCGCTACCGCCGGCATATCAGCCGAAACCTGTTCCCGGAATTCGAGGACCCCGAGCTGTTCGTGCTCGGCGTCAACACCTCGCGCTCCTTCACCCGCCTGAGCGGCTGGCTGGTCGAGAAGCAGTTGCGCTTCATCTCCGATCGCATGAACGCGATCCCGCCCGGCGTGTTCAGGGTGCTGGTTACGCACCATCCGCTGATCCCCCCGCCGGGCCGCGAGCACAGCAACATCCTCCTGCGCGGCGCCTGGGCGCTGGAGCGGCTGGAGCGGTGCGGAATCGACCTGCTCCTGGCCGGGCATTTACATCTGGCGTATCACGACGACGTGCGGACGCATCACGAATCCGCCCGGCGGTCCATCCTCTCCGTCCAGGCCGGCACCGCCACCAGCACCCGCCTCCGCGGCGAGCCCAACGCCTACAACTGGATCACCCTTCACGACAAAAACTCCCTCAGCATCGAGGTCCGCACCTGGACCGGCCAGCATTTCGCCCCCTCCCTGCTCACCCGCTGGCAACGCACGAACGGCCAGTGGCAACGCACCCCTTCGACAGGCTCAGGGCAGGCCCCTCCGACAGACTCAGGGGAGTCACCACAACCCTCCGGCAAGAACCCATCCGAGCTCCAGGCGCACGCCTCGAATTGAGCGCCTCGCTCGTTCGCCCGTCCGGATGTCACCAAATGTCACCTATTTCGCATTTTTCAGCCCCGAGGTGACATTGGCCAAACCGCAGGGCGCGAAAAGCGCGCGCCTTCGGCGTTGCGGCGAAACAGAAAATCACGAAAAACGTTCAGTTATGTTCAGCCATGTTCACCCGTCCCCCGGCGTGTAACCTCGCGTAACATCCCCCGCGCCTCGGCCGGCTCCCCGCCTCGTACATTTCCCGGCCGCGGTTGCCTTTTCTATCTTCGCGAAAAACGTTTCAAAACGTTCGAAACGTTTCACGCTGAACGCTGAGAATTCAACCATCAGCACGACCAGCACCGACGATCGGAACGCGGCAAAAGCGATCTGACATCTCTCGTGTCGCACGTCCGCCTGCGGAATAGATTCGCAAGTTCGCAGCGTCTAATCTACCGCGATGCCCTTCACTTACCGTAGCACGACGGTTTATTGCCTGCTGGCGGGCCTGATTTGCGGCTGCGCGACTTCGCAGTCGGTGGAGACGCGGACGCCGCTGGTGCGGTTGCCCAGCGGCGGGCTGATTTCGCTGCTGGTGGTTCAGCAGGTGGACAGTAGTCTGCCGGGCACGGGGCCGCTGGCGGTGTGGAAGACGGCGGACGGGGAGCAGAAGGTGATGACCACGCTGGTGCCGGCGCCGGGGTCGCCGTTGGGTGGGGTTGTGCACATCCAGAGTTCGTCGCCGCACTTCAGCACGGACGGCAACCGCGTCTGGCTGGAGCGCGACGGCAAGGCGGTGGCGAGCTTCGATTACCTGAGCGGCGTGGCAATTCTGGGGCCTGCGGGGCAGCCGGACTGGGCCAAGCCGGAGTGACCCCTCGCAGTCCTGGCCACAAAATGATGTGCGAGATGATGCGCTAACCGTGACAAGGCTTTTTAGCCGTGCTGATGACTACCGGAGTGAATAATCGCGAAATCCGCGGTTGTTTTTCGGTTTGCGCCGCCCGCACGGGTTAAAAACCCGTGTCACGTTCAGGCCGTACCAGCGCATGATGGTGCACGAGCTTTAAAAAGGAGTTCGCCAATGGTTCAAATCGACGTCGCATACAAGGGTCAGCTTCGCTGCACGGCCACGCACGGGCCGTCGGGGACGAGCATCAACACCGATGCGCCCAAGGACAACATGGGCAAGGGCGAGGCGTTTTCGCCGACCGACCTGGTGGCCACGGCACTGGCGACGTGCATGGTCACGACGATGGGCATTTCGGCGCAGCGTCACAACATCAACATCGAGGGAACGACGGCGACGGTCGGGAAGGAGATGACCGCCGTCCCGGTGCGGAGAATCGCCCGGCTGACGGTCCAGATTACCGTGCCGACGGAGCTGTCCGAGGACGACCGGCATCGCATGCGCAACGCCGCCATGAGCTGCCCGGTTCACAAGAGCCTGCACCCGGACGTGAAGATCCCGGTGACGTTTTACTGGGGCCGGGAGAGGAAGGAGGACCCGGCGTAGCCGGGAAATACGAAATTCGAATGACGAATGACGAATCAAATCCGAATGACCGAAATCCGAATGACGAAACGAAAGCCTTCGCCCAGGAGGTTTCGAGCTTCGGTCATTCGGGTTTCGAATTTGATTCGTCATTCGTCATTCGTGCTTCGTCATTCCCGCGGTCGTCCTTCCCGCGGTGTCGTCGTTCCCGCGGCGGTCCACTGTTCAAACCGGCGGCGGGCCACTACCATCAGGGACGGCCATGATCGTATTCGTCTGTCACGTCTGCCGGACGAGTTTGTCGGCGGAGGATGCGCAGGCGGGCCAACTGGTGCGGTGCCCGACGTGTTTGACGACGTTGCGGGCGCCGGCAAGCCAGCCGCAACCTGCGGCGGCCGTCGCCGTGGGCGCCGGGGGTCCAGCGCTGCCGCCGCCACCCCCCCCCACTCCGCGCATCAACTTTTCGCAAGTTCCGGGAATGCGAAGCGGGGGCAAGCGATACGGCTTCAACTGCGGGTATTGCTCCAGCCGCCTGGAAGCCACCGAGGCGATGGGCGCGCAGGAAGGCCAATGCCCAACGTGCGGCAACACGATCACGATTCCGATTCTCGACCGCTACGGGCGGCTGATCGACCCCAAGACGCGACAGATCATCAAGCAGGACCCGCACCCGGTGCACGCCTACGCCGCCGCCGGGGAGCGCGCCCCGGCGATCATCCGCTCGAAAGACAACAAACAGGCGATCCGCTGCCCCCGCTGCTCGGCGATCAGCCCCATTACCTCCAACAACTGCAAAAGCTGCGGCATGCCGTTCACGATGGAGGGCACCACCGTTGAGGCCGCCGGCACCAGCAACGGATTCTGCGTGGCGTCGCTGGTGCTGGGCATCATCGGGCTGATCCCCTGCGTGCCGATCCCCGCGGTGCTGGCGATCGTGCTCGGCATCATCGGCTACATGCAGGTCACCAAAAACGAGGGCGAAGGCGGCGGCAAGGGAATGGCCATCGCCGGCATCGTCTGCGGGGCGATGGGGTGCTTGTTCTCGATCATCGTGCTGACGCGATGACCTGGGGCCAGTGACACGGCTTTTCAACCGGTTTTCAACCCGTGCGTAACACGATTCGGAGGGAATGCACTCCGTTTTGGCCGCGATCTTGGCGGCAGCAGCTCGCCAGCACGGGTTGAAAACCCGTGTCACAGGAATGCCGATCTCAAACACTCTCGCGGTTGACTACCCACCGCCCTAGAATCCCGCGGCTATGGTTGAAAACTCTTACGACCTGATCGTGATCGGCGCCGGCCCGGGCGGGTACGTCGCGGCGATCCGCGCCGCGCAACTGGGGATGCGAGTCGGCTGCGTGGAAAAACAATTCCTCGGCGGGACCTGCCTCAACATCGGCTGCATTCCCAGCAAGGCCCTGCTCGATTCCTCGGGGCGATACTACGAGGCAAAAAACAAGCTCTCCCATCACGGCATCAGGATCGACGGCCTCTCGATCGACCTGCCCACCATGCTCTCGCGCAAGGACCAGGTCGTGAAGCAGCTCACGAGCGGCGTCGTGTATCTCTTCAAGAAAAACAAGGTCGATTCGTTCATGGGCGCCGGCCGGATCGTTTCACCCGACACTGTCGAAGTGAAAAGCACCCAAGGCGTTCAGCAGCTCAAAACCAAGCGCACTCTCATCGCGACCGGCAGCGCGCCCATCGAGCTGCCCGGCCTCCCCTTCGACGGCAAGTACGTCATCAGCTCGACCGAGGCGCTGTCGCTGCCGCAGGTCCCCAAGCGGCTCATCGTCATCGGCGCCGGATACATCGGCCTGGAGATGGGCTCGGTGTGGAATCGGTTGGGTTCCGAAGTATTCGTCATCGAATTCACCGAGGGGATTCTGCCGCTCATGGACGCCGAGCTATCCAAGATGCTTCAGCGGATGCTGGAGAAGCAGGGAATGAAATTCCAGTTCCAGGCCGCGGCCCAGAAGGCCGTCGTCCGGGACGGCAAGGTCGTCGTGACTTACAAATTCGACGAGAAGCTTGCGGATGAAACCGCCGACGTCGTGCTCGTCGCCACCGGCCGCAAACCGATCACCGAAGGCCTGGGCCTCAAGGAAGCCGGCATCGCCACCGATGCCAGGGGCTTCGTCAAAATCGATTCTCATTTTGCGACCAACGTTCCGGGAATCTGGGCGATCGGCGACGTGGTGGGCGGGTTGATGCTCGCCCACAAAGCCGAGGAAGAGGGAATCGCCGTCACCGAGATCATGGCGGGAAAAGCGGGGCATGTGAACTATCGCACCGTGCCCGGCGTCGTGTACACGCACCCCGAGTTCGCCTCCGTCGGCCTCACCGAGGCCGAAGCCAAACGCGCGGGGCACGAGGTGAGCATCGGCAAGTTCCCCATGTCCGCCAACGGCCGGGCCAAATCGATCGACGAAACCGACGGCGTCGTCAAGATCGTCGGCGACGCCAAAACCGACCGCCTGCTGGGCGTGCAGGTTCTCGCCCCGCACGCCTCCGACATGATCGCGGAGTGTGTGATGGCGATGGAAATGGCCGCCAGCGTCGAAGACGTCGCCCGCACCAACCACGCCCATCCCACGCTGCCCGAAGCCGTCAAGGAAGCGGCGATGGCCGCAGAAAAGCGAGCGATTCACATCTAAAACGGCAGACAAGGAGACCGGGAGACTGGGAGACAAGGAGACGCGTAACGAGGCCATCGCCAATCGCCTTTTCTCAGTGTCTCCGTGTCTCCTTGTCTGGATTTACACGTCGCAAATGCGTCCGCCCTGGGCTAGCGACGCGAGCGGCTCGCGGGCGGGGATGAATTCCTGGCCAAGCCATCCCGTGTAGCCCGTCTCGACGATCGCCTTGATGACGGCGGGGTAGTACAGCTCCTGGGTCTCGTCGATCTCGTGACGGCCGGGGACACCGCCGGTGTGGTAATGGGCGAAGCTCTCCTTGTGCTGCCGAATGGTGCGGATCACGTCGCCCTCCATGATCTGCATGTGGTAGATGTCGTAGAGTAGCTTGAATCGCTCCGAGCCGACCATTTTCACCAGCGGCACGCCCCAGGCTGTATGGTCGCACATGTAATCGTGGTGATCGACCTTGCTGTTGAGCAGCTCCATGCAGATGGTGACGTTCTTCTGCTCGGCCTGCCCGACGACCTGCTTGAGGGCATCCGCGCAGTTCTTCATGCCTTCGTCCGGGTCCATGCCGGCGCGGTTGCCGGAGAAGCAGATGACGTTGGGGAAGCCGGCTTCGCTGGTGGCGTCGATGGCGGTGCGGATCTTGGCCAGGCACTCGTCCCAGTTTTCCTTGTGATTGAGGCCCTTGGGGATGGTGTGGCTGCTGGTCATCGTGCCGACCAGGCCGTATTTCTTCAGGGTCGGGAACGTATCCGGGCCGACCAGGTCGATGCCCTTGAATCCGAACCTGACCGCCGCCTGGCACAGCTCGTCGAGCGGGATTTTGCCGTAGCACCATCGGCAGATGGTCTGCTTGATGTGGCCGTTGTGGATGGCTTTTTCCGTCTCGGAATTCGCGTCCTGATGTTCCTGGGCCGCGGAAACGAGATTCGTCGACGCCAGCACCGCCGCCCCGCCCGCTACGTGTGCCATGATCTGCCGACGGCTGATGCCCGATGTATCGCTTTGCATGTGGTTTCCTTTCGCCGGGAAGAAGAAAGAAGCAATTGAATTGTACCCGCTCGGGCGGGGGAAACGAGGGGAAAAACGGCCTCAGACAGCAGCGAGCGATTCGCTTGTGTCATCCAACTTCACCTGATGCCGGGCCATCCGGGCATAGGCGCCGTTGCGGCTCAGAAGCTGCTCGTGCGTGCCCTGCTCGACGACACGGCCGCCTTCCATCATGTAAATCCTCTCGCAATCGGCCACCGTGCTCAGACGATGGCTGACCAGGACGATCGTCCGCGTGCCTTTCAGGTTCGCCAGGGTCTGCGTGATCATCCGCTCATTCTCGGCGTCCAGGGCGCTGGTGGGTTCGTCGAGGACGAGGATCGGCGCGTCGGTGGCCAGGGCGCGGGCGATGCCGATGCGCTGGCGCTGGCCGCCGGAGAGGTTTTGGCCGTTCTCGTGCAGCAGCGTCTGAAATTTCTGGGGAAGTGAATCAATGAACGCGTCGGCCCCGGCCAATCGGGCGGCTTGATTAATCTGAGCTTCGGTCGCCGCGGGATTTCCGTAGGCGATGTTTTCGGCGACCGTGGCGGAGAGGATGGGACTGTCCTGGAGGACCAGCGCGACGTGGCCGCGCAGGTCGCGCACTCGGATTTTGCGGAAGTCGTGGGCGTCCAGGCGCACGGCGCCGTCGGTTGGATCGTAGAAGCGCGGCAGCAGGTTCAGGAGACTGGTCTTACCCGTTCCGCTGGAGCCAACAAAGGCGACCATCTCGCCCGGGTGGATGGTCACGCTCACGTCGCGCAGCACGGGCGCATCAACGCGGTAGGCAAAGCTTACATGATCCAACTCGAGCGCCCGCGGCCGCCGCGGAAGCGCGATCGCGTCCGGCGCATCCTGTATGTCCGGCTCGATGTCGAGCACTTCGTAGACGCGAAGCATGCCGGCCAGTCCCCGCCGGAGTTCCGTCTCGCTGCCGCTGAGGGCCTGGAGCGGCGTGTAAAGCTGCATCGTCACATACTGAATGAAGACCCATAGAAATCCGACATCGAGCGCCCCCTGCCAGGCCAGGTAACCCCCGACGCCCAGGATCAGCGCCGTGCCGACGCCGAAGCAGACGCCCAGCACCGCCCAATAAACCATGCCCTGCATGTGCATCTTGACCCAGGCGTCGCTGCTGCGGGCGACGTCGCCGCGGAAACGATCGTACTCGTCATCTTCGCGGCCGAACGCCTGCACCAGGCCGACCGTGGCGACCGAGCGATGCACCGTCGTCGCGAGCTGCGCCTCAATCTCCGTCGCCTTCACGGAAGTCTGCGTGAGCACGCCGCCATACTTTCGGATCGCCCAGAACAAAAACGGCGTGATCGACACCGCCACCAGCGCCAGCCGCCAGTTCATCGCGAACATGATCCAGCCCATGAACAGCAACGTGATTGCATTCACCACGATTCCGAACACCACATTGAACGCGGCCACGAATCCGTTGGTGTCCGAGCCCAGGCGGTAGATGAGGTCCCCCTGCGCCCGCACGCGATGAAAACTCAGGCTCAATCGCTGGAGCTGGCGAAACAGGTCGCAGCGGACGCGCAGGATGCCGTTGTAGCCGATGCGGATTTTGTAGAACCCGTGGGCCAGGCCGATCGCTTCGCTCAGGAGGCGCAGGACGAGCATTGTGGCGGCCAGAAGAACGATCTGCTGCACCGGGGATCGCGGCGCGACGGCCGCGAACAGCCGGTACGGCAGCGGATTGGCCGCCTTGTGCTGGATCACGCAGTCGAACAGGATCGCCAGCGGGAACGGCTGCGCCAGGTTCGCCAGCGCCGCCAGGGCAACCAGCACCACAGCCACAACGATGCGGCTCAGGTCATCGCGGTAATATCGCCAGGCTCGAATGTAAGCGCGGGACAAATTCATGCGAGGGATGCCAGTATATCACGCCGGCGACGCCACCGAGGCCAGGGCGACCTCGGGCTCGGCCTCGTCGGCGGGCACCATCGCCTCGGGCGCAGCCGGCGCAGGCTTTGCCGCCGGCTGCTGCTGATTATCGGGAGGATGGGTTGGCACCGGGTAGAAGCCCGCCCGCTCGGCCGATTCGTCGATCAGGCCGATGACCGGGGTTGTGACCCGCCAGCGGTTGACGGCGTGCATCGCCAGCCATGCCAGCGGAACCAGTACCGCGGTGCGACTGAAGGGCCACATGTCCAGCAGGAGCACGACGGCCAGGATGCAACTGGCGGCAAGCAAAGCCCGGCAGAAATTGCTCATGATCGGCTGGACGCGGACGCGGGTCATCTTGCCCTCGCCGCCGTGCGATTCGGTGGCGGTGGTGATGCGCAGCTTGACGTATCGGCTGCCATAGATTTCCATGTCCCAGCCATTCCATCCGCTGTCCAGGCGGTAGCGCCATCCCGCCGAGCGGACCTGCTGCTTGATTTTGTCCAGTAGCGGGAAGCGGTCCTGAGTTTTGCTCCAGTATCGCAGCGTGAAGCGGTCGGTCGGGTCGAAGGGGAGCGGCGACTGCCGTCGATAGCCGCTGGCCTGGCGGTTGAGAACCTTGGCTTTGAGCCGCACCGAATACCGCGCCCACCCGCGCACCGTCGGCTGGCGGTAGTGCAAGAGCGCGATCAGGGGCCGCGAAAGCCAGTGGCGGTGCTTCGGCGCCGGCGCCTGCATTGCCGCCACAGAGGCCAGTGCGATCGGCGTCACGAACATCGCCAATGCGACTCCGAGAAGCGGCGGGAACGCCAGCCCGAGCACCGTGACAAACAGGGCCAGCAGATGCCACTCGATGCTCATCAGCATCATCACCGCCAGCGAGGCTGGCCTGCGGTAAATCGTCTGGAAAAGTCCGGTGCCGAACAGTCCGTGATAAATCACGTCCCCGCCGATGCGGATGCCGACGGTATCGGTGCCGTAGATTTTGCCACGCCAGTGGCTGGCGCCGAGCACGTTGAAATGGTCCGGATGCTTGAACTTGAGCATCGCCTCGGCTTCGCCGTAGCCGCGTTGCTGCTTCAGATACGCTTTGATGGTGTTGCGGCGGTAATGCCAAACCTGGGCGGCGGGAGAAAATCCGATCGGGTAGCCGAGCCCCTGGAGCCGCCAGATCACGTCGACGTCGTCGCCGGCCTTGCGGAACTGCGGATCGAAGCCGTTGATCTGCTGAAGGGCCCATTTGTAGAAGGCCATGTTGCAGCCGGGCACGTGCTCGGCTTCGCGGTCGTCGATCATGACGTGCGTCGGCCCGCCCGGCGAAAGGCCGACGCAATCGGCAACCCAGCTTCCCTCATCAGGAATCAGGTTCGGCCCACCCATGCCGACGTATCCGCCGCGGGAGAGCGCCAGCGCCAGGTAATAGAGCCAGTCTTCGTCGGCTTCACAGTCGCTGTCGGTATAGACGACGATTTCACCGAGGGCGGCTTCCAGGCCGACGTTGCGGGCAAACGAAAGACCCTTGTTCTTCTGGCGGATGTTTCGGACCCAGGGGAATTGCTCGAGAATTTCCTGCGTGTTGTCGCTGCTGCCGTCGTCGACGAAGATCACCTCGAACTCGCCGGGATAGCGCAACTTCTGCATCGAGCGCAGGCACGATTCGATCGTGGCGGCGCCGTTGTAGGAGCAGATGACGATGCTGGCCATGGGAAGCTTGGCGTCCGAGGTTTGTGGCGCCGAGCGGAACACGCGTGCGACGGCGTCGAACGCCGGCTTGCGGGAGCGGTCGCGTCGCGTCAGCCCGAACGCCCAATTGTCGATCTGCCAGCCGTGAACGAACCAGTCGTCGGTAAAGCTGAAGACGAATGTGCCGATGGCGCCCTCGTCAAAGACGGCGCGGAGCTGGCGTTCGAGTACTTCCGCCTGCCCCGGCTCGGTGTTCTCCTGCATCGTGTCGATGCCGTATTCGCCCAGCAAGAGCGGAAGCTCGCCGGCGATGTTCTGGAGACGCGCGATGTAGTTACCGAAGGCCCGTTGGTCGTGGAGGTAAATATTGAAGCAGAGAAAATCGATCTCCCGCGGCCGCAGGTACTCGGTGGTGGGAAAGTTGGCAAACGTGAAAAGGCATTGCGGGGCGACCTGACGGCCAAAGCAGACCAGCTCGTCGATGAACTGCTCGATTTCACGCCGGCCGGAGAACCGAACCAGGTCCGGCGGGACCTCGTTGACAACACTAATGGCGAAGACCGCCGGATGATTTCCACAGCGCCGGGCGGCGTCGCGGACGGCGTCGCGGGCCTGATCGGCGATCGCCCGGTCGCCGATGAATTCCAGGTTTTTCGGCCACGAGACGTCGACGAACAGTCGCAGATTCATCTCGACGGCCAGCTCCATGAACCACGTGGGGGGAACCACGTAGATCCGCAGGCAATTGGCGCCGAGCTCGAGGATTTGCTGGAAATCGGCCCGCACCTGACTTCGCTCCGGGAGCGGTTCGCCGGCGCGGCTGGGGGCAAATGGGCCGTAGGTAACGCCTTTGACGTAGAATTTGTCGGGCCCGAGACGGAAGAATTTGCCGTCCCTGCGGACCCGGCCACTGGAGGGCTCGGCGCGGCGGTGACGTGCATTAAGGCGCCGCCCGTCCGGGGGGGCTGGGGTCGTGGTTGTCTCAGTCAACGACATCTTCCCAAGTCCTCAAGGTGCGTTCACCAGGCCCGAAATCGTCTTTACCGACCGCCCCGTTTCGACCCACAAAATCACGAGGATTATCTTAGCAAACGGCTGGCTCAGCAGTATGCAAAAATGAAGCCATGCCGTCCAAGCCACTCTAGACAACCACAGGCCTGCGGGGTTAGGAAAACGTTAAAGCCCGTAGTGAACAACACGGCTCTTCCCTGGATGAGAATTCGCTGAGAGCAGGGCTGCAATCGCCAGTTCAGTCGGCATACCACAACGCGAATCGGTTATATTGCGTAACAAGAGGACATTGGCCGCGGGCACGCGGTTCGCACAATGCGATTCGCGTTGTTTTGAGTTGTTTTCTAGAATACGGCTTTCGTATGTTGATGAATGCTGACCATGTGATTGAAACCTTCGGCGCCGCCGCCGAGGAAAACCAGGTTTCTCCGCTTCGCGAGCACCAGGTGGTGAATCTGCCGGGGGAAGGCGAAGTCTGGATTGCCGGCGACTTGCACGACCATCGCCGCAATTTTGAGAAGCTGATCCGGGCCGCCGATCTGGCCAATAACCCTCAGCGGCACCTGGTTCTCCAGGAATTGATTCACGGGGACCATTTCGACGCCCAGGGCGCCGAGGAAAGCTGGAAAATCCTGGCCCAGGCTGCCGAGCTCAAGGCCGATCAGCCGGGCCAGGTTCACTTTTTGCTGGCCAATCACGACCTGGCGCAGGTGCACGGCGAGGGAATCATGAAGGCGGGCCAGAGCGTTTGCGAAGCGTTCACCGCCGGGGTCAAGCGCGATTTCGGGGAGCGGTCGGCGCTGGTCAACGCGGCCATCGCGGACTTCCTGCTCTCATTCCCTTTGGCCGTTCGCGCTCCCAACGGCCTGTTCTTCTGCCACAGTCTGCCGACCGACCAGGAAATGCTGGATTTCGATTTTGGGGTGTTCGACCGCGCCTTGACCGGGGCGGATTATCGCCGGAGGACCGGACCGGTGTACCAGTTAATCTGGGGCCGCAAGACTTCACCTGAAAGCGCCGAGACGTTCGCCGACAAAGTCGGTGCACAATTGCTAATCACGGGCCATCAGCCCCAGGAAGCGGGGTATCTGGTGAACGGAAACCGGCATCTGATCATCGCCTCGGAACACAACCAGGGAGTGATGCTCGCCTTGAGCCTCAGCGATCCGTACGACATGGACGGGCTGCTGGCCAGCATGCACAAATTCGTTTCGATTGCCGCGTAACGAAGGACGGCCGACCCGGCGTCACTTCCGCTGATCGATCGGCACGACCTTCTTGTCGAAGGGGCCGGTGTAGTCGTCGGTCGGACGGATGATGCGGTTGTTGTGGTGCTGCTCCATGATGTGGGCGGACCATCCGGCGACGCGGGCGATGGCAAAAATCGGGATGAACAGGTCGAGCGGAATCCCCATTGTGTAATAGGTGCTGGCGGAGAAGAAATCCACGTTGGGGTTGAGGTTCTTGGGCTTGCCGTCGGAGTTGATCGTATCCTTCATGATGGGGATGAGGCGCTCGGACATCTCATACCATTTGGTGTTGCCGGCGGCTTCACCCAGTTGCTTGCTCATCTTGCGGAGGAAATGGGCGCGGGGATCGAACACGTGATAGACGCGGTGGCCGAATCCGGGGACTTTCTGATTGGTCGCCAGCATCTCGCGGACCTTTTTCTCGGCGCTGGCGGCGTCGCCACAGGAGAGCAACAGGTGCATGACGTCCTGATTTGCTCCGCCGTGCAGCGGGCCTTTGAGGGCGGCGCAGGCGCTGGTGATGGCGGCGTGCATGTCGGCCATGGTTGCCGCCGTCACCCGGGCGGCAAACGTGCTGGCGTTCATGCCGTGCTCGGCATGCAGCACCAGCGCCGCGTCGAGCACGCGGCTGAGCGTCTCGTGCGGCTTTTTCCCGTTGAGCATGTAGAGGAAATTCGCCGCCACCGACAGTTCCGGATCGGGCGCGATCGCCTGTTGCCCGTTACGAAGCCGGTGAAAGGCGGCGGTGATCGTCGGAAGTTGAGCGGTGATGCGGATCGCCTTTCGGCGATCGGCCTGGGAGTCGTTGTGCTCCAAGTCCGGATCGCTGGCGCCCAGCGCGCTGACCGCGGTTCGAAGGGCATCGATGGGCTGCGTCTGGCGGGGAAGCTCCTTGAGCAGGTCGAGCACATAAGACGGTAGCGCCGCCGAACGGCCCAGGTCTGCCCGCAATTTGCCTAACTGCCCGCGGTTGGGCAGTTCCCCGTCCCAAAGCAGGGCGGCGGTCTCTTCAAATGTAACGTGTTCGACCAATTCCCCGATGTCGTAGCCCCGATAGACCAGGCGACCGGCATCGCCATCGATGAAGCAGATCGAACTTTGAACGGCGACGATTCCTTCCAGTCCGCCTTTCGCTTTCTTTGCAACAGTAGAGGCAGCCTCGCTCATAAAAGCCCGCTCGAAATGTAATTGGAGTCATCTAACGACGCTGGCGCGGACTATAGCGGTTTGGCTTGGGGCAAGTCAATCGAGCCCGGCCATCAGGGCAATCGCAAACTCGCGGG
>DATHPP010000444.1:0-12585 GCA_035483795.1 Tepidisphaeraceae bacterium | reverse complement strand
GTGGAGGCGGAGGCGGTGATTTCGGTGGCGGTGGTGGCGACTCCGGCGGCTCGGGCGGTGGCGATTTCTGATCGGGCATGGTCGCTTCAGCGACCATGCTTCTCATCGCCCAGAACGCACTCGCTTTGGAATGAAATGCGCCAGCGTATCGACGCCCATAAGCGCGCACGCGCCGAGGTAGACGATGGCCCCGGTTCCCATCAACGCGATTAGTTGAACAGCCCAGATACCTCTTCCGCTTCCATGCGGATACGCCGAGAGCTTCTGAACTCCCACGCACGCGGCGGTCATCAGCCCCGTCGCGGTAAACAGCTTCAGCACCGGCGCTACAAGCTCTCTTAACCCCAGCCCTCCGACGCGCCGATCGAGCATGAACAGCATGACAATCGCCTGCGCCGCAAAGCTCGCCAGCGTTCCCGCGGCCATGCCCGCTTCGCCCAGGTTCGTCCAGACCAGCGGCAGCTCGACCGCCAGGTTCACCCCCAGCGTCACGATCGACATCACCAGCGGCGTCGTCGTATCGTGAACGGCGTAGTAGGCGCGGTTGAGGATCTGCTGAAGGCTGAAAGCCCAGATCGCGGCGGAATAAAACAGGACCGACTTGGCGATCAGGTCCGCATCGTGCGGCCCGACCTGGCCGTGCTGGAATAGAAGCCTGACCGCCGGTCCGCGGATCAGGATCAGGCCGGCGCTGGCGGCAAAACCCTCGAACAGCGTCGCCTCGATGCCCTGGCGCAGCACCGTCTTGAAATGCGAGCGGTCCCTGTCCATGGCGACGGCGCTGAGGTTGGGGAAGATCGCCGTCGCCAGGGCGATCGCGAAAACGCCCAGCGGAAACTGATAGAGGAATTGGGCGAGGTTAAGCCGGGCGGGCGCGCCGTTTTCCATCGGGTAGCGAACGATGTGGCCGAACGCCGAGAAATGGGTGACGACGTGTCCCGCGGCGTCCTTGTCCTGCATCAATACGACGCTGATGCCTTTGTCGAGCAACACCGAAACCTGAAGCACGCCGGCCCCGACCGCAACCGGCAACGTGAGCTTCAGCATCCTTCGAATGGCCGGCGTCCAGACGTGCAGCACTGGCTGAAACCGGAAGCCGACCGCCCGCAGCGACGGGAACAGGATCATCGCCTGCATCGCCCCGGCGACCAGCACGAAAAAGCTCAGCCAATAGCCCAGCGTTGTCTGAAGCGCGATCGTTCGCGGCTCGGGAAGCCCCCGGTGCAGTCCGAGTATTCGCGCCCCGACCAGGACCACCGCAACATGGCAGACATTGAGGATGATCGGCGCCGCGGCGGGCGCGCCGAACCGCTTGTGCACCTGAAGGATCGCGCCGAGGAATGCTGTTCCGCAGATCAGCAGCACATACGGCAGCATGATCGCCGTGAACTTGAGCGTCAGAACGCGGTCCGGCAGCAGGTTGTGATCGAAGCGAATCAGGGCGAACAGAATCAGCTCGCCGACCAGCGTCAGCGCGAGCAGGATCACGCACAGCAGGTTCACGCTGGCGGCGGCAAATTGCTGGGCGGATTGCTGGGCGAGATCGACAGCGCCGTCCTGCTCCCTCTTCACCGCCTGGGCATATAGCGGAATGAACGCGGCAGAAAGTGCGCCCTCGCCGAACATCTTGCGAAAGAGATTGGGAATGGTGAACGCGACGGTAAACGCCGATGCGACCGAGCTGGTTCCCAGGTAATGCCCTGCGACGATTTCGCGGGCCAGGCCTGTAATCCGGCTGACCAGCGTCAACATGCCGATCAGTTTTGCGTGGCCGACAAACGACCGGGATCGAGCAGCCGGTGCCGCAGGCGCTCTGGATTCAAGTTGGATGGGAATTGCCTGTTGGGACATCCGTTTCCTGGCTTGGAGGGCAGACATTCCTGTCTGCCATTGATTTCAATTCTGGTGGGGCAGGCATTCCTGCCTGCCTTCTCTGTTCTTGATTGGTTCCATTCCTGACCGGTGGGGCAGACATTCTTTGATTGGTGGGGCAGACATTCTTGTCTGCCATCTGTTCCTTCCAGGTTTCATTGTAATACCAGCCGTCATATGTCCATGGATCGGCCACGAGCTGCTTTTTGACCGAATTGTTGAGCATGTATTCGAGCTTCTCATCCAGCTCGTTTTGATTCCGCACGATCCGATCCCAGCTTTCGTCCTGCCAGACCTTGCCTCCTGACTGGCGGAATTGATTGAGGAACCGGGCCGAAACGCCCTTGATGCTCTTGAGGATGCGGGAAAGGTCGGTCTGTGGGAGCGGAGTGAGCAGCAAATGCGTGTGATCGGGCATGATCGTGGCCGCGATGAGGGTGTAAAACCTGTCGGAACCAGATTTCACATGATCGAGAACGATTTGGCGCTCGGGAGCATTGAGTTCACGGGACGCCAGGCGAAAGGTCACAAAATACGTGCTGCCTTCGAGCTTCCAGTGGGGGAGCTTGCGGTGACTTATTTTGAGAGCGGGTTCGGGGGTGGTGGGAACAGGATGGGGATCGGGTTCGGACCTTCGGTCCGAGGCAGACAAGAATGTCTGCCCCACCATTCTGCGAGCGAAGCCTGCTTTCAACTCGGCGGCGGCTTTTTTCGGATCTTCACAGTCCAGCACCGCCGCGGTGACGGCGATCGCTCGAACACCCGCCGCCAAGACTTCATCGACATTCGCACCGGTGATGCCCGCAATGGCAACCGCCGGGATGGGAATCTCCGAGGCAACTTGCCTTGCGTAATCCAGCCCCGCTACGAATTCCCGCGGCTTGGTGCTGCTTGAGAAAATAGGCCCCACGCCGATGTAATCGGCGCCATCGAGCTGGGCCCGTTTGGACTGATCCAGGTTGTGCGTGCTGACGCCAAGGATTCTCTCGCGGCCGATCAGCTTGCGGACTTGGGAAGCCGGAAGATCGTCCTGTCCGACATGGACGCCGTCCGCGTTGCTCAGAATTGCGATGTCGGGGCGGTCGTTGATAATGCAAAGCCGGTGATAGCGACGGCACAGTTCGACGAGCTGCTTTGCCCGATGGAGCACTTCGCGCGGCTCGAGGTCTTTTTCGCGAAGCTGAAGGCAATCGGCCCCGCCGAGCAGGGCAGCCTCGGCGGCATCAAGCCAGGGCCGGCGGCACAGCTTCTCGGTGATCAAAACATAGAGCCGCACGTCCGCAAAGCGCTTTGTGACGCAAAGCGTTTTGGCGATGCGCTGCTCGATGTCATAAAAGCGGTAACGAAGGTGCTCGATCTGTGCGGCGTCGGCCGGGGTTATGGTCTTGAGGTATTCCTCGATGGCCCGCAGCGCTTCGCCCGCCCGCTTGCCGGCGGCGGTCACAACATCCGTGAGGTCCTGGCGATGCAGTTCGCCGGCGGTTTTGTTTTCCGTTCCCACGTCGCCGGGCGTGTCGCGATGGAGGATTGCTTCGCTCAGCAATGAGCGCAGGACGTGAGCCATCTCGTGGCGAAGTTGTTTGAGATCGGCGATGAGTTCGCGATCGTCGAGGACGAACCGGGCATAATCTTCCAGAACCCGCAGCGCTTCCCGCGCCCTGTTGGCGTTGGCGTCCAGCAGCCGCAGCACCGTTGGGTTGATGGAAATGGCCACGAGGCGTCGATTATAGGACCAAAGCACACAAATTCATGGGTGCGGGCCTCGGAGAAGCAAATGAACGATCGTAAGCGTGAATACCACAAGGGATTGCGTAATCTGGCACGGAAGCACAAGAGGTTGTACCCAAAAGCGGAAACTCTATACAATGCCTCGGGCATGCTCGACTTCAATCAGATTTACTGTGGCGAGTCCGTAAAAATGTTGAGCGATTGGCCTGAGGAATGGGTTGATCTCGCGTTTGCGGATCCGCCGTTCAATATCGGGTACCTTTATCACGGCTACGACGACAGGCTCAAGAAGAAGGATTACCTCGGTTTTAGCGTCGCTTGGATGAGTGCCGTCCGTCGCGCCCTCAAGCCCCAGGGATCGTTTTATCTAGCGATCGGCGATGATTATGCGGCGGAGCTCTGCGTCGCGGCGAAAGGCGTGGGGTTCCATCTGCGGAACTGGATTATCTGGCATTACACGTTTGGTCAGCAAACTAAAGATAAATTTGCCCGCAGCCACACGCACATTCTGTACTTCGTTAAGGATCCGAAGCGGTTCACGTTCAACTCTGACGCCGTGCGCGTCCCGAGCGCACGCCAGACCACATACAAAGATCGACGCGCGAATCCTAAGGGCAAGCTTCCAGACGACGTCTGGTTCTTGCGGCCGCAGGAGGCCCAGGAGGCCGACGAGCCGATGTTTGATCCTCGGTTAGACACTTGGCACGTAAGTCGTGTCTGCGGAACGTTTGCGGAGCGAGAGGGATGGCATGGGTGCCAAATGCCGGTTGAAGTTCTAAAGCGAATTGTGCTTGCTTCTTCAAACCTGGCAGACGTTGTGCTGGACCCGTTTAGTGGTAGCGGAACGACCGCTTTTGCCGCAGCTATGCTGGGAAGACAATTCGTCGGAATCGATCAATCGCCTGAGTACGTTCACCGAGCTCGGAAACGGATCGAAGACCTGCACGCTCGCATGAAGCGAGTGGCGAATGCGCCTTCCAATGGGAAGGGGATAGAGCATGTTGACGTGAACACGATTATCAACCCAGATCGTGCTTCCCGCGCAGCTGCGGATGTCGACGCGTTTGGAAGACCGCGGGTGCCCAAGGTTCGGCGAATGGCGCAAGAGCCTCGCCTAGAGGTTCGATGATCCCCCGCAGCGCGACCCGCACTGAGCAGACCAGGGTTTAGGCGGCGACCGGCCAATTGAAGACGGGGCGCTTTTCTTGAATCAACCTCAGTTGCCATTGCGACACGGAGATCTTTCGGAATTCTTTGCCGGCGAACACTCGGAGTGTCAAGGTGTCGGGATTTGGCCTCCAGAAGTCATTCGCCATGAAATCAAGTGTTGATTGGCTTCCAATCTGTTGCACTGCTGATCTAAGATTCTCGTTTCGCGACACATATAAATGCTGATCCCTCTCCAGAAGCTCGATCAGCCCAAGATCAGCGGGTACGAGATTCGGGTCGAGATCCCGAAGGGTTCCGACAACTGAGAACGCCGACTCAATTTGCGACGTTCTTAGAGACCTAACCACGTTCTCGACATCCTTGGCAATGTATCGAGTCTTTCTGATGTAAAGAGCTGCCAGCCGCACGTCTAAAGAGCTGAGGGATGGCGCGGCAGCCCTGGCCATGTGCTCATATTCTTGGGTTAGGTCAGGGTCGATGAGGATGTCGTCAATACTCACACCATATCGGGACCGAAGTCGAGCCAGCGAAAACTCAATAATGTGTGCATACTGAGGAACGATACTTGGATGCGGGGTGATTCGAGTCGCCGGCGGAATCACCATCCCGTACCTTTCGTACCGCGCCTTGTTTTTTCGGATATTGATGAGCCGTCGGTTCATGTCGGCGTCAGATGCATGAAACCCCATCTTTCTCGCCGTTGAATGAAACTGAGACGAGAGAGACTCGTCCAGCATCGCCACGGTTTCAGGCGACGCCCCCCGGTGAGTTTTGATGAATGCATCGTAGACGATCCTGTCAGAAGCGAGGTTGCTCGCCACCCTCGCTCTGGGCCGCGGCCGATATTTTAGCGCATCGCCGACGACGCCGATCAAGCCGAATTGCCCGAAGCGAGGGCGCGAACCAGAGGCCATTTTCCCCTTCACGACCTGATTGATGGCGTAATGATTCAATGGCATTGGGCACCGTCCACCGATATACTAGGTCACACGCGCCGATAATCCTCAATGTAGTAATGAATGTTCCCAAAGGCCAACATAATCGATTCCTGGTCGAGCGCTTTGCCCATGCGCTTGCAAAAATCAACTAATGAGTTCAGCCGGCTCACATCTTGAATTGCATCGACCTCGGCAAACGCCTCGATCACAAGTGGAGCATCATGGAGGTAATGCCCCTCGTCCGTTTTGAAGATTCCATGCGCCGCTCGGAACGCGGTAGCGCCACGATACAGATCTGCAAACAGCCGCATCGCGTTTGAGGCCCATTCAGCCGCCAGCGGTTCGGGGAGAGGCTTGTTGTGCCGGTCATGACTTGGGATAAGCAGGATGACGACGTCCTGCGTTGATTCCTTGCTCAAAAGAGAAGCAATCTGCTCAGTCTCGGCGAATAACTCCGGTTGATTCTTTCCCTTTGCCATCCTCCTCCCGACCGTGCTCTTCGCCGCGGCTACACTGAGCATAATACGAACAAGAACCATACATAGCAAGTGTATCGCCGCTCTTTGTTAAATATTTGCCTAATCGTCATCAGAGTCCGATTGCGAGCGAGGATTTCGACGAACTGGCGCCGAATGGGGCTATTTGTGATCAACCGCTGGATTACTGCGAATTAGATAGCCTCTACTAAGGCTTGGCAATTCTCAGCGTGGTTACCTGACGAACCCAGCGGGTTGGGCGCTGGTCCTGAGGCGCTATCAGGCGGAATGGCCCTTCCTGTGCGTTTAGCGGTTTGCCGTCGCGCTGGTCCGCCAGCAATACGGGCCGGTCGGGGGATTGAGCATCGATCTCGGTCAGCGAAAAGACCGCCCGATATCCGTCCGTCGCTTCCACGACCAGGGCCAGTGCGACGGCGCCGTTGCGCATTTGCGTGGTCGAGGGGACGCCCGCCTGATCGAGAATGGCGCGAACGCTCACACCGGAATAAGTCAGCTCCTTGCCGCTTCGATCTTTGGTCGTCAGCGTGACGTGGGGCATCGCCGCGATGGACTCGACCGTCAAGGAAAGAGGATGCGGCGCCAGGCCCGTGACTTTGATCGAAGCCTGGGGTTCACTAGTAGCGCTAGAAATAGCCAGGCACAACGGGAGCGCGAGTATCGTCGGAAGCAGACGTTTTTGCCGCATGGGAGTCGTCCTTTTCCACGTTGTATAGCCGATGATATGACGAGGTCAATTGCGTTCCGTCGCGCGCCTCACGGAAACGGCTCGAAGGGGTCGCCGGCGGTGTCGAGCAGGTGTTCGAACTGCAGCTGCAGGTCGCGATAGGTCCGCAGGACATGGCGGCCAAGCTCAGTAAGCTTCGCCCCGCCGCCGTGGTGTCCGCCCGTCGCGGTGGTGACCACGGGGCTTGGCCAGCGCCGGTTCATTCCGTCCAGCAGCATCCAGGCCCGGCGGTAGCTGAAGCGCAATTTGCGGGCGGCTTCGGAAAGCGAGCCGTACACTTCGATCTGGTCGAGCAGATCGGCGCCGGCGTCGTTGATCGCCGGGCCATCTTCCGTTTCAACCCAGATCCGGGCGCTTAGCGTTCGCTTCGTGGGTGGCGCCGCAGAGCGGGCTGCGCGACGGCGGGCTTTACCCTTCATCTTGCGGCTCATCAGTGGAGATGATGACTTCGGTCGCCTTGATCACGGCGATCGCGGGACTGCCCTTGCGGAGCTTGAGGCGTTTGGCCGACGACGAGCTGATCAGCGACACGATCTTGTGTCCGCCGCCGATATCGACGACGACCTCGCTCATCACCGCCCCGGTTTTGACCGATGCCACGGTTCCGTGAAATTGGTTTCGAGCGCTGAGTGCCATGGCGGGATTGTCGCCGCCGGGGGGCCTTCCCGCCATCTTTGCAGTCCCTTGAACCGCCCTTGCGGTCATCGAGTAGAATTGCCGTGCGAGGCCCCAGGCAGTCCGGACAAAGATTACCTGAAGCAAAAATGAAGCCGGGCCCCGGTATTGCGCGGCGGAGACGAGGTAAAAATTCAGGCCTTCGGAAGTTTCGCGCGGCGCGGCGGAACCATGTGAATGTCGGGTACAATACTTTGAGTGATAAGCCGGGCTGAGGAGTTCTCGATGTCGGGTCGTAAGCAAAAGATGAACGGAACGCGAATCGCGGCGGGAGCCCTGATCGAGGGACTGGAATCGCGGCAGCTTCTGTCTTCCTACGGAAGCCTTGTATTGGCCCCCAACATAATCCTGGGGCGCGCCGATACGACGGCGGCGCAGGCGGGCTACTCCCCGTCGCAGATCCGCCAGGCGTACGGTGTCGACCAGATCAGCTTCGCCAGCGGCGGCGTGACCGCTAACGGCAGCGGCCAGACCATCGCCATCGTCGACGCCTACAACGATCCCAACATCAGCGCCGACCTCAAAACCTTCGACAGCACCTTCGGCATCAGCGCACCGCCCAGCTTCCAGGTCGTGAGCCAGACAGGAAGCACGAGCAAGCTGCCGACGACTGACGCCGGCTGGGCCGGCGAAATCTCGCTCGACGTCGAGTGGGCGCATGCGATCGCACCCGGCGCCAACATTCTTCTGGTCGAGGCCAATTCCGCGACGCTGGACGACCTGATGACCGCGGTGAACTATGCCCGCCACGCCTCCGGTGTCTCGGCGATCTCGATGAGCTGGGGCGGGAGCGAATTCTTCAGTTGGAGCAACGGGGAATTCACCGGCGAGACACAGTTCGACCCCAACTTCACCACGCCCACCGGCCACGAGGGAATCACGTTTGTCGCGGCCGCCGGTGACAGTGGAAGCTTCAGCGGCATCGAATGGCCCGCCGCCTCGCCCAACGTGCTCTCCGTCGGCGGCACCAGCCTCTTCGTCAACTCCGACGGATCATACAGCACCGAATCCTCCTGGAACGGAACCAGCGGCGGGTACAGCCAGGTCGAAGCCGAGCCCAGCTACCAAAACATCGTGCAGACCTCCGGCGCCCGCAGCACGCCAGATGTTTCAATCGTCGGCGATCCCAATACGGGCGTCGCCGTCTACGATTCGCTGCCCGATCAGGGCTTTAGCGGTTGGCAGGAAGTCGGCGGCACCAGCGCGGGCGCGCCGATGTGGTCGGCGCTGGTCGCCATCGCCAATCAGGGACGTCTCCTTGCCGGCCAAAGCACGCTCGACGGCGCCAGTCAGACGCTGCCGATTCTTTACGGCCTCTACACCGTCGCGAATTACGACAACAGCTTCAACGACGTCGTCGACGCCGGCAGCTCCAACCCCTGGCACTGGCGCTGGGGATTCGGCGGATCAGGCAACCCCGCCACCCTTGGCTACGACACCGCCACCGGTTTGGGAACGCCCAAGTCCGCCGCGATCGTCGACGCGCTAGTCGGAACGTCCGGCTCGAACACGGGTTCCACCGGAACCGGCTCCCCCGGAACCGGCTCCACGGGATCGACCACAACCACCCCGGCCCAGCTTCCTGCGTCGCCGCTGAGCGGGGTGTTCCTCTCTTCGCCCCCTGACAGCGTCATGGGCGGTACGGCCGGCTCGGTCCGGCTCCGAATCAGCAACGATTCGGGCGCGACTTTCGACGGCCCGGTTACCATTAATCTCTATCTGTCGACCGACGGATCGGCCACGTCAAGCGATACGCTGCTGACCACGATGAGCATTCCCGCCCTGAATCTAAAGGCCGGAGCGTCAAAGACGGTGAAACTGAAATTCACGTACCCGACGACCCTCAACAACGGCGGATATTTCCTCACCGCGGCGATTGACGCCACCAAAACCGATACCGCCAACGCGACCGTCGCCACTGCCAAAACTCTCTCGGTCTCGAAGCAGACCGTCGATCTGGCGACCGTGTTTTCCAACGGGCCGGCGGTTTCCGTCACCCCCGGCGCGAGCGACACCGCCAGCGTCACCATCGAGAATCTTGGCAACGTGAATGCCGTTGGGACGGTGAACCTCAACCTTTACGAATCGCCCGACGGGACCCTGGACACCTCGGCCGATCCGCTTCTGGGAAGCCTGTCAGGTCGGAGGATTGAGCTGCGGCCGGGGCACGCGACGACCTTCAAAATCCACTTTGCCGCGCCCGCCGGCCAGGCGCCCGGTTCGTACAAGCTCGTTGCCGTCGCCACTTCGTCCACGCAGCCGGCGGATACGAATCCGAACAACGACAGCGCCGTCGCGTCGACGATCTGAGTCTCTCATTTCCGCCACGGCGCATCAGATCGCTCAACCGGGAGGGCGAGGCTCCCGCCGAGCCGAACGCTCCCTCGCGTGAAAGCCGCGGCTCGGCAGGAGCCTCGCCCTCCCAAAAATCGGCCGGCCACCGAATTTGCGATTGCCCTGCCGCGTCAGACGGCATTGGAATTGAAATCGTTCCCGTCCACGACATCAGGCAGGGGAGCGCTGCAGATGATCTGACCGGTGCTGAACGCGTCCAATGCTGGCGCATCGGGGGCGTTGTCGACAGTCGGCGGATCGCTGTTTCCGTAAGGCGAACTTGGGACGATCAGGGGCGACGATTCTGTGGGAGAATCGATTGCCTGCGCCTCTGACGGCGAAGTCCCGCCCATTTCACGCCCGGTGCGCCGCAGCAACTCCTCGTGCGAGATGATTTCATCGGCGACCAGGGTAATTCCCATCTTCTGCGCCTGCGCGCGGGCCGCCTGTTCGGTACGTTCCGTGCGGACCCGGCCTGTCGCCGGATCGTGAATCGCGTAGTAACTCCCCTTGGGACCTTCCACCGTGTAGAGAATGCCGTGACTGCCCATGGCTGCGCCCCGCATATATTGGCTCCGGGCATTTTAGCCCGGCCATGGCATTCCGGCGGCGAATTTCGCTGAAGTTTTCCCGAAAATTTCATCCGCTCAACCGAGATTGAAAGCTTTCTGGAGGACGGCCAGGCTCTTTGGCACGCCGGTCAGCGGGCTTTCGCGCCCTTCGAATTCCAGCGAGAGGTAACCGCGATAACCCACGTGATGGAGCATGGCCGCGATCCGTGGGTAGTCCAGATCGAGCGTGTACCAAAGCCCGCCGCCGTAGTAGGTCTTGGCGTGTACCATGCTCGCGTAGGGGGCGATCGTCTCGAGCTTGTCGTACGGCTCCTCCAGGAAATTGCCGATGTCGCAGGTCACGCGCAGCCAGGGCGAATCCACCGACTCGATGATCCGTTTCACGCCCTCGGGCGTGCGGCCCAGGCCCCAGTGGTTCTCCAGCCCCATTGTTACGCCGCACCGTTGCGCCGTCGGAATGCATTGCTCGAAACAATCGACGACCCACTTGAACCCGTCCTCGTCCTTGTACCCGTCGATCGGCGGCTCGATCCCGCGGTGGGCCATCAGGTCATCGAAGTTCTTGCTCGTTCCCCAGGTCCCGGTCTGCACGCGCATGGTCGGAATGCCCAGCTCGTACGCCTGCTCGAGATAATCGCAGGTCGTCAGGACATTTTCCCGTCGCTTGGCGCGGTCTGGCGTCAGGAACGTCTGGTGCGTCGCCAGCCCATACAAATCCAGCCCGTTGAGGGCCGCGTGTCGTTTGAGGTCGTGCAGGTAGCCGGGTTCGCGGCTGATCATCTGCCGCTGGAGCACCTCCAGCCCCGCAAACCCCCACTCCGCCGCGAGGTCCAGGTTCTTCTTGAGGTTCCGCAATTCGTTCCGCACGAACTGCCAGAGCGAATAGCTGGCCAGGCCGATGCGGTTGTGGATCGGCTTTGCGGCCGGCTCGCTGGCCGGCTGCTGCGCGATCGCTTGAGATGAAGCCGCCAGCGCGACGCCGGCAGCCCCCGAAAGAAATCCTCGACGCGTGGTGCTCATGGGCTCTCCTCACTTTGCGATGGATGAATGGCCGGTAGCATATCCGCTTGCCGCCGCGGGCGAAATGCGGCCTCTTCCCCCTCTCCCTCTGGGAGAGGGGGAAGAGGCGGCGCGATTCAGGAATCCCGCGCCAATTCCGCTTCGCACTGAACTTTCATATCGTCTGGCGCACCTGTCTGATTGCAAGGCGATGATCGGTTGAGTGCCCGGCGGGTGCGCGATGGAGAAATCGGCGGGGCGGGTTTATTTGCAGGTGCTGGTGGTCCGCTGCCAGCTCGGGGATCGCGACGCCTTCGCGGAGCTGGTCGCGGCCTGTCAGCCACGGCTGCGCGCTTACCTGAACCGCATGCTGGCCGAGCCGCACCGGGTCGACGACGTCTCGCAGGACGTCTGGATGGACGTGTTCAACGACCTGCCTCGTCTGCTCAATCCCGCGGCGTTCATGCCGTGGCTTTACCGCATCGCCCACAACCGCTGTGCCCGGGCCATGCGCCGGCGTGAGGCGGTCGCCGGTGGCGACGACTGCGGAATCGCCGACGAGGCGGCGGACGAAAAGGAGTTCGGCCCGGAGGACGCGGCGGCAGTGCATGCGGCGCTGGGCCGCCTGTCACCACCGCACCGCGAGGTGCTGTTACTGAAATTTCTGGAGGACATGAGCTACCACGACATCGCCGCGGTGACCGGCGTTCCCGTCGGAACCGTGCGGTCGCGAATCCACAACGCCAAGGTTGCCCTGCGAAAGATCATGGAAAACGAGAGGCTGACATGACGCAATTCGACTTCAATTCCAGCTTCCGGAACCTGCTGAGCGACCCGATGCCGCCCGCCCCGGACCCGCGGCTGATCGCCTTCGAGCTGTTCCGCCGCGACCAACTCCGCACGCGCGTGCTGGCCGCCCTGAGCCTGCTGTTCTGGCTGCTGGGCACCGCGGGAATTTTCCTGCTCACCTTCGCCCTGAACCGGCTGGTGATCGACGTGCGGGTCGAGTCGTACCGCTCAGCGCATCCGGGAATGTTTTTCATTCCCAGCACCGACATGCAGGTGGCGCGGCTGAC
>DATHPP010000443.1:0-24110 GCA_035483795.1 Tepidisphaeraceae bacterium | reverse complement strand
CCATTCATCTCAAGCGCTACGCGAGCAAGAACACCTTGACGACGTTGGGCCCGTGCACTCCCTGGACCAGCGTCATTTCGATGTCGGAGGTTTTGGAGGGGCCGCTAATGATGGTGACGCCGCTGCCGGTGCCTTCCTGGGCGAGGCGCTCGAAGAGGTCGATCAGATCCGGTAGCAGGTCTTTGGGCTGGACGATGGCGACGTGGACGAAGGGGACGAGCGAAATCAGGCGGCCGTGCTCGGGGCGGTGGCGGATGACCAGCGAGCCGGTCTCGGCGACCGCGTAATCCACCTCCGTGATTCCCGCGTCCATGTCGTAGGCCTCATCAGCCGTCATTTGCCGCCAGGTCCGGGCCGCAATTCCGTTGTCGCACAGGAAATGCACCGCGCCCAGGTTGGTGAGGATGCGCGTCGAGGAGAGCATCACCTTCTGGCATTTCTGCTCGCGGAGAAACTGGACGATCCGCGGGAGCAGCTCGTCGATCCGAACCTGCTCGACCAGCATCGCGATCTCGCGGGCGCGCTTCTGGAACAGCTCGGGGAGGCCGATGTCGCTGTAAACCAGGCGAGCGATGGGTTCTTCGATCGCCGGCGGAATAGGCTTATCGCGCAGCGCCCCGTCGCGGCCAAGGGCCTTGCGGACGCGGGAGAGGACGGTTTGGCGAGAGGAGGAGTTCATTGTAAGTCTCCCCTGCTGCGCCCCGCGCCCTCGGCCCCTCTCCCTCCGGGAGAGGGGGAAATACCGGCGCTCGCATCCGTTTGGGAGTCCATCGATTCGAATCTCCGGCTTCGCCACATTTCGTGGAAGCTCTTTTTCGCCGGGGCGGGCATGTCGCGGATTTGGGTCCAACCAGCCGCCACTTTGGGGAGGTCCCGCACCCATCCCGAGCCGTGAGCACGTCGGCGCAGGTCCCACTTTTGAAACTTCCCGATCAGCGCATAAAGCAAAGAGGACTGAAAGGCGCGGGCCCAGAGTCGGTACACGATACGCTCACCGCGGCCGTTCAGGTGCGAGCGATTGATGTCGCGGCGCATCTGGATCAGGTATTTGGGAATGTTGATCTTCACCGGGCAGGCTTCGTAGCAGGCGCCGCAAAGGCTGGAGGCCTGCGGGAGATCTTTGAACTTTGCCAGTCCTTCGAAGAGCGGCGTGATCAGCGCGCCGATCGGGCCCGGATAAACGCCGCCGTAGGCGTGACCGCCGATCTTGCGATAAACGGGGCAGGCGTTCAGGCAGGCGCCGCAGCGGATACAGCGGAGCGTTTCGCGATATTCCCCGGCCAGGATTTCGCTGCGGCCGTTGTCGACCAGGACGAGGTGGAATTCCTGCGGGCCGTCTTTTTCGCCAAAGCTGCGCGGGCCGCCGTACAGGTTGGTGTAAATCGTGATCGCGTTACCGGTAGCGCTGCGGGTGAGCAGCTTGAGCATGACCGCCAGATCGACCATGCGGGGAACGAGCTTCTCGATGCCGACCAGTGCGATCATGACCCGCGGCGTGCTCACACTCTGCCGCTGATTGCCTTCGTTCTCGACGCTGCAAACAAGCCCCGATTCAGCGCAGAGAAAATTGCCGCCGGTAATGCCGATTTCCGATTGGCGAAATTTATCGCGCAAGTGCTCGCGGGCCTGCTTGGTGAGCGACGTCGCATCATCGTTGTACGGCGTCTTGAAATACTCGCTGAACAGCGTCGCAACGGATTGCCGGCTCTTGTGAACGATCGGCGCGATCAGGTGCGAGGGCCGGTCTTTGCTGATCTGCACGATGAACTCACCCAGATCGGTTTCCACGACTTCGAGCCCCGCTTGCTCCAAAGCATCCGCGAGATGGATTTCCTCGCTGACCATCGATTTGCTCTTGATGACGCGTTTGGCGTCGTGGTCGCGGGCGATGTCGAGGATGATCTGCCGGGCCTCGGCGCCGTCGGCGGCAAAGTGAACGTGGCCGCCATTTTTCTCGACGTTGGCCGTGAGCTGCTCGAGGTAGTAGTCGAGATTGTCCAGCGTGTGCTGCTTGATCTGCCCGGCCAGAATCCGCAGCTTGTTGGAATCGGGGACTTCCAGCAGCCGGAGCTTGCGGGCCGAATCGCGCGGGGTGACGGCGTTGTTGATCTGCCGCTTGAGCTGCTCGTCCCCCGCCGCCTTGACGCTGCCCGAGTGAAAATCGAAGGGCGACGCCGCGGCTTCCTTCAGGAACGCCTCAGTGTTCGGATCGATCGGCCGCGTTTGGGGCGTCGACATAGGGCCGCGATTGTAGCGACCGATCGCCGCCGCGAAATAAATCGCACCGCACGGTTTGGATTAATTGCCAAATCGCGAAAAACGTCCAGTTTTGTTATGCAGCGTTCAGTTCCAGCCACTGGCTCGTGAGAGTCGCAGCGTAAAATCGCTGGAAACGTTGCATTTCGTTGCAAACGTTGCATGCCGCTGGCCGACAACCAGCAGTGGCACTTTTGGCCACTTTTGGCACAGATTTTGGGAGTGCCAAAAGTGCCATTTATCCGTTTTTTGCTCCATCATCGCCGCCTTCGCCGGGATGTCGAAGGCCCCCCGCGTTTGCCACATTTAAGCGAGTCGATACCTTATGCAGCCGCGGCGAATGTCGTTCACCTTTCTTTTCCACAGGGGCAGTTGTATGTCGCAGGAAGTTACGCCGACCGGGCAGCCCGAAGAGGATGAGCTCCAGTTTTCCTCGGTCGAGCCGACGCCCGCGGCGGCCGAACAGATCGCGCACCCTCAGTGCGTTGTCTGCCATCAGCCGATTGCGGATCAGTACTATGCCGTGGGCGACAAGCTGGTCTGCCCACCCTGTCGCGACAATTACGACGCCGCGTTCAAAGGCGGCTCGCGCCTGGGCCGATTGTCTCTGGCAACCTTGCTCGGCGTGGTCGCCGCACTCGTGGGCGCGGCGATCTGGTTCGGCATCCGCAAGTCAACCGGCTACGACTTTGCCCTGGTCGCCATCGGCGTGGGACTGATAGTCGGTGGCGCGGTGCGGGCCGGCTCAAGCCGCCGGGGCGGACGCGGGTATCAGATCCTCGCCGTATTGCTGACCTACCTGGCGGTCGGGGTGAGCTATGCACCGGATCTGGTGATGGCGGGGTATCAGCAGATCAAGGAGAAATCCGCGGCCGCCACCCATCCCCAGCAGAGTTCAACGGGGACTGCGACAGGTGGGAAAACCGCCAAGCCTTCGTCGGCCGACTCGGCCGAGGACTCCGACCAACGGGATCCGTCGAGTACCAAGAAGCCTCCATCGGCGGGGCAGCTTCTCTTGGCCATCATCGTGTTGATCGTCCTGGCAATTCTGGTGATCATAGCGGGGCCGATCATCGTTTCCTTTGCCAGCCTCATCGAAGCCTTGATCATTGCCTTTGCGCTCTGGTAGGCGTGGAAGATCAACGCGCGAAAACGCGTGCCGTTCGCCGGCCCGTATTCCCTTGAGGCGACGATGCCCCCATCGCCGCCAGCCATCGGGCAGGTCCAGTGACCACGGCGACGGCGAGTGCCCGGATCTGCCCGCAGTGCCTGGCTCAGCTCGCGCCGGCCCTCCTTGCCTGCCCGCGCTGCGGAAGCCTGGTGTACGCGGAGCGGTTGCAGGAGCTGGCACAGCTTGCGCACGTGGCAACCGAGAATGGCGACATCGCCGGGGCGCTGGCCGCGTGGCGCGAAGCGATCGAACTGCTTCCTGCCAACTCCCGGCAATATCAGGTCATCGCCGCGAAAATCGCGGAGCTCAGTAACAAGATTGGAACTGGGCAAACCCGGACCGCTACTGGAAGATCGAGTTCTGGCCGGCGCGGGGCACTGGCCGCGGCGGGTGCGGTGCTGCTCTTCGTCCTGACCAAAGCCAAGCTTCTGCTCCTGGGACTGGCCAACTGGAGCACGCTGGCGTCGATGCTTCTGTCGCTGGGCGTTTACTGGACCGCCTGGGGCTGGAAATTCGCGCTGGGCCTGGTGGTCTCCATTTACATTCATGAGATGGGGCACGTCGTCGCGCTGCGGCGATTCGGATTCAAGGCAAGCGCGCCGTTGTTCATTCCGGGATTGGGCGCGGTGATCCGGCTTCAGCAGCGCGTGACCAATCCGCGCGAAGACGCCGCGATCGGATTGGCAGGACCGATTTACGGACTGGGCGCCGCACTCGCGTCGGCGGCACTGTGGATCGCTACCAAACACCCGATCTTCGGGGCCATCGCAAGTGTCGGTGCGTGGATCAATCTGTTCAACCTGACCCCAGTCTGGACGCTCGACGGAGGACGCGCGTTTCATGGAATGTCGCGCGGGCAGCGATTGCTTTGCGCGCTGGCGGCCGGCATTTGCTGGTATTTTGTCCGGGACGGAATGCTGCTTCTGTTGCTGATCGTGCTCGGCTTGCGCGTGCTGTCGGAGCCGGGAGACAAAGCCGGCAATCGAAGTGCGACGTCTCAATATGTCCTGCTCGTCGTCGCCCTATCTTTGTTGTGCAAGATCAAAGTGAAAGTGTGACCCGACCCGCCGCGACGCGGCGGGACTGGGGCGCTCACACCGGCTGCGGCACCGGAGAATGCTCGGCCAGCAGGGGTGGAAGCGGGCAATCCAACGTGGACGTGATCGCCCGCAGCAGCTCGCCCTCCTCGGTTTGCACCATCTGATCCGCGGCGACGCTGAAGGCGCAGGCGTCGACGACGCGGCGCTTGATCCCGGGCGCAGACTGGCTCAGGCGGTCGAGCGCGCCATCCAGCTGCTGGATGCTGGTCGATTCGAGCAGCGGGAGCGGCTGGTCGAGCTGGAGGCGGGCCAGGCCCGCCGCGAACGCGGCGTTGATCGCCTGGGCGTCCTTGCCGTCGGCACGCGATAACGCCGAGAGCACCACCTGCACGTCGGGGAGCAGCGGCTTGAGCGCGTAGTACGCCGGCGCCGCCGCGGCGCTGCGGGCCGAGCCGGTCAGGAATTTGGCCAGGATCTTGTGCAGCATGTACTCGAACAGGGTGACGCGGCCGTCGGCGTCGATCATCTGCTGGACGATGCGGCCGAACTGCTGGCACTGCGGCGTGGACATCTGGCGCAGGGCGGGCAGGGCGAGGTCGACCAGAATGCGCCGGCCGCGCGGCCCGTATTCCGCCGCGGGGCCGGCGAGCTTGCCGACCGTCTGAACCGTTGTCGCGTCGGTGGACTGATTGAGGATCGCAAGCTGTTTCTGCCGCACCGATTGGTCGTCCGACAGCAGGATCGCGAAGACCAAGGCCCGCGCCGAGAAGGAATCATGGGCGGCGAAATTGAGGACGGGCGGCACGGCGCTGAGAAAATCCGACGCCCACTGGACGTGGCGCGGCATGGGCGTGCCGACGGACGCCGCGATTCCCATCGCCGCGACCGGCGCAATTCCGCGCAGCGCGTCGCGATCGACCTGGCCGACGGTGTACCGGGTTGCCGGAGCCGGTGCAGGCGCGTGTGCGGGCTTGATTGCGGGCGAGAACTTTCCGTCCCACGCCGTATCCAGCGCCTTGATGCGTTTGGGAAGCGGCGGGTGCGTCGCGAACCATCCACGGCCGATGCCGGCACTGCTGGCGAAAAACATGTGGGCGATCTGCTCGGCGTCGTGATCGCCGATCCGGGAGGCGGAGCTGGTGGCGCCGATTTTTTTGAGGGCCCCGGCCAGGCCCGTCGGGTTGCGAGTGAACTGGACCGACGCCGCGTCGGCCAGGTACTCGCGCTGCCGGCAGACCGCCGCTTGGATCAACCGGCCGAAGAACAGCCCGACGAATCCGATCACCATCAGCACACACCCGATCGCCAGGAAGGCCAGCATCCAGCGAATGTCTTTGTCGCTGTCGTCGGTGCTCAGCGCGGCGCGGATCAGCCCGTACCCGATCAGGCCGATCACCAGGATTCCGAAGAGCAATCCGACGAGTTGGACATTGATGCGGACGTCGCCATTGAGGATGTGGCTGAACTCGTGGCCGATGACGCCCTGAAGCTCCTCGCGGGTGAGCCGGTCGAGGCAGCCCTGGGTGACGCACACGACGGCGTCCTGTGGCGTGAAGCCGGCGGCGAAGGCATTGATCCCCTGCTCGCGCTGCATGATGAAGATCGCCGGCACCGGCACGCCCGAGGCAATGGACATTTCCTCGACGACGTTGCGGAGCATTTTTTGCCCCGAATCGGTCGGGGCCGGCGGCACGGGCGTGGCCCCCATAAGCTGCGCCACCGCCCTTCCGCCGCGGCGAAGCTGCGCCATTTTGAAATAACTTCCCCCGCCGATCACCAGCAGCGTACCCAGCGTGGCGTAGGTGATGATGTCCCACTGCCACAGCCCGCTGCGGGGTTGGACCTGCGGAGCGTTGCGCGGCCTGTCCGGTTGCTGAGCTGCCGAGGCAACGTCGACGACAAAGATCGCCAGCAGGTTGATGGCCACGACAATCAGAATGACCGCGACCGTGAAATAGATGACCAGAACGCTGGTGTGCCTCCGGGCCCGGTCTTGACTTGAGAAGAAGTCCATGGGGGAGGAGATTGCTGATTGCCGATTGCGGATTGGTGATTAAGGAGATCGCGTTTCAATCAGCATCCGCAATCAGCAATCAGCAATGGTTCTAGAACTTCACCTTTACCGCCTCGCGTTCCTGGGGATTTTCGATGTTGAAGAGGCTCGCTTCGCGGAAGCCCAGCATGTCGGCCAGCAAGATGTTGGGGAACGTCTGGCGGGCGGTGTTGTAGACCATGACCGAGTCGTTGTAGGCCTGGCGGGCAAAGGCGACGCGATTCTCCGTCGAGGTCAGCTCTTCGGTGAGCTGGTTCATCTGCTCGTTGGCCTTGAGATTGGGATACGCCTCGGCGACCGCGAAAAGCTTTCCCAGCGCGCCGGTCAACGCCGATTCCGCGCCCGACACGGCGCGGATCGCGTTGGGATCGCCCGGGCTGGCGGCGGCGGTGAGGTTCGCGGCCGCAGCGTTGTTCCGCGCCGCGATCACCGCCTCCAGCGTCTGACGCTCGTGCGCCATGTACCCCTTGGCCGTCTCCACCAGGTTCGGGATCAGGTCGTACCGTCGTTTGAGCTGCACGTCGATCTGGCTGTACGCGTTCTGAAACCGGTTGCGCAGCATCACCAGCCGGTTGTAAATTGAAATCGGAAATCCGATCGCGATCAAAATGATCACACCGATGACGACAAAGAGAATGATGTGCGGCATGTAGGCCTCGCTTGGTTTGACCGGACAGTACCCGCCCGCAACAGCGGGTGGCGATTATAACGTGGAGGGGAGAATTGAAGCAGTTTCTACGAAGCCCATGCTTGTGACACGGGTTTTCAACCCGTGCCGGGTGATTCCCCAATGACATCCGTGTTGCCAAGCCCCCTGAAATATGAATCGGCGAACGCACGGCTTGAAAAGCCGTGTCACGGGAAGCTCAAACCGCTTCCACCGGTTCCCGGCGAGGGTTCTTCTGCACGAAGTCCATCGCCGCTTTGATGAAGCCCAGAAACAACGGCTGGGGACGCAGTGGCCGGCTGGTCAGCTCCGGATGGGCCTGCGTGCCGATGAAATAGGGGTGCATCGACTGCGGCAGCTCGAGGACTTGCATGATCGGCTGGGTGGGATGTTTGCCGCTGAAGATCAGGCCGTGCTTTTCCAGGGTGGCGATGTACTTCGGATCGACCTCGTACCGGTGGCGGAAACGCAGGCGGATGCGATTGGCGTTGTCGAAGAGCCTGGAGACCAGCGAGCCGGGCTTGAGGTCGATGTCTTTGCCGCCGAGGCGCATGTTGCCGCCTAGGCCTTCGATTTTCTTTTGCTCGGGGAGGATGTCGATGACGGGGTTCTGGCAGCCAGGCTCAAACTCGCTGCTGGCGGCGCCGGGGATACTGCACACGTTGCGGGCAAATTCGATGACGGCCATCTGGAAGCCGAGGCACAGGCCCAGGTATGGCATGCCGTTTTCGCGGACGTAGCGGATGCACTCGATCTTGCCCTCGGTTCCGCGGACGCCGAAGCCGCCGGGCACGATGATCCCGTGGCAGTCGGCCAGCCGGCGATAGACGTTGGATCGGTCGATTGAAGTCGTGTCGAGCCAGCGAAGCTGAACGTTGACGCCCAGGTGTACGCCGCAATGTTCGCAGGCCTTGATGATGCTGGCGTAGGCGTCGCGCAGGGCGGTGTACTTGCCGGTGACGGCGATCGTCACGTCCTTGTTGGCCTTGCCGATGTGATCCACGAACCAGCGCCATTTCATCCGCTGCTGATCTTCCATCCGCTGGTTGACGCGATCGTGCATGTCCAGCAGCGTGAGGACTTCACGATCCATGCCGGCATCCCGGAGGGTTTCCGGGATCAGGTAAATGCTTTCGACATCGTGCATCGACACGACGCGTCGCATCGGCACGTTGGTGTACATGGAAATCTTCTCGCGGACCTTTTCCTTGACGGGAGTCGACGCCCGGCAGGCGATGATGTGCGGCATGATGCCAACTTCCATCAGCCGCTTGATTCCGAGCTGGGCGGCCTTGGATTTCTGCTCGCCCAGGGCGTTGGGTTCGAGAATGTACGTCAGGGCAACAAACACAACAGAGCCCTCGCCCTCTTCATAAGCGAGCTGACGACAGGCTTCGAGGTAGTGGGCGTTTTCGTAGTCGCCGACCGTACCGCCGACCTCGACGAAGACGACGTCGGCGTTGCTCTTGACGGCCAACTCGCGAAGCTTGAGCTTGATTTCGCCGGTCACGTGGGGAATGGCCTGCACGTCGCGGCCGAGGTAGCTGCCCTCGCGCTCTTTCTTGAGCACCGACGACATGATCTGGCCGTTGGTCGTGAAATTGGCGGCCGAGAGGTCCTGGTCGAGCAGCCGTTCGTAGGTGCCCAGGTCCATGTCGGTTTCCATGCCGTCGTCGAGGACGAAGACTTCGCCGTGGCGATACGGGTTGAGCGTGCCGGAGTCGATGTTGTAGTACCCCTCCATCTTGATCGGCGCGACTTTCAGGCCCTTGTCCTGGAGAAGCTTGGCCAGCGACGAGGAGAAAATCCCCTTGCCCAAGCCGCTCATCACCGTGCCGACGACGATGACGTATTTGTGATGCCCGGGACGATAGCCGTCGGGCATGGGGGTGTAGAATTCGGTCTCTTCCGTGGACTGGCCGATCCTGGCAAGCAAATCGTCATGGCTCATGGATGTCTCATTAAGTGAACGGCGAGTGAAACGGGAAGACGTGAAACGTGATAAAGACTCGGCTCTGTCACGTTTTACGTTTCACGTTTTACGTGCCTCGCTGCCCGTGCAGCCTCGTTGTTAAATCTCCGAACAAACGCTTCGTATTGCTCCGGCGTGTCGATGCCGTGCGTGGCGCGGTGGACGGTCAACACCTGAATCTTATGCCCGTGTTCAAGGGCGCGGAGTTGCTCCAGTTTTTCGGTTTTCTCAAGCGCGGTCGGCGGAAGGGAAGCGAACTGCATCAGGAATTCACGCCGGTAGGCATAAATGCCCAGGTGCAGGTAATACGGCAAGACCGGCGGCGCGGTTGCGTCGCGATAAAACGGGATCGGCGAGCGCGAGAAATAGAGGGCGCGGCCTTGTTCATCGATTACGACTTTGACGAGGTTCGGATCGCCGGGATCGGCGCCGGCCGGGAACGGTGTTGCCGCGGTGGCCATGTCGTCGGAGGATGAGGCCAACCGCTCGATCAGCCCGTCGATCACCTCCGGCTCGATCTCCGGCTCATCGCCCTGAACGTTGACGACGATCTGATCCGCAAGCCCGCGCGCCACCTCCGCCACGCGGTCGGTGCCGCTCTGATGGCTTGGGCTGGTCATTACGCAGCGAGTCTCGAAGGGCCGCAGGGCGTCGGCGATCCGCTCATCGTCAGTCGCGACGATCACCTCGCGCACGAGCCGGCACCTGCGCGCCTGATCAACCACGTGTTGCACGAGCGGCCGGCCGGTCCGGTCGGCGAGAATTTTGCCGGGAAAACGGGTGGATCCGAATCGGGCGGGAATGACGACCGTCGCAGTCAAAGTCGAACCTCTCCAAGACCCTCCGCGATCACCAAAACGCGCCGCGGAAGTTCAACTTCAAACCGCGGGGCGACAATACAGGTCGAAACGGAAAGTGTCAAACGGGAGGCAAGTAGGCAGTAGGCAGTAGGCAGTAGGCAGTGGAATCGGGAGGGCGAGGCGTCTCCCCCGTTTAGCCGCCCCGCTGGCGGGCGCGACTGGCCCCGCCCCGCAAGCGGGTCGGCTAAACGAGCGGGAGCCTTGCCCGCCCGACCACTCACAGCGATTCGAAATCCCGGCCCTTGGGATCGGCAACGGCCAGAATGAGCGCATCCAGCGAGGCCGGCTTGGCCACGGATAAGGCCCGTGCGACGGTTTGCAGTGTGGCGCCGGAGGTCATCACGTCGTCGATCACCAGGACGCGCTTCCCTTTGATGCATCGGGTGTTGCGCAGGCGAAAGGCGTCGCGGACGTTGTCAAAACGCTTTTGCCGCGAGTGAATCCCGGTCTGCGTCGGCGTGTGACGGACGCGCGACAGCGGTCGGGCCAGCGGCTTGTGGCGGCTTTTGGCGAGGTATCGCGCGATCACGGTGGCCTGGTTGTAGCCGCGACGAAACTGGCGAAATAGGTGCAGAGGGACCGGGACAAGCACCTCGGCGGATGCGACGAGGTCGGAGATCCGCTGATGCGCCAGCAGACGCTCCGCGAGATACTCACCTGCCGCCCACCGACCCTGGTATTTGAAGGCGTGAATCAGGTCCTGCAGCGGACCATCGAAAACGCCCAGCCGGAGGATGTGGTCGTAGTGCGGCACCCCCTTGCGCTGGCAGAACGGGCAGGGCGCGCCGGGCTCGGCGATCGGCGTCGCGCACTGCCAGCACGCAGCCCGCTTCTCCAATGCCAGCAATCGATCAAGACACGCCGCGCAGAGCATTGCGCCCGCGGCAGATGCTCCCTTGCAGCTCGCGCAAATGCCGGGATAGCAGAAGTCTACGACATCGCGCATCAGCCGCGGGAGGATCACCTTGTCAGAATATAGCGACCAGCGGATTCCCCGCCGAGTTGGAATTCCGGTTGCCCTTCCGCTAACAATGCCGATAGTCCGATAAACGACAAACATCAGGAGCCATGAGATTTGACTGAAATAGCCCATCGGCCCGCGATCCCATCCAAACCGATCGCGTCCCCGCCAATGCCTGAACACCGGACACCGGCGCCCGATCTGGCCCGGCGGGCGGGTCGCAGGCTCTTGCATCCGATTCTGGTCGTGATCATCGGCGGATTACTGGATGCCGCCGGTGAGATCCTTCTCAAGAAGGGCGCCAACTCCGCCCCGCCGACCAGTGGGCTGTTGCACTGGCTCTCGATGTATCTGGGAGTTTCGGCCCTCGCGTCGATCTGGACCTGGCTGGGCATCATCAGCTACATCCTGGGGCTGCTGGCGTGGTTGTATGTGCTGCGGTTCATTCCGATCAGCATTGCATTTCCCATTAACAACGTCATGCATTTGGCGGTGCCGATCGCGGCGCCCGTGCTTTTGCATGAGCCGGTGCCGCTCTTGCGCTGGTTTGGAATCGGGATCGCCTTGAGCGGTGTTCTGCTACTGCTCAAATTTGTCGCCGAGGCGGAGGAAAAGCTGTGACGGCACTCGCCTTCGCCCTCTGCATCATCTGTCAAGTGTTCCTGCTCAGCGGGCAGCTTCTCTTCAAACACGCCATGGATCCCGGGAACGGGAAGGGCAATTCCACCGCCCGCATGTTCAAGCTGCTGGCCCTGGGGATCCTGACCCAGACGGTCTATTTCTTCCTCTGGCTGGGCCTGCTGGAGAACCATCCGCTCACGCGGATTTACCCGTTCGAGGGGTTGAATCCAGTGATGATGGCGATCCTCGCCTGGCTGGTGCTCAAGGAAAAGTTGCCGGTAAAAGCATGGATCGGCCTGGCCCTGGTCTGCGTGGGGATTGGAATCGTGTCCGCGACGTGAATGCGCGGCACCCCGCCGAAGACTCGCTTCCAATTCGCCCAGATGGGACGGCAATGTCGTAGTTCGCCCGGCCAGCCTTCAACTTTCCGTCCCTGGAGGTGGTCCGTGCCGGCGCCTTTTGATACCAAAGAATTGCGCCACGAGCTTGTCAAGGGTCCGCATCGGGATCAGTCGTGGAATGGTCCAGTTTATCAAGCGTTTCGGAACGATCGCGGAACGCACGGCAGGCCGTCGCACCGTCAGAGCCCGCCAGACCGCTTTGCCAATCACTTCCGGCGCCAGCCCGCTCGTTGCTTCCTGCGCGGAATAGCGTTCAAAGTTCGTCAGCGCCTCCACATACGGGGTCTGGCGAAAGCGATCGGTGACTCCCGCCTCGGCCTTCTGCCAGATCGGTGTCACCACCGCACCGGGGCGGATGATAATTACGTCGATCCCAAACAGAATCAGTTCGCGCCGCAGACTTTCGGAATACCCTTCCAGGCCAAACTTGGACGCCGAGTACGCGCCGGTGAACGGACCGGCGATCCTGCCGCTGGTGGAGCTGATATTCACAATTCTACCCGGTTCTCCCTGGCGCACGGGATCGGCGCCGAGCAAGGGCAGAAATGCCTTTGTAACCATCGCGGGGCCGAGCACGTTGACTTCCAATTGGTGGCGAAACAGGTCGGTCGGAAGATAAGCCAGCGGACCCGTGACCTCGATCCCGGCGTTGTTCACCAGGCCATCGAGCGTCGCTGAGTGCAACAGTTGCCCCACTTTTTCCGCGCTGCGCTGGATGGCGGCCTCGTCGGTGACATCAAACAGCAGCGGGACAAACATCTCACCAAACTCCCCCTGCAAACGATCGGCATCGGCTTGCTGGCGCACGCTTCCGAAAACGCGAAAGCCGCGCCCAATCAGCACCCGGACGGAGGCATTTCCGATTCCGGTGGAGACACCGGTGATGACGACCTGTTTCATGAGCTGAGGATATTGGCCGGGCGGTCGAAAGACCACCCAGGCCGGCGGTCGCTTCCACCATTGATGTTTTGAGGCACGGGGAATATTAGCGATTGTCGCCAGACGCTCCAGCCGGGAGAGCGGCCTCCCGACGCATTTTTCCGTCGGGCCGCCCGCGGCCCCACCAATCAATCGGCGGGAGATCGGGGTCAAAGAATCCGAGCGCGTGGCAGGGCTTGATCGACCGCACCCCTTCCTGCACCTGTAGCGCGGCAATTCCCTCGTGGAACTGCTTCATCTTGGTCCAATGCAGCTTGGGCCGAAAGTGGTGCTCTGCGTGATAGCCGTTGTTAAACCAGATCAGGTTGTACCACTTCGCGTACGAGCTTACCCCCCAGGCAATCGGCTTGTCGGGATTGCCTCCATAATGGAGGAAATAGCCATTCAAGTACGTGCAGCAATGCCCGAGGTAATAAAAGGGAAGAAAGAACACCCAGAATTTCCAATTGAGAATCAGCCCAATGATGATCGTCGACGCGAGAATCGCGAGCTCGACGAGCGCCCACCGCGCGTCCCGCGGTTTTTTCCTTTTGACTTCGTTGTAGATCGCCTTGGGGTCGTCCCGAAAGTAACTCAGAAAGATATAGCGCCATGGATTGTCCGGCTCGCCGTTGCGCCCATACCGGTAAATCGAAATCCAATCGTAAGTGTTCCCGTTTTCATCCGGCCGATCGCTATTGCCCTGATGGTGCCGGCGATGCACGTATTTGTAGAAGGTTTGCGAGAATCCGATGGTCACCGACTCCATGATCGCAAACAGCCGATTTAGCAACCTCCACTTAAAGAAAGGATTATGAATGAGATTGTGCGAAACCCCGTTGATATTCCACGAGACGCTCACCGAGTAGACACACCCCATGGCGATCAACAGCCACCATGGCGCGTACGGAAATACAAAGAAAAATGTGACGACGTACGCAAAATGAAGCACCCCGCAGAGCACGGCAATCGCATCCCATTTCGAGTAAGCGAAAACCTTCACAGAACCTCCTTCGCAAGAGCCCGGCGGATGTCAAGAGCACCACACATCCCAAGCCGAGTACCGAAACAGACCAGATTTGCGCGGTAAGATGGGTAACATAGGGAGCAAAAGCGATAAAGTGATTTCGACAAAAAAGCAACTTAAAAAACACCAATGTCCGAATTTCCTTATTGGCGCTACCCCGCTCGAAGCAACAGTCCCGGCGATCGCTGCGATCAATTGTCCGTTGCTCGGACCGCAAATACGCCGATAACCCGCCAATGGACGATTCTGGTGTGGCCGAGCATGGCTTGCGCCGCCGGATTTGGCTGGGCGGCATGGGCGTCGGATTGCTTGTGCTGGTCATCGTCGTGTCACAGGTATCTGGGCGGTTGACCGACGATTCCCACCAGCTCGCCTTGGGAGGGGATTTTTTGCCGGCTTATGCGGCAGGCACGCTGGTCCGTCAGGGGAGAGCAACCGACGTTTATCAACCAGCGGCGGTCGAGCAGATCGAGCGCAAAGTGGCGGCGGACGCCAGGCTCGCTCCGCTCCCCTATTACGGCCCCTATTTGAATCCCCCGTTCTTCGCCGCGTTCTATGCACCGCTCGCGGCACTGCCGTATCGCGCCGCCGCGATGCTCTGGCTTGCGTTCAATCTGCTCGGTCTCTGCGCCGCGATCATCCTGATGCGCCGAATGCTTGCCCCCACCGACGGCTGGCGAACCTGGGGATTGGTTCCATTGCTGCTCTGCATCTCGATGCCCTTCTGGCAGGCGATCTGCCATCTCCAAAACACCTGCCTGTCCCTCGCGCTGCTTTGCGGCGTCGTCGGGCTCTGGAGGTCCCCGATCGGAAACTGGAGGGCGGTTGCCGCAGGATCGTTGAGCGGCTTGCTCATCTACAAGCCGCAGATCGCGTGTCTGATCGCGGTCTCACTTTTCGTGACTCTCGGCTGGCGCGCCTTGCTGGGATTTGCCACCACCACGGGAACTTTGCTCGGGCTGACCCTCTGGAAACTCCCCGGCGCGATGAGTGCCTATCTCTTCAAGCTCCCGACACTGCTCCGGCAGATTCAGGAACGTCCGCAATACAACTGGGGCCGACAGCCAACGCTGATGGGCTTCTGGAGACTGCTCATTCAGGGACACTCGGGGGGGCCGGCGCATGGCGCGGTGATGATGCTGTGCGGGTTGTCGATCGCGTTATTCGCGGTCGTTTGGATCGCTTCGGTCATCATCTATGTGCGGAACTCCGATCCCCGTTTAGCGGCCCTCTTCGAGCCTGAGCCTCAGGGCCGAAGGCCGCTTGCGGGGGGCGTCCGGTCGCGCACAAATTCCAGCCAACATGTTTCACTCGACCGTCTTATCGCAATGACAATCACATGCATGCCTCTGCTCATGCCCTACTACATGGATTACGATTTGCTCCTGCTGGCGATCCCCGCAGTCCTGCTGGCAAAAGAATGGATGGAGTCCGCTCAAATTCCGCGCGGTATCGACCGATCGCTGCCTTGGGCGTGGCCCGGGCTGATTCTGATTTTGTACGTGAATCCCGGTCTCTCGGGCGCATCCCGGCTCAACTTGGCCGCACCCCTGCTCGCCCTGGTCGCCGGCCTCATGATTATCCGCTGCATTCGGGTAGACTGCTCGCAGATCGCCCGGCGTTCTGAGCAGCGGTCCTTGCAGGCGGCCGCGTAAGTGCCGCACGCGGATTGGGAGGGCGAGCCTCCCGGCGAGCCGCGGCTCGGCAGGAGCCTCGCCCTCCCGCAATCCCCAGTGGAACGCACAACCACGTGGGAAAGGAGCATTGGAGTGAAACTCAATTTCTGGCAGTGGCTGGCGGTGGCCCTTCTGGTCATCGGCGGCGCGTGGTGGGCGTACGATTCGTTCTACAAGACGAATCCCGCGCCCGCCGCCCCCGCCACCCCGCCGGCCACGCAGACTGCCGCCCAATGACCGCCGATCCCCCCGGGGACCATGCCGTTTCCCTGTCCTATGGTTCCGCGGAGCCGCGCTCCGCAATGCGACGCGACGTCGCAAGCTCGTATTTTGCGTCCATCACCAGGATCGCAAGCTGGGTGGTCGTGTCAGCGCTGGTGTATCGCGTGCTGGGCGCGCCCGAGTTCGCATTACTGGCTCTCATCCGCGGAACGATCGGCCTGCTGAACTACGTTTCACTGGGGCTCGCCCCCGCATTTATCCACCGGGCCTCGAGAGTGACCGAAGAACCCGGCAGGACGTCAACTGGCGACGACCCGCTCCGAACCCTCTACGCAAACGCCTACGCCATGGCGATGCTCGGCGGCGCCGTCGGCCTCATTCTCACCGTGGCATACGCACGCACGTTTGCCGTTCTTTACCATGTTCCCGCGGACCTGCACGCAAGCGTCCTGCCGGTTGTGCTGTTCATGGGAATCGGATTGCTGCTGCGACTCACGAGCGACGCCTCGGGCGCCGTGCTGCAGGTCAGGTGCAGAATCGCGCTGGATAACGCTTTGGTTGCCGCGGGTGATGCGGCATGGGTCATCCTTGCCGTGGCTTGCGTCCTGGTGCTTCGAACGAAGGCACGAGCACCGGCTCTGCTCGGGTTGGTCGGCCTCACCTACGCCCTGTCAGGATTGATTACCGTCGGTGGTCGTTTTTCTGCCGCCGACAGACTTTGCGGAGTTCCACGCTGGCGGCTGGTCAGCCGGTCGATCCTCATCCCGCTGCTCTCGTTCGGCGCGATGGTCACGATGGCGCAATTGGCCGACTACCTCTATGCACCGACGGATTACATATTGATCAACCGCCTGCTCGATCCGGTCGACGTGGCCAACTACGCCCCGGCCGTGCAGCTGGATTCTGGATTGCTGCTGCTGGTGACTGGCCTCTCGGCTGTCTTGCTTCCCAAAGCCGCGATTGCTCACGGCAGCGGCGATGCGAAGACGGTCCGCCGGTACTACCTAGTCGGAACGGTCGCCAGCTTCGTGCTTCTTGCAGTGGCGTCGACGGCTGTCTGGCTGCTCTCCCCTTGGATTTTCCGGTTATGGCTTGGAAATCCCATGCCGGTCACGCAATCGATCCTGCCCATCGTTCTGTTGAACACAGTGATCGGCGGAAGCAGCGCGGTCGGGCGGTCGATCCTGCTGGCGGTCGGGCGCGTCCGGCCGTTCACTATTTCGGTGCTGATCGCGGGCGTGACCAACGTCGTTTGCAGCTACGCGTTTTTGCGGTGGCTTCATTGGGGCTTGCGCGGAATCGTTCTCGGGACGGTCGTAGCGGTGGTTGGGCGGTGCCTCATCTGGATGCCGTGGTATGTGCTGAAAACGCTCCGGGAGAATCGGGAGAGCCCGTAGCAGGCACGCTCCGCGTGCCGTGGCCGATGGCACGCGGAGCGTGCCTGCTACCGGGTCTTCCCGCTTCGATCCCATCGCCTACACTTTGCCTGATGTCGCAATCTTCGATCGACCAGGCGATGCACCTTGCCCTCCAGCATCACCAGGCCCGGCGGCTGGACCAGGCCGAGGCAATCTACCGCCGCTTGCTCCTGGCCCATCCCGATCAGCCCGATGCCCTGCATTACCTCGGGGTCCTGCTGCATCAACGCGGCCAATCCGCCGAGGCGGGCAAGCTGCTCGAGCGGGCCATCGCCCTCCGGCCACAGATGCCGCACTTCTACTGCAATGCAGTCCCGGCGCTTTTGGCAGCCAACCGCTACGACGACGCCATCCGCGCCTGCGAGCAGGCGCTGTCGCTCAAGCCGCAGTACGGCGAAGCGTTCTACATGCTCGGCCTGGCCTGGCGATACAAGGGCGACTTCGCCAAGGCGCTCGAGTTTTACCGCAAGGCCGTCGAGGCCAAGCCCGATCACGCCGAGGCGTGGAACGCACTGGGCATGCGGCTGCGGGACAAGGGAGAACTGACCGAGGCCCTCTCGTGCTACAACCGCGTCCTTTCGATCAATCCCAACTTTGCCGACGCCCACAACAACGTCGGCCTGGTGTTGCGCGACCTGGGCAGCCTGGACGATGCGCTGGCGGCACACCAGCGCGCCTCCGAGCTTCTGCCAGGCTCGGCGGCCGTCCACAGCAACATCGCCAACGTCCTCAAAGACATGGGAAAATTCGAGCAGGCGGTCGAATCCTATCGCAAAGCGCTTTCAATCGAATCCGATCCCCGCATCGGCTCAAACCTGCTCTACGCCCTGCTCTTTGACGAGAAGATCACGCCCCGGCAGCTGCGCGAGGAGCACCGCTGGTGGAACGATGCGTTCGCCAGGCCGCTCGCCCAATCGATCCGCCCGCACACCAACGATCCGGACCCGCGGCGGCGTCTGCGGATCGCGTATTTATCGCCAAACCTTCGGGCACATCCGGTTGGGCGATTCCTGTTTCCGCTGATCACCAACCACGACGCGAATCAGTTCGAGGTGTTCTGCTACAGCGACGCCCGCCGGCCCGACGGCGTAACAGAATTGATCAAATCCCGCGCCCACATCTGGCGCGAAACGCGCGGCGCCAGCGACGAGCAACTGGCCGAGTTGATCCGCCATGATCGCATCGACATCCTGATCGACACCGCCATGCACATGGAAGACAGCCGGATGCTTTTGTTCGCCCGCAAGCCGGCGCCGGTGCAGGTGACGTATCTGGCCTACGCGGGAACGACCGGATTGGAGACCATGGATTACCGGCTGACGGACGCATACCTGGATACTCCCGGCCAAGACGAATCGATCTACTCCGAGAAGTCAGTGCGGCTGCGAAGCTACTGGTGCTATCAGCCGGCCAAGGACACGCCGCCCGTCGGGCCGCCGCCGGTCTTGGCCAACGGACAGATCACTTTCGGCTGCCTGAACAACTTCTGCAAGATGACCCCGGGCACGTTCGCGGCGTGGGCGGAGCTTCTGCGGCGGGTCGCGAAATCTCGACTGATCCTCCACACCCGCGAGGGCAGCCACCGCCAGCGCACGCGCGAGCGCTTTGCCGAACAGGGAATCGCCCCCGACCGCATCGAATTCATCGAAGGCCTGCCGATGCCGGACTATTTCGCGAAGTACAACCAGATCGACATCGCACTCGATCCCTTCCCCTACCCCGGCGGCACGACAACCTGCGACGCCCTGTGGATGGGCGTCCCCGTCGTCACGCTGCCGCGCGAAACTGCCATCTCCCGCGGCGGCCTCAGTATTCTCACCCTGCTCGGATTGCCCGAGCTGATCGCCGCCAGCCCCGAGGATTATGTGCGTATCGCCGCGGAGCTGGCGGGTGACCTTCCGCGCCTGTCTCCGCTTCGTTCGACCATGCGAGAGCGAATGAAGGCGTCAGTCCTGATGGACAGCCAGGGCTTCCGCCGCGACGTCGAGGCCGCGTACCGGCAAATGTGGCTGAACTGGTGCCAGGCGAAGTTCCAGGGTTTCCCGTGACACGGCTTTTCAAGCGGTTTTCAAGCCGTGCGTTCCCCGCTTCGCTTTCAGGGGTCGACCACGTCGACGTCTTCGCCAAATCGCGCCGTCAGCACGGGTTGAAAACCGGTTGAAAACCCGTGTCACGATCGAAGTTTCACGTGCTTCCTCAGTCACGGACGCTGCTTTGGACAACCCCGATCACCGCATCAAATGCGGGCTTGGGTTTGCCTTCGCGGTCGAACAGGAGCGGATGGTTGTAGCGCGGGTGCGGCCCACACCTCCTCCTTCGGATGAATCGGCCGCGGCTTCATGCATACCTCAGGCGTGGCGGCGTCGAATTGCGTGCGGATCAGCGCCAGCTCTGCCTCGCTGTAAGACGGCGGCGATCCCAACGCCGAGCCGATCAGAAAATCCTTGCGATAAGCGTCTTTGAGCGACGGTTCTGCGGCGCCGAACGCGGAGACCGGCGCCAAGAAGGCAACCGCGACAAGGATGATTGTCCGGGCTGTTTTCATGCTTCGTCTCGACGTTGGACGCGCTGGGGAGGGCAAGGCGCCTCGCGCCCCCGTCTTCAGCGCCGCGTCTTGAAGTATTCCACACTCTCCCTGACCAACCTCCATTCCTCCTGTGCAACCACCTCCGATGGATCGCCGCGTTCCCAGGCGCTGGAGTAGGGCTCGTCGACCGGCCTCCCGCTGGCCCAGAGAATCTTCAGCGCCATCGCCAGTTCGTGTGCATCCCGCCGCGGGTAGCAAGCCCACCACCCGGCTTCCAGAAGCGGCACCGTCCGGGTCGGCTGGGCCGCGATCTCAATGCCGGGCGTTACAGTGGTTCCGTTGCCACAGACGATGTCGAGGATGGCGGGAAAATCGATCACGCCCCGCCCCGCCGCACATCGAACCAGCCGGTATCCTTCGGGCGCGAAATGGATCGTGTAATCTTTGAGGTGCAGGTGACGGATGAGTGGCGCGAGTCGTCGCGCCGCCTCGACCGGCTCCTCGCCAACTGACAGCGGGTTTCCCGTATCGAGCGTAACCCCGAACGCCGGGCTCATACCCGACGTTTCGTACAGGCGGATGAAATCGTCGGTCGTGGCGTCCTGATGGTTCTCCAGCGCCAGGCTCAGAGCCAGGTCCTGCGCCAGCGGCAGCACCTCGCGAAGGCGCGAAGCGACCGCTTCGAGGCGGGCTTCCCACCCCCCGGCCAGCGGCCGCCGATCGCCGCACAAGATCGTGCTCATGATCGCCCGCGCCACTTTCGCCCCGAGCCTTGCCGACGCCTTCAAAAAATCGCGCAGCCGCTCGCAATCCCCATCCACCAGCACCATGTAATCCGTCACGACCAACAATCCGCGCGAGTCCAGCGCATCCCGCATCGAATCGATGTAGGACGTTTCCAGTGAAGACAGCGGAAACTCCACGCCCGCCAGTCCGAACTTCACCGCCTCATCCATCAATCCGACCGGCGTCAGCGGCTGGGGATGCGGTTTCCCGTTCCGTGTCGCCAGATACCCCATGACGTGCGGCAGTCCGTACGCCGTCAGAATGAATCTCGTCTCCCTCGAATTCACGAACCCACCTCGCCAACAATTGCCGTTCTGCACTTCGCCCGGCGGATTTATACAGGACAACGTGATCTACCTCGACTGGCAGCACATCGTTGGCCTGTTCATCCTGGCGATCCCGATCGCCTGTGTGTCGCGAACGGTGGCATTTGAAGAGATTTTTCGCGAGTGGCGCGACTGGTGCACGCGCAAGAGCAAGACGTGCGGCACGTTTTTGCAGCGCAAGTTCTTTTACCTGTTCACCTGCGAATACTGCTTCAGCCACTGGGCGACCGCCGCGTTCATGATCATGACAGGTTACCAGTTGATGTACGCCGGCTGGCGCGGCTACGTGATCGCGTTTTTCGCCCTGGTCTTCGTCGCCAACGCCTATCTCAACCTGTACAGCCGCCTGCGCGTCGACATCACCAGCGAGAAGAAACAGATCGAAGCCAAAGAGAAGGAGATCGAAAAGATCGAGACGGAGATTCAGTCGCGCGGGCAGGTTTCACCGGCGGGTGACGGAAATAACGCCACAGATGAACACTGATGAACATAGATGAGATGCCGTTGCAATAGATCCTGCATTCATCCGTGTTCATCCGTGTTCATCTGTGGCGTATCACTTTATTTAAACCACCGGGGACGGTGGTGCCGTGCTCGTCATCACGAAGCTGAAGGTCATGTCGGGATTCAGCGTGACGGCGATCGAGCCGGTCCCAGTCACGCCCGCGAACATCCCCGTGCCGCTGGTAATGACGTAATGCAGCGTCGGCGGGAAGGTTGAGGTCGTCGTGCTGGCCGGTGTGATGGTCGGCGGCGGGCTCAGCGCCAGCGTCACGGAATTCAGGACGGGTGACGTGCTTGCGCCGGCGCTGGGACCCGTGCTGGTCAGCGTGAGTGTTCCGATGGCGGTAAGCGCAATGGGATAAGGAATCGGAAGCGGACCGGCCGGCGGGCCGAGGAACACCACGCCGTGCGCCGAGACCGCACCCAGGTCGCCCGCCGTACCCGTGCCATTGAACACATACCCGCCGCCGAAGATCGCCGCCACGGGCGCCAGCGAATACTTCCCGGTAATGGTGCCGTCCAGCGCGACGTTCTTGCCGGCGACGATCGCGCTACTCTTGATCGTGGTAATGAGACGGATTGGAGCAAGGCTGCCAGGCGGGCCGGATTGGTAAACCGTCACGTTAATCGGGAACGTGCCGGGCCGATGATAAGTGTGTGTGCCGTCAACCTCGAACTTGATCTCGTCGAGGCCGACGACGCCATCGGACTTGACCACTCCTTGGGACGATGTTCCGTCACCCCAGCGGATATACGCGTGCAGGTTCGTGCCGGGGGCAAGGGTCACAAAAGTTCCAACGCTTGCGGTGAACGACACACCTGCCTTCTCGTGCAGCGTCACGCCCTGCCCCACGGGAACGCTGATCGGCGTGGGACCCAGCATGAGCGCGGGCGAGGCGCCCCCAATGAGTGGCGCGATCGACAGGAGCCGGCGGTCTTCCAGCGGCTCGATCGCCGGCAATCGGCGCGATTGCGATCTCGTCGTTGAACCGCTGCGCCGTCCGGACAAAAGCGATACCAGGTCTGAGAGGGGTGACATGGTGTTTCCTCCACATTGCAATGGGTCGGGAAAACCCGCGAACCCGACAAGCGCTGCACCTGCTTGAACTGCCACGTCTACAACGCCAATCTTTAAAACTATATTGCCTGTCCAGTCGGGCGCGTTCAAGATTATTTGCTATCTGCCCCGGACCGGCCACGGCTCCACGCCGCATCGCTTGGCCCACTGTTCGTAAGCCGTTCGCAATTCCCTTACCTTCTGCGGCTGCATTGCAGCCAGGTCGTCCAGCTCCGTGCGATCACTCGCCAAGTTGTAAAGCTGCCATTTTTCACCGTAAGCAGCAATCAGCTTCCAATCCCTGATGCGGATGGCGCGGTTCCCCTCGTGTTCCCAGCCAAGCGGGCCGCGTCGGATCGTGTCGCCCTTGAGGGCCGGCAGCAGGTCAACGCCTTCATATGGCAGAACCGGATGACCGCCATATCGCTTCGGATACGTCGCCCCCGCCGCCGCCAGCGCCGTCGGCATCAGATCGATGACATCGCCGACCTGGGCGTGGTCGATTCCGCCAACATCTTTCACGACGCCTGGCCATCGCACGATAAACGGCGTCGCGATGCCGCCCTCTTCGGTCCAGTGCTTGAAGCGACGGAACGGCGTGTTCGACGCGTTCGCCCATGCCGGGCCATAGCTCTGAAAAACCTCCTCAGGGCCGGGCATGAACTGCGGATCGTTGCCGACGCGGATCGCCCGGCCGTCGCGCGTCCGGGCAGGCACATCGTACCAATCACGGTGCACGTTCTCGGCACAGCCGCCGTTGTCGGAAAGGAAGATGACCAGCGTGTCGCTCTCGACTCCACGGGTTTTGATCGTGTCGAGAATCCGTCCGATCCCGCGATCCATGCACTCGACCATCGCCGCATACACGGCCATCCGCCGGGCCTGCCACGGCTTGTCGGGCGCCGCATCCCAGGCGTCCAGAACGCTCGCCCCTTCGCTCAGATTTCGATACTCCGCCCGCGGCGACAAACCCCACTCCTTCTTCACGATGCTCATCGCCACCTGCCGCTCGAACCGTCCGGCACGGATGCGGTCCCAACCGACATCGTATGTATGCTCGTACCGCTCGACATCCTGCTGGCGCGCCTGCATCGGCCAGTGCGGCGCGGTATACGCCACGTAAAGGAAAAACGGCTTGTCGCCGCGGGAAAAACCGTCGATCAGGTCGACCGACTTCTGCGTGATGAAATCCGTGTAGTAAAAATCCCTGCCTTCCGGGCGGATCGTCTGCTCGTTGTGGACCAGACTGTATGGGTCATAATAATTTTCCACGCCGGCAATCGTCCCCCAATGCTCCTCAAACCCGCGGTTGCACGGCCAGTTCTGCTTCGACGATGAAATCGGGCCGTCTTCCTCGAAGTCCAGCAGCCGCTTCGCCCGAGGTCCGCCGCGCGCAACTGTCAGGTGGCACAGGTGCCACTTGCCGACCATGCCAGTGTGATACCCGGCGTCGCGCAACACTTGGGCGATGGTCACGCAACGTTCGTTGAGCTCTCCCTGATAGGCCGGATCGCCCAGGTTCTGGTTCATCGTGCCGACGCCGGCCTGGTGTGGATACAGCCCCGTCATCAGCGCGATGAACCAGAACCTGGGCGATCCGGCCTATCAGGGAGAGCTCAACGAACGTTGCGTGACCATCGCCCAAGT
>DATHPP010000442.1:0-18467 GCA_035483795.1 Tepidisphaeraceae bacterium | reverse complement strand
CACCCCAACCCTCTCCCGGGGGGAGAGGGGGAGAGAGGTGTGCATGCCCGCGAAATGCGTCGCGCGATCAAGCGGTCGCGACATCAGCAGCATCGCGCCGGCCGCCGCACAGAGGGCACTGGCGATGTCCGGGCGGAACTCAAAGACCGCCCGGCTGCTGATCGGGACGGTGAGCACAAACACGAAGAGCATCAGTCGCTGCCACCGCGGCAACCCGCGGGCGATCGCGCTCACCACGCCCGCCAATCCCAGGATGATGACGATGTTGGCCGCGTACGGCGCCCATTCGCCGGTGCCCAGCAGAAGATACGCGAGCATCGCCAGCGCCGTCGAAAACAGCGAGTGCGGCGGGTTGTGAATCAAGCCGCTCGCTACCGCGGGCAGCCCCATGCGATACAGGTCGCGCAAACGCTCGAGGGCGTCGTCGAAGTACGAAACGTCGTCGAAGTGAGGCGGCGCCGCCAGCCGCCCGTGCACCAGCGAATACTGAATCACCGCCGCCGTGAACAGCGCGCTGATGAGCACGCACGCCCACTGCCGCCGGGCGACTTCCAGCGAGATGGCCAGCCGCGATGGCCGCGGCGTCGAAACGGTGAACGATTCCATCAGCATCAAATCACTTCAACTCCAGTTCCACGACGATCGGCATGCCGTCAGCCTGCGCCGAAGGTCGTTCGATTTCCACTTCGCCGCTATCTCCGCCGCGCCGGCAGATGACCGCCGCATTTTCACCTAAGACGCCCGCGCGTTTCACGGCTTGCGTCAACCGCAAGCGGAGCGGCGAACCGTCCGCCGGCCACTCGAACACGATTAGGAAAACCCGCGAACCCTTGCGTGTGACGCGTCCCCAGGACGGAACCACGTCCAGCGAACTGCCCGTCGTCCCGTAGATCGCCTGCCCGTTACGGTCAAGCCAACGGCCGACTTGCTCCAATCGCTCGGTCTCCTCCGGCGGCAACGTTCCATCCGCCTTCGGCCCGACGCCCAGCAGCAGATTACCGCCCTTGGACGCCACATCCGCTAATAGGCGAACGATCTGGGCGGTCGATTTGTACCTGGCGTTCGGGCCCTTGTACCAGAAGCCGGGGCCGTCGCTGATCGTCATGCAGGTTTCCCAAGGCTGCGGATAGGGCTTGTCGGGCACACCCTGTTCAGGCGTGATGAAATCGCCGAACTCTCCGGTCCCGCGATTGTTGATCAGCATGTCCGGCTGCAATTGCCGCATCATCCGCAGCATCGGGGTCGCATCCGCCATTCCCTCCTGCGGCCAGAAAATGTCGAACCAAAAAATGTCGATCGGTCCGTAGCGCGTCAACAACTCGCGAACTTGTCCGGTTTCGTAGGCGACGTAGTCGCGCCAACGATCGGGATGTTCGGCAAGAAAAGAAGGATCGAGTTTTGCATCGTGATGCCAACCGCCGCCCGGATGGTGCCAGTCGACGTGAGAGTAGTAGAGCCCCACCATCAACCCTTGCGCACGAAACGCGTCGACGACGTCGCGCGTCAGGTCCGGATGCGGGCTTGCGCTGGTCGGGCAGACTGGGCTAGTGACTTTGAAATCGGTCAACGCCGAATCGAAATTACAGAAGCCGTCGTGGTGCTTGGTCGTAAAGACGACGTATTTCATGCCCGCGCGCTTGGCCAGCGCCGCCAGCCGCCGGGCATCAAAGCGTGTCGGATTAAAAGTCTTGTAGAGAGAGAAGTATTCCTCCCGTTGCGCCTGGGAAACTTGCGCCATTTTCCAGATCGACCCATTTTCCGTCTGTGACCACGGCCCAAAATGGATGAACAGGCCCAGCTTGGCATCTTGCCATTGGCGCAATCTGGATGAGGGTGCATGCGTGGAAATGTCAGACGCGAGCCCCCATGAAGTCCACAGGACCGCCGCCAGCGCGATTGCGGCCCTGGGCGGCGGGAAACCTGCGCAGATGCGGCTATTTACAACCACGCGCGGCAGGATATCATCCCGCCTGCCCACGGCAAACGCATCAGACGTGTCCACCGCTCTTTACCGCTACCGCTCGTTCATCTGGCAACACGCCGTTGCCGACCTGCGCCACCGCTACGCTGGCACCGGAATGGGTGTGGTGTGGAACGTGCTGCATCCGCTGAGCCTGATCGTGGTCTACGCCGTTGTCTTTGGCACGATCATGAAGACGACAATCGAAGCCGTGCCAGGGAAATGGGGGTTTCCGATCTATCTCTGCGCCGGGTTCTTTCCCTGGATGGCGTTTGCCGAGTGCATGACCCGCGGGGCAACGGCCTTCTCGGGAAACGCCGCTTACCTCAAGAAACTGCCGGTGCCCGAGCAAGTTTTCGTGGCGCAAGGCGTCATGGCTTCGTCGTTGACGCTTCTAATCGGCTTCGCGGTTTTTATCGCGATCGCACTGCCCCTCGGGCTCCGGCCCCGCGTCTATTGGCTGCTGGTTCCGATTCCGATCATCCTGCTCCAGATCGTTGGATTCGGGATTGGGATGATCGTCGCGACACTGAACGTTTTCTTTACCGACGTGGCGCAACTGCTCGGCGTGCTGCTCCAGATTCTCTTCTGGCTGACGCCGATCGTTTATGTGGTCGGGCAGGTGCCACGCTCACTGCGACCGATCCTGGCCTTGAACCCCGCGACCCCGGCGGTCGAAGCCGTGCATGATCTGCTCCTGTGGGGTCGCTTCCCATCGCCCTGGATGTTTGCCATGCTGGGCGCCTGGGCGATTGTGACCACGGTGTGCGGCTACCTGCTTCTGGGTAGACTGCGTGGCGAAATCCGGGACGTCTTATGACCCAGATGGCGCCGCTGGTCAGCACAACGAACCTTTCCAAACGGTTCAAGATCTATCCCAAGCCGGGCGGTCGATTGATCGAGTGGCTCACCGCCAATCGCGCCTGCCGGCACGATGATTTCTGGGCCCTGCGCGATCTCGACATCACGCTCAACCGCGGCGAATGCCTCGGCATCGTCGGGGCCAACGGCTCGGGGAAAAGCACGCTCCTGAAAATCCTGGCCGGCACGCTGACTCCGACGACTGGGACCTTCAGCGTCGACGGCCGCGTCATGGCGATCCTCGAGCTTGGGACCGGATTCAATCGCGAGCTAACCGGCCGTCAGAACGTTCATCTGGCGGCTCAATTGCTCGGCATCGGCCGCGATTACGTCGAGCAGCGAATGAGCGACATCGAATCTTTCGCCGCCCTTGGCGACTTCATGGACCGGGCGTACAAGCTCTATTCCTCGGGAATGCAGGCCCGACTGGCGTTTTCGCTCTTTGCCTTTCTCGATCCCGATGTCCTGATCGTCGACGAGGCTTTGGCAGTGGGGGACATCGCCTTTCAACGCAAATGCTATCGCCGGATGGAGCAGATGATCGGCGGCGAGTCCAAGGCCGTCATCCTCGTGTCCCACGATCTGCACGCGGTGACGCGGCTGTGCACCCGCGCCATCTGGCTCCGAAACGGCCGCGTCGAGATGGAGGGCGATCCACCCCAAGTGGTCGAGCGATATCAGCGCTACATGCTTCAGGGGGAGGAAGCCGCGATCGCGCAGACGCAGCGGCAGGCGGTGAGCGTCGACGAGGCTGGGATTCCGCAATCTAATCGTCTGACACACTGCGAAGCAGCGGTCCTTTATCCGGAAAACGGCGCGAACTTTCTGGGCCTCTGGATCGAGCAGGAAGACGGGACGGTTTCCACGACGGTCCGCAGCGGCAAACCGTTCAAGATCTGCTACGCCGTTCGGTTCACCAGCGCCGCCATTCAGCCGATTTTCGGCACGAGAGTGGCGACAGCGCGGGGTGAGGTGCTGATCGGCGTCAACACGAAACTCGTCGGCGTGGTCACGCCTGATTACGCGCCTGGCGATGTCGAAATCGTCCGCTGGCCGATCATGCCCGGATTGGCCGCGGGCGATTACTTTGTCTCGTGCGGCGTCTCTCTTTATGACGACCCGCTTCATTTTCTGGCCCGCGAAGTCGACGCCTATCGTTTTGCCATCACCGGGTCTCTGGCAACCGGCGCGCTATGTCATCTGACCGGACTGCCGCTGCTCGCCGGCGCCGGCTCCGCCCTCAGGGCCGGCTGCACCGCATGATCGATTCCGAAGGCCATCATCTGGCGTTTCTGCTCGGGCTGCCACGATCGGGAACGACGCTGCTCTCGGTGATCCTCGATCGCCACCCGCAGGTGCTCTGCCCTCCCGAGCCGTGGATCATGCTGGCGCTGGAATCGGTGGGAAAGGTGTGCATCCGCCATCCGGCCGACTCGCGGCTGCTTGGACAGGCCGTGCTTGAATTTGCGGATGATGCGAGTGGCCTCGAAGCCACCCGCGCCTATGCCACGACCCTGTACAACCGTCGGCTCGAATCCGCGGGCAAGCTCGTTTTCGTCGATAAGACGCCGCGTTACTACCACATCCTTCCATATCTGCGGCGTGTCTTTCGCGAGGCGAAATGGATCTGGCTTCAGCGAAATCCTCTGGATGTCGCCGCGTCGTATAAGACTTCCTGGGACGTCGATCTCTGCCGTGTGCTCAGCGAGGGGGCGGATCACCCGGCCTGGAGCTTCGACCTGGTCATCGGATTGGAACAACTCCTGCGCGAAGCCGACGCCAGCGATCCGCGGGTCCTGTCGGTTCGATACGAGCAGCTCGTCGCCGAACCGCAGACAGAAACGGCGCGGGTGATGCGGTTCCTGGAACTAGAGCCGATGCCGGACCAGACGCAATTTGATCTCTCCGGTTCGGCGTTTGCCAAGAGCTTTGCCGGAGACAAGAAAATCGCGGCAACCGCGGGCCCGCATGCGCAGTCGGTTGGCACGTGGAAATCCGCTTTCAAGCCGGATGAGCTTCAGACGCTGTTCGATTTCATCGGCGCTGACACATTCTGTCGGCTCGGCTACTGCCAGACGGTCGACGAGCTGAAAGCCCTCGGCGTCAAGGACAACGGCCCGCACGCCACCGCCGATCGCCGGGCCGCGATCCATCAAATCTACGCCCAGCGCTGGGCCGATGTGCTGGCGGCTTCGCGAGCCGACGCCCCGCTGCCGTGGGTAAAGCGGCTGGAAGGTCAGATCACGCAACAGAAGGGCGCGATCGATCAACTGAATTCCGAACTGGCTGGCGCGACGGAACGCAACCGTCAGTTGCTCGAAGAATCCAACCGCAAGCAGCAGCTTGCCGATCAGAGCAACGCGGAATTGACTCTGGCCCGGTCGGAGCTGGACGAGAAGCGCCGCTCCAGCGAGGCGATGGAAAGGCACCTTACCGAGCAGAAGCGCGAAGCTTCGGAGCTGCGCCGCACCGTCGCCGAATATGCCGTTCGGCTCGCCCGGGCAGCCCAACCGCTGGTTCCGTGGCGAAAACGATTCCTCGACAGCGCTTCGAAAACCGCGCAGCAGTTGATCATCAGTTGGCCGCACGGGCGCCGCCGGCGACGGGTCAAGCCGCTCCCGCGAATCTCGATCGTCACACCGGTTTACAACGGCGAATCTCACATCCGTGAAACGATCGAATCTGTCCTGTCGCAGGAATATCCCAAGCTCCAGTACATCATCGTTGACGGCGGCTCGACCGATGGCACGCTCGAGATCGTCAATGAGTACAAGGACCGTATCAGCCGGATCATTTCCGAACCCGACAACGGCATGTATGACGCGATCGGCAAGGGGTTCGAGGCGGCTGATGGGGAAATCCTCGGGTATCTCAACGCCGACGATCTTTTCGAGCCCGGCGGGCTGATTCGCGTGGGCGAGTGGTTTCGCGATCACCCGCGCGCCGAGGTGGTTTATCACGAAGACACCGTGTGGTTCGACGGGTGGAAATTTCCCAACGCGCCGCAGCCCCCGCGCATCGACCGGCTCACCATGCTCAAGGGGCATACGATGTTCCAGGACGGGGTCTTCTTCCGCCGGCGGGCATATCAGTCGGTCGGTGGGGTCAACCGGCAGATGCGCCGGGCCGGCGACTGGGACCTGTGGGTCCGCCTCTCGGGCAACTACCGGATGCACCGTGCCAAGCCGCACGTCAGTTGCTTCCGTATCCGCCCCGGCCAGATCAGCCAGGATCTGGCGTCGTATCACGCCGAGCTCGAACACGCCAAAGCCCAGTGGAAGAAGGAGATCGGCCCGCGAGCTCTGCGTATATCGGAAGTCCGCCACTGGATGCGCCGCGGCTACAACCTGCTCTGGCAAAAGCTGGTTCCCCGGCCGCTCTATTACCCACTGCACCAATCTGGATGCATTTACGGATTTCATCCGACCCCGGGCACGCCCCCGCCTTACGTTCCCGACCAGCCGCGCTGCCCGCTGACCGGCGCCCGGCCCGACCGCGCCCTCTTCAGCAGCCGCGACACCCGCTTTGGCGACGAGCTGATCAATTACATTTACTATTGCTCCACAACCGACATTGCCCTCACCTATCCGCCGCTCAGCAAGGAACAGCTCAACGCCCTGTACGAGAAGCACTACTCGAAAACCGACGGGAAGATCATCTATCCGCCCATCGAGCATGCCTCGCCCTACAAGAACTATCGCGGGGGTAACCTCTTCGACAAGCTCGCCGCTCGTTCCGTGATCCCGTCGATCGCCTCTCAGCGTTTTTTGACCTGGGAGGACGAGACCGCCCAGCAGGTCCTGCGATCGGTCCGTGGCTTGCCGCGCGAAAACGCTGCCGTGGATTTCCTCGACGTCGGGTGCTTTGAGGGAAAGCTTCTCAGTTCCATTGCCGGCCAGACCGACTGGAGGACCTTCGGCCTGGAAGCCAACGGCAAGGCGGTCGAGGCCGCCCGCAGCCTCGGACACCAGATCTGGCAGGGCTTCGCCGAAGACGCCACCTTCGTCATCCCGGAGGACATGTTTTTCGACGTCATTCACCTCGGCCAAACGCTCGAGCATTTTGTCGACCCGCTCACGGTGATCCGGCGCCTGCGCGCGCTCCTCAAGCCGGGCGGACGAATGGTGTTGAGCACCCCGAACTTGTGGTCCCAACAGGTGAAGCTCTTTGGCCCGACCTGGGCCCACTGGCACCCGCCCTACCACCGCCACATCTTCTCCCGCAAGTCGCTGGCCATCCTCGCGAGGCGTTGCGACATGGAAATGCTCGGCGTGCGCTCCTATTCGCACATCTACTGGACCTGCCTGAGCGTGCAGTTGAACCGCATCGGTTGTGGCGGCGCCGTCCCGCACACCGTCGACTTCCCCGACGAGATCGTGCGCGTCGCCGCCAGTCTGACGCTCTGGTCGAAGCTCTTCTGGGATTGGCGGGGCAGGGGCGATTATCTGGTTACGCTCTTCAGAAAACGGTGACGCAAACGGGGCGATCAGGTTGGTTTAGCTGGTAGAATAAACGCATGATAACCAGGGACCAGATCCTCAGACGTCGCGACGAAATCGTCGCTGTCGCACTTCGCCACGGCGCATCGGAGATCCGGATCTTCGGGTCTGTCGCGCGCGGGGATACCACGGAAACCTCAGACCTCGACCTCATCGTTCGTTTCGAGGCGGGCCGCTCTTTGATGGATCATGGCATGCTCATCGAGGAATTGCAGGAATTGCTTGGGATCAAAGTTGACGTCGTGAGCGAGGCGGCTCTCCGCGACCATTTGGCCCTACGAATATTTCAGGAAGCCGTGCCGTTATGAGAGACGATCGGCTGCTTCTTGATGACATCCGCCGCGCCATCCAGATGGTAAGGCGCTACACGCCGTCCGATCGGACAGTTCTTGATTCCGACTTACCGTTGCAGTCGCATCTGGTGCGATACATTCAAATTCTGGGTGAAGCCGCCTGGCGCCTGTCGAAGCCGCTTAAGGATGCAAATCCTCAGATTCCGTGGCAGCGAATCGCTGCAATGCGGCACGTGTTGGTGCACGACTACTTTCGCGTTGATCTGGATCAGGTATGGAGCGTTGTGACCACTCACATCCCCGCGCTGCAACCGCAGATTGATGCGGTCATCGCGACCCTTCCTCCCGGCCCAACCGCGCCTTGACGAATTCATGTCACTCCCCCGCATCTCCATCGTCACCCCCTCCTTCAACCAGGGCAGATACATCGAGTGGACGGTGCGCAGCGTGCTCATGCAGCGCTATCCCGAGCTAGAGTACATCGTCATGGACGGCGGCTCGACCGACACCACGCCACAAGTGCTGGAAAAGTATTCCGACTGCTTCTCCTATTGCGTCAGCGAAAAAGACGACGGCCAGGCCGACGCCATCGCCCGCGGCTTCGCGCGCGCCACCGGCGAGATCATGGCTTATCTCAACAGCGACGACATGCTTGCTCCCGGCGCACTCCAGTTCGTCGCCCATTTCTTCCGCCAGCGCCCGGACATAGACGCCATCTACAGCCATCGCGTCAATGTCGTCGAATCGAACCAGGTCGCCTCTTATTGGATTCTGCCGCCCCACTCCAACTACGTGATGAAACGCTGGGATCACATCCCGCAGGAAACCTGCTTCTGGCGCCGCCGCCTCTTCGAGCGGTGCGGAAACATCGACAAATCCTTCCACTTCGCCCTCGACTACGACCTGTTTCTCCGTTATATGAACGCCGGGCAGTTCTTCAGGGTCAATCGTTTCCTGGGAGCATTTCGCTACCACTCCGACGCCAAAACTTCGCGGCTTCTGGCCGACGTGGGGCAGAAGGAAATCCGCCAGGTCCGCCAAAAGCACGGAATCCGGATTCACAAGGGCGAGTCGATGATCGGCGGGCTGTTTTCCCTCTACGTGCAGCGCCGCGGGTTCAGATACGAATTCTGCCGGTCCCCGCTCCCGGGCTCGCTTGCCGGCAAAGGATACGACTATGACGAGTTGTGGGGCGGACTTCTAAATGACGGCCGGATGCCCAGAACCCCCGTTGCCGCAACGACTTCGTAACCAGGTGCAGGGATGAAGTTGCGACTTCTGCAAAAGCATTATTATTCGTTACACTATCCTTGGCCGCGTTCGGGGAATTGATGGAGAGTGCTCTTTTCGCCAGTCTCAACCAGCCGCCGCGATGCCTGGTCATCGTGCCGGTGTTCAACGAATCCGGTTCGATCCGCAAGGTGATCTGCCGGCTGCGCCGCGCCCTGCCGGAATACGACATCCTGGTGGTCGACGACGGGTCGACGGACGACACCGTCCGGCAGGTTCCGCCGGGCGTTCCGGTGGTGAGTCTGCCGTTCAATCTTGGGATCGGCGGCGCCATGCAGACCGGCTATCGCTTTGCCGCCCTGCACGGGTACGACATCGCCGTCCAAGTCGACGGGGACGGCCAGCACCGCCCCTCCGAGGTCCGCCGGCTTGTCGAGCATCTCACCGCCGACGAAGCCGACCTGGTCGTTGGTTCACGTTTTCTCGAGGAAACGCGCTATAAACAAAGCTTCGTCCGCAAGCTCGGCAGCCTCGTGCTCCGGGGGATCATCCGCGTGCTGGTCGGCATGGACCTGACCGACTGCACCAGCGGCTTCCGCGCCGCTAACCGCCGGGTCATCCTGGCGTTTGCCCACTGGTATCCCGAGGATTATCCCGAGCCGGAAGTGATCCTGCTTCTGCGGCGGGCCGGCTACCGGATCGGCGAGCTGGCCGTCCGAATGCGCCACCGCCGCACCGGCCGAAGCAGCATCGGCCTGTTTCACGGCGTGTTCTACGTCCTCAAAGTCACCATCTGTCTGCTGCTCGACCTTGTCCGCGACCCCTGGCCCACCGGAAAGGTGATGTGGCATGATGCAGAGCCTGTTTCTGGCGGCGTTTGGTTTGCTCCTCCTGCTCCTGGCCGTGCGCAGGCTTCGCACGTACAGGCTTAAGGAACGCTACGCGCTGCTGTTCCTGCTGATCGGCTTGCCCTTCGTCGGCCTGGCCTTCTGGCCGCAGGGCGTCGCCTGGATGGCCAAACAATTCTCCATCCAATACAACACCTTCGCCCTGCTCTGCGTCTCCGTCTTCCTTTTTCTGGCGGTCTTCGAGCTGCTCACGATCGTGAGCATGCAGGACCAGAAGATCAACGCCCTGGCTCAACTGGTGGCGATCCTGATGGAAAAACAAAAGCTCGCCGAGCCCGAGCACCGGCCCGAGCACGCCGGCCATCCGCCAGTCCCGGGCAACGCCGATTCGCCGCAGGCGGTTTGACGACACCTTTGTCCCTCTGTCCCTTCGATCCGCCACTTCCGGACAGTGGCCAAAAAACCCACGCCAAACCACGCCAAACCGCGCCATTTATCGAATTGCTGCCTCGGATTCGCCCGCGTCCGCATCCGCCCCCATTCAGCAATCAGCAATCTTCCCCCTCACTTGGCGATTGGCAGGTTTTGGCAGAGTATTTATCAAAATATTGCTTTACCATGTCGTTGACCTCCAGAGGCATGCCTCCCAGGAACTCAGCGCCCGGAGAATCCGCGGCGGCGCGACTCGACTGAGCTCGTCGAAGTCTGTCGCTCTGCCGGCGGCGTGCGGTGTTGCCAGCCTGGAGCGGTGACGACAAGTGCGGTTCCCCGTGTTCCTTCGTCAAGCACGCGTACATCCCGCACGAACGAATCGGCGCCGCGCGGACCCCACGCCGTGGCAGAGCGGAGCAGGGGCGCAGCGCCGCCGCGGATTCTCCGCGCGCGTCCGCTGGATCACGAACAATCGGACTCGCGCGATGCAAATAAAATCGTCAAGGAATCAGATTGGCAAGGCGAACGCAGAACGATGGGCCGCCGAGCTAGTCTAACTTGGTCCGCCACCAGGGATCGTGCTGACCGTACTGAAGCAACGGACGCGGCTCCGGTCTCTTCAGACCTGGGTCATCGGGATTGAACTGCTCTTCCGCCACGACTGTGACAATCTCCGTGCGCCGCGCTCGCCCGTCAACTTCGGCGCCGGTCCGAAGCCGGCCGCGGGTGCGCCACAGTCCACGCGGGCGTTTTGGGAATCATGTCAGGCTCGAAAGAGCAAACCGCGGAGGCCGCGGAGGATCGCGGAGGATTGCGGATGAGGGACATCAACCAGATCAGCGCTCAACTTCAACATGATTCAACCTAAAGACGGTCTCAAGCCGATGGTCAACAAGCTGGAACCCTCCGCGTCCCTCCGCGGTGAACCCGACGACTGATCCCAAAGAAAGATGGCCCGCCCGTATCAAGTGCGAAGACGCGCCGCGTGTGGTGCGCCCTAGCTCCCGCAAATGCAAAGGTCTACTGTTAGCATCTCTGGCCGCAATCCTTCCTGCGATTTGGCTGTGGTCGGCTCGGCATAAGACGGCGCTGCCCGGCGTGTGCCACGTCTGCTCGTACAATCTCACCGGCAACACCAGCGGCGTCTGCCCGGAATGCGGCGCGCGCGTCACACAATCCGCAACCTCTGGGTAGTGGCAGGTGGATCGAAGAGGCCGCGCAACCGTGGAAGGCGAAACGGACGAGAAGGAGAAGGAGAAAGATCAGGATTAGGAAGAGGAGTAAGAGTACGAGCAGGATTACGATTAGGATCGGAGTGGCCTCGTCTCCTTGTCTCCCTTCTCCTTGTCTCCCCCTCGTTGTCAAAGCAGCCGTTCGCCTTTGCCGCGGGGGATGAGGGTGACGATTTTTTCGATGATCTGCTCGACGGAGATGCCTTCGGCCTCGGCGTTGAAGTTGGGGATGATGCGGTGACGCAAAACCGCGGGCGCCACGGCTTCGATGTCCTCCAGTGTCACGTGCAGCCGGCCTTGCATCAGGGCGCGGGCTTTGCCGGCGACGATCATGTATTGCCCGGCCCGCGGGCCGGCGCCCCAGCTCAGCCAGTGTCGGACGAAATCGCTGGCGCCCGGTTCGCCGGGGCGGGTGGTGCGGGTCAGGTCGAGCACGAACTGATAAACATGGTCTCCCACGGGAACACGGCGGACGATCTCCTGGAGCTCGAGAATGCGCCGGGCGTCGATGACTTTGACGATCTTCGGCTCGGCGCCGCCGGTCGTGCGGCGGAGGACCTCCAGCTCGTCCTCCCGCGGCGGATAGTTCACCATCACCATGAACATGAAGCGGTCGAGCTGGGCCTCGGGGAGCGGATAAGTCCCCTCCTGCTCGATGGGGTTTTGCGTCGCGAGGCAGAAGAAGGGCTTGGGCAGGTCGAGCGTGCGGCTGCCCGCCGTCACCTGATGCTCTTGCATCGCCTGGAGGAGGGCCGCCTGCGTCTTGGGCGGCGTGCGGTTGATCTCGTCGGCCAGCAGAAGGTTCGCGAAGATCGGGCCTTTGAGAAACTCGAAGCGCCGGCGGCCGGTCTCAGGGTCTTCCTGGAGAACATCGGTACCGGTGATGTCGGAAGGCATCAGGTCGGGCGTGAACTGGATTCGCTGGTAGGTCAGGTCGGTCGCCGCGGCGAGCGTCGAAACCAGCAGCGTCTTGGCCAACCCGGGCACGCCCTGCATGATGCAATGCCCGCGGGCGAAGATGGCGATCAGGATCTCCTCGATCACGCGCTGCTGTCCGACGATGACTTTGCCCAATTCGGCGTTCAGCCGCTGGCAAACCTCGCCCAGGTATTGTGCGGCTTCGATGTCGGAGGGCGGGCTGGCCCGGGTGGCGGGATCGGACATGTGCATGCGGCTCGCTACTATAGTCGATGGGTGAGGAGGACGCGAAGTCGCACAGGTGCGGAAGCGCGGGTCGTCAGGGCAATCGCAAACGCACTTGGGAGGCGAGGCTGCTGCCGACCCGCGGCTTGCGGGACGGGCGAAATGCGGCTCGGCGGGAGCCTCGTCCCTCCCGGATCATCCCCTGCACCACCTTTGGGAGCGGTCAATTGGCGGCGACGACCGGGCCGGTGGGATTGGCCAGCTCGAAGCGGCATTCCTGGGCGCCGAGGCCTTCGACGATCTGGCGGAACTGGCCGAGGTCGCGGACGGCCTTGCCGCCGACGCTGGTGATGACGGCGCCGGGTTTGAGGCCGGGATCGGAGCGGGGGATGCGATTGTCCAGCGCGATGACCATGACGCCCGCCGGCCGCTTGGCGGAGCCGAAATCCCAGCAGGCGGGGATGGGACCCAATAACATCCCCTTCCAACGCCATCGCGTATTTTGCTCTGACGAGGCCTGGCCTCGCAGGGCGCGGGGCCGGAGCGTGATGGAGACGGTGCGCGGCCCGTCGCGGTAGATCACGGCATCGACCGGCTGGGCGACGGGACAGAGGCCGACGAGGCGGACGAAATCTTCGCTGTCGTGGACGGTCTGCCCGTCGAGTTGGGCAATGATGTCGCCAGCATGCAGTCGGGCGACGGCCGCCGGTGAACCCAGCTCGACGGATTCGATGCAGGCGCCGGCCGCGTCAGATTCCAGCCCGGCGTCACGGCGCTGCCGCGGGGTCGCGGAGCTGACCGAAACGCCCAGATACCCGTGAACCACTTCACGGCCCTGCTTCAGATCGTCGATCAGCCGCAGAATATGGGAATCCACCGGAATGGCAAAGCCGATCCCGTTGGTCTGTTTCTGGGGGAGGATGACGGCGGTGTTGATGCCGATGACCTCGCCCCGGAGGTCGAAGAGCGGGCCACCGGAATTTCCCGGATTGATCTGGGCGGTGGTTTGAATGAGGTCGCTGTAGAGGCGGTCTTCCTTGCCCGAAAGCCGCGGGAGCGAGCGGTTGAGGGCGCTGACGACGCCGATGCTGACGGCCATTTCCCCTCCGCCAGCCAGGCCGTACGGGTTGCCGACCGCGATCGTCCATTGGCCGCGGCGGGCGGCGTTGCGCGAGAAGTGCACAATCGGCAGGTTTGCCGCGGGCACTTTGAGGACGGCCACGTCGGCCCGCGGATCGGTGCCGACGACCATCGCCGGATAAACCTTGTGCGCGTCGGTGGTGACCCAGAGCTGCTGCGCCTTTTCGATGACGTGGTCGTTGGTGACGATGTAGCCGTCGGCGTCGATGACGAACCCGGTGCCGACGGTGCGATCGACGGTCTCGAGCAGGCCGGCCAGCTTGTCGGCATTGAGATCGTCGGCGCCCAGGCCCGCGTCGGCGTCGATCGGCGCTTCGGTGGCCGAGATGGCCACTACCGCCGGTGACACGCGGTTGGCCACGTCCTCGAATTGCTGCTCGAGATCGGGCGCGCCGAAGTTGTCCGTTACCGCGATCCGCGCCGATGCGGCAGTGGCTTGAGGATTACTCTGAGACTGACAGGAGACGAGAAATCCGGCCGACAATGCCGTCAGCGCAACACTTCCCGCACGACCCAACCGACGGAGCCGAACACCCATTTTGGCACCCTGACGACAGAACCCGAACTGCCGCGCGGATCAGAACCACAGGCAACCTTCCCTGCAATCCCTGGCCCGCGTGCGACTATACCACCCTCTTTGGCATTGCCAAAATGCGCCGAGAGAGAATTCTGAATGTCGCGATTGGTTGCCCGCAGCCGGCAGTTGCGTTTTCTGTCTGGCGGACCGGGGTCCGTCAGGCCGCTCCGGCCGGCTGCTCGCTTGGCACACCCGTGGCGGTTTCCAAGGCCCGCTCGGCATTCAACAGGCCCTTGCTCTGAAGCACGGCCTGCCGAATTTCATCGGCCAGATCGGGATTGGTCGCGAGAAACTGCTTGGCATTTTCCCGGCCCTGCCCGAGCCGCGTGGACTTGTAGTTGTACCAGGCGCCGGTTTTTTCGACAACATTGGCAAGGGCCGCAAGGTCGACCAAATCGCCCTCGTAGCTGATGCCGCGGTCGAACATGATGTCGAACTCGGCGTCGCGGAACGGCGGCGCGATTTTATTTTTTACCACCCGCGCCCGCGTGCGGTTGCCAATGGAGACTTCGGCCTCCTTGATGGTGCCGGTACGGCGGACGTCGATGCGGATGGAGGCGTAGAACTTGAGCGCCCGCCCGCCGGGCGTGGTCTCGGGGTTTCCGAACATCACGCCGATCTTCTCGCGGATCTGGTTGATGAAGATGACGGTGCACTTGCTCTTGGAGATACAGCCGGTGAGCTTGCGGAGGGCCTGGCTCATGAGCCGGGCCTGAAGGCCGACGTGGGCGTCACCCATTTCGCCTTCGATTTCGGCCCGTGGGATCAGGGCGGCAACCGAGTCGATGACGATCACGTCGACGGCGTTGGATCGCACGAGCAACTCGCAGATTTCCAGCGCCTGCTCGCCGGTGTCGGGTTGGGAGACGAGCAGGTCGTCGAGCTTGACGCCCAGACGCTTGGCCCAGGAGGGATCGAGGGCGTGCTCGGCATCGATGAACGCGGCGACGCCGCCGAGCCGCTGCGTGCTGGAAATGATGTGCAGCGTGAGCGTTGTCTTGCCGCTGGACTCAGGGCCGAAGATTTCGATCACTCTTCCGCGCGGGATGCCCGCGCCGCCCAGCGCGATGTCGAGGCTGAGGCTTCCGGTGGGGATGCCCTCGATCGGCTGGATGCTGTTGCCGTCCAGCTTCATGACGGCCCCTTTGCCGAACTGCTTTTCGATCTGCTGGACCGCGCGGGTGAGGGCCGATTCACGGGCCGGATCGCGCGGGGCCGAATCGCGCTGGGATTGCGGCTGAGGCTGAGGACGGGAGGGTGCCGAATCCTTGACAGACGCCGCTTCCTTGGCGGGAGCCTTGGGCTCCGCCTTCTCCATGGTCTTGGCCATGAGAGGTCTCCTTGCGTGAAGGTTTTGGGCCTTCACTATGTGTTGCCGGGTATGCTTGGCAGCCGGCAAATGATCGGTGACTTAACGCGGGCGACGGGTTTTGAACCCGTCCCCACAACTGAACTCGACGGAAGTCACCATGCCGTCCCTGTTCAGTGTTTGTTTGGCCATCGGAATATAGAGTGCGGGGGCATGAGAATCAATAGGAAAATTTTTTCTGCGATAGATTTCGCGGGCTTCGTGCCAGAGGAGATTCCGGTGTTGTTCGTTCTAACCGAATATCTCCAGGAGCGTCCGCACGATTCGGGCCGCGGCGGACGAATCGAGATCACCGAGGTGTTTCACCAATCGCGACCGATCCACGGTTCGGAGTTGGTCGAGCGCAATTTGCCCCTCCTTGCCGCCGAACTTGCACGACACGCGAGACGGGTATCGCTTCTGCGCGGTCGTCATGGGCGCGATGATGACCAAGTTTGGTCAACGCGATGAGGACGGGGAAGTGGATGGCGCGACTGCCTGAGTATCGAATTTGGCAATCATCGTATCAACCCGGGCGGAGTAATCGGCTATTTCCTTCTCCAGGCTCGCCACGTCTCGGACTCCCCAATCCGGCGGCGGGACCGCCATGTCGGTGAATGCCTTTGGTATGTATCCCTCTTGTAACTCGATTGCCGCCCATTCCCCACCCTGTTTGTCGATGCCGTCCGCCTTCAAGCGCAGGGCTGCCAATCGATACTCGGCTTTGGCAAGCCGTTCGGCGGCGGCCCAGTACGACACCATCGCTTGGGTGACTCGATTCGTCTCGGCTGCCAGCTTTTCGGACAAAGGTGTGGGCATTCGGTCCGCGACCGCCTCATAGTATGAGGTCCAGTCGCTTAGATTCGGACCGGCGTCTCTACCCAGGATCTGAGCGAGTCTCTCCCTTCGCGCTTGGCCGATCGGAAAATCTGCTGTCGGCGACATTGGGAGCTCGTAAGGGGAAATCCCCCAGACGATCGCGATCGCGGCGCAGGGCACCTTCATCGCCTCCAGCGCCTCGGTGCATTCCGAGTCGCGCAAGAGCGCGAATCGCGTCAGGAGCGGCGCGGCCTCGTACCGACGCTCGTCGGCCAGTACTCGAGCGGCGAAGTTCGCCAACGCCTGCGATGGTCTATCGCGAAGCATCTTTGAAAGGCGTCGGGCCGCCGCACCCCGATCCTGCCTTACAAGAACGTCGACGCAAATCTTTCGATAGTCCGGCCATTCCTCGTAGGCCGACTTCGACCAGTCGGCCGTCTCCAGCGCATCCCAAAGTGCCTGCTGATCAGACAGATTCCCGCGCGTCTCCAAAATCGAAACCGACGAACCGCGGCCGAAAGGACCGCCGAGCACCAGCGATCTGTGCGCCAGTTGGTACACAACGATGTGGAAGAACAGAAGGAATGCGGCGGCTGACGCCATTGCCAATCCGGCAGCAATGCGCCGTTCGTAGCCATTCGACGCGTGGCGTCCCAGTTCCAAACCGGTTGGAATTGCGATCCAGGTTAGAACCACGAGCGTCGGCCAATAAATGATGTCGCCCAGGGCATAACGCGAACCGCTGCCCCCGGGAATGGATACAGCGATTCCAGTGAAGTCCAGCGGGCGCTGGATGAGGGCAAGCACGCATCCGGCGGCCGCAGCAAAGGCCATCACCCAAAGAAGCGATCGCCACGGCCGAGGGGAGGCAAGAAGCCATTCACCAAAGCCCGCGATGGCGATTGATATCGCTGGCCAAACAATGAAGAAGTAAGGATACGGCAGACCAACCGGCCCACCCGCGATCGCTGCATCAACGCCGCATCGCAAGCCGGCAAGGGCGAGCATAGCCAGCACGTGCCGCCAATTGAGTCGTCGCAAGGCATTCGGAATGAACAGGGTCGCGTAGAACAAAAACGATGTGACGTGCTCGGCCAGCCGTCCGCTTTGCCAGGTAAACGCCCGGCCCAGTCCGTAGTACTGGAACATCCAGACTGGGGCCGTAAGGCCCAGTGCAATCAGCCATGGCGGCAGTTTTTCAAGCCACCCACTGATGCGGACCGCCACAGTTTTGTGATCCTTCGAATAGGACAGCTCGAGGGGTTTCGGGTCGCCGCATCCCACGCACACTCCATTTGAATGCGTCTCGATCCTACATCACTTTGATGCCGCGTCAGGACGATCCCCAAGTTATTTGCCCTGCGGCCGCGTGAAGTGATGAAGAAAGATTCCCGCAGCGATGGAGACGTTCAACGAATCGATCCCCGCGCGCATGGATATTGTGACTCGACGATCACACTTCTCGATAACGTTCGGATCGAGTCCGCGCGACTCGTTTCCGAACAGCAGCGCCAGTCGATCGGATCGTCTTGCGGTGTCGAGCGGCTCGGCATTCTCGTCCAGCACGGTCGCGATCAGCTCGAAACCGCGGTCGCGCAGCGTGTGCAGGTCGTGATGCAGGTTTCTTGAGCGGACGATCGGGAGGGAGAAGACGGCGCCCATGGAGATCCGGATGGATTGCCGCCAGAAGGGATCGCAGCATTTCTCGCCCAGGAGCATCGCATCCACACCCAACGCGGCGGACGTGCGGATCAGCGAACCGATGTTCTGGGCGCTGATCAATTCCGGGCAGATCACCAGTGTCGATCGCGCGCACTTCAGACCAGGTACGTCATCGAGCGAAAGTTCGAGTTTTCGACGCCCCACCGCCAGCACGCCGGAGTGAAACTTGAAGCCGATGATCTGGCGGAGAAGCGCAGCGTCGGTAACGAGAATCTCGACGCCTGGCCGTGCGACTTTGGCAATCTCGTCCGCGAGCCTTTCGACCACGACGATCGATTCACACGGATAGCCGCTGGCCAGCAACCGGCGGACGATGTATTCGCCCTCGGCGATGAATCGATCGCCCAGCCGGGCCAGCTCGCG
>DATHPP010000441.1:0-22107 GCA_035483795.1 Tepidisphaeraceae bacterium | reverse complement strand
AGCTTTCCGAAGCCCAGCGCGATGTCTTCCGCGGCCAGAGCATCGGCTACATCTTTCAAACCCATCATCTTCTCCCTGGCTTCACCGCCATGGAGAACGTGCTGCTGGGCATGAGCTTCACCGGCCGCTCGCCCGATCGCGCATGGGCGAAGCACCTGCTTTCCGAAGTGGGATTGTCCGATCGACTGAACTACCGGCCAGAGAAGCTGTCGGTCGGCCAGCAGCAGCGGGTGGCGGTGGCGCGGGCGCTGGCCAACCGCCCGCAGCTCGTGCTGGCCGACGAGCCGACTGGCGCGCTCGATCCGGGAACCGCAAAGCACGTGCTCCAGTTGATCCGCGGTCTGTGTCGTGAGGCCAACGCGGCGCTGCTGTTGGTCACGCACGATCTGGAGATCGCCGGTCAACTGCCGCGCCGCCTGGTCCTTTCAGAGCTGAATCGCGCCTCGACCGCCGCGGCGCCCACGCCCCCCGCTGCCGTGGGGGCCTGATTGCCGGCAAGGAGCTGTTTGCCATGAATGTCTTCGAACTCGTCGCCAAGCAAATGCGGCAGAGAGCGCTGTCGACGTGGCTGACACTGCTGTCGGTCATGCTGGGCGTGGCGCTGATCGTCGCGATCCTGATTCTCCGCCGCGAGGGAAACGCACTGTTTGGGCAGCAGGACTACGGTTATGACGTGCTGGTCGGGGTCAAAGGCTCGCCGCTCCAGCTCACACTCAATACCGTTTACCACATCGACAAAAGCCCGGGAAACATCCCTTACAAGACGTACGAGGACCTGTCGCATTCGCGGCTGTACCGTCGGTACGTCAAGCAAGCCGTCCCGATCTGCGTCGGCGACAGCTACAAGGGCCTGCGCATCGTGGGGACGCTCCCCTCGATGTTCGGCTACAACGACGATGGCGCCCGCGCTGCCGAAGGCGAGCGATTTCAATATCGCCTGGACCGCAGCTTCCAGGTCGCCGATGGAAAAATGTTCGCGCCCGATCGATTCGAGGCGATTCTCGGCAGCGACGTCAGCAAGCTCACGGGCCTGAAACTGGGCGACACGTTCCAGGCCACGCACGGCATGCCCGCCCCCAACGAAACGCCCGACATTCACAAGGAGGTCTGGAAGGTCATCGGAATTCTCAGGCAGACCCACACCTCCAACGACCGCGTCCTGTTTATCCCGCTGCTGAGCTTCTACACGATCTTCGAGCACGGCGAGGGAGAGATTCAGCGGGCGATGCTCCGCCGGGGCGAGAATCCGCTGGCTCACCCCAAGCCTGCCGGCGATGAGGATGAGGTCCAGCACTACACGTTTCGCCCCAACGGCACGATCGACCTTCAACTTCCGGTCGAAGACCGCGAGGTCTCGGCGATTCTGGTGCGCAGCCGCGGCGAGGGCGGATTCGCCGGTCAGGCCCTGGTCTACGACCTGAATCTTCAGCCCGACGTGATGGCGGTCAACCCCGCTACGGTGATGCGGGAATTCTTCAGCACGTTTCTCGATTCCAGCGCAAAGGTCCTGCTGCTGATCGCGATCCTGGTCACGATCGTCGCCGCCGCTTCGATCATGACCACGATCTACAACTCCGTTTCGGCGCGACGACGGGAGATCGCGATCTTGCGGGCGCTGGGCGCGACGCGGCGGCGGATTCTCTCGCTGATCTGCCTCGAAGCGGCCCTGGTCGGATTGCTGGGCGGCCTGCTGGGCTTTGTCGCCGGGCATCTGCTGGGCGCCGGCGGATCGATTTTCATGGACCGCCTGGTCGGCGAAGGTTTCAACTGGATCTCGGCAGGCGCCGAGGAATGGATCTACCTCGCCGCCGTCGTGGTTATCGCGGTTCTGGCCGGACTCGTGCCCGGACTCAAGGCGTATCGCACGCCCGTCGCGACGAATCTGGTCGCGGGGTGAGCATCGGGGAACGTCATGCGCGACCAGGCTGCCAACTTCTTTGTCGCAGTCCGTCAGAGCGGCTGGCGGGTGATCGTGATGGCGATGGGCTTTTACATCCTGCTCTACCCGGTCTATCGCAGCCTCGACGCCGCGATCAGTCACGGCATCCACCGTCGTGGTGGCACCTACACCGTCGACCTCCGCGCCATGAGCGACTTCGAGTTGAACCAGATCGATGGAAAAACGCAGGACATTCCCAAGCCGTTCCGCGACCTGGACGGAAAGCCCGTCATGCTGGTCGGCCAGATGTGGTCGCCCACCGGCGCCGGCGGGAAGGTGCGGAATTTCGATCTGGTCTATTCGATCGGCAACTGCTGCTTCATCGGGCCGCCGAAAGTCCAGCATTTCGTGCACGCGTCCGTGCCGACCGGGCGGAACGTCGAGTTCAGTGCGGCCCCGGTCATCGTGAGCGGCACGCTGCACGTCGGCGTCCAGAAGGCCGGCGGCGCGGTGCAGAGCATCTACCGAATTGACGTCGACAACGTTCAACCCAACTGACCAGGAGCCTCGTCATGCCATTTCGTTTTGTCCCCATCCTTCTGTGCCTGGCCCTGCCGGCAGCGGCGCTGTGCCAGACGACGCAACCCGCCACACCGCCGCGCCTCGATTATCGCGCCAGCCGGGCCTTCGATCGCGGCGATTACGCCATCGCCCTTCCCCTGCTCCAGCAGCTCGCGACAGAATTCGCCGGCAAGCCGGCCAAGCTCGCCGTCGTGCAGGATCGAATTCGCATCTGCCAGCAGCAACTCGCCGCGGCGCCCCCGCAGACGCAGCCGGCGCAGCGCACTGCTCACCAGCGTCCGGCTCGGGGTGACGTGCTGGAGATCACGATCAAGGACCTGGGCAATTTCGACTACGACCAGGACCGCGGCGGCAACATTCCCGATGACGTCAAGTCCCTGGACGGGTGCAAAGTCCGTCTTCGCGGGTTCATGATCCCGATCGATCAGGCGGCGCACATCAGGCAGTTCGCCCTGGTTCCCAGCCTGTTCAGTTGCTGCTTCGGCCAACCGCCGCAAATCCAGCACACGATCATCACCACGACCCCCGGAGGGTTGGCCATGGAATTCTCCGCTGATGAGGTGATCGTCCAGGGAACGCTTTCGGTAAGCGAGAAGAGAGACGACGGCTACATCGTCAGCATTTTTCAACTGGCGGCTGACACCATCAAGTCCGCCCCCCGCTAGGAATTACTTGCCTTGCGCCGTTCGCTGATCAAAATCTCGCTGCTCGCCGCCTTCGTCCTATGGGCGACGGGGGCGGCGCAGTTCGCGCACGAGTGCATCGTGCACGGCGGTGGGCGCGCGGTGTCTCCCGCCCAGCGCTCGCTTGGCGCCAAGCCCCTGCTTTCCCACACTGATGATGATTGCGCGGTCTGCGCGGCGCTGACGGGGATGACGGTCCATCAGGGTGTGGCAGACCCCCCGATCGTGCGGCTGCGATTGGCGGGCCTTGCCACTGTTTTCGTTGCGCACGGCGTCCGAAACCGGACTTTCGAGCAATACCTTCGTTCGCGCGCCCCGCCGGTGTCGTCTTCCATTCCGCCTCACCGCAGGCGGACGTCATGTCGTTCCCCATCTGGCAACTCCCCGGGAAGAATGGAAGGCACGCGTCTATGCGCACATATCTCTTGGCAGTTCTCACTGTGGCACTTTTTATGACTGGTTCTCTTACGTTCGCAATGCAAACTCCGGAGCAGTCGTCCTCGACGCAGCCGTCAGGATCAAAGACGGAGGCCATGCCGGCGCCCCCGCCGCTGCCGGTGATTCCGGCGACGACTCCGCCGCCGGCCCCTGAAACTCCTCCGTCGCCGACGGCGGTCGTCGAGTCGCAACCCGCGTCAACGCAGCCCGCGACGACGGAGGCCTCCACCGCTCCGACCACGGCTTCGTCCGAGCCTGCTGCACAGCCCGCCATTGCCGGGCAAACTCCTCCGCGCGAGATCCTCGTCACCGCCGACCTCGACCGCGCGCGCGAGCAGATCGCCCCGGCGCTCGGCGCCGTCACCTACACGCTGGGCCCCAGTCAGATCCAGTCGACGCCCCAGGGCGAAAACGCGGCGTTCCAGCAGGTGCTGCTCCGCGCGCCCGGCGTCGTGCTCGATTCCTTCGGCCAGCTCCACGTCCGCGGCGAGCACGCCAACCTCACCTACCGCGTCAACGGCGTCCTCCTGCCCGAAGGCATCGCCTCCGGAATCGGTGGCTTCGGTCAGGAGCTCGACACGCGGATCGTCCAAACCACTACCCTCATCGACGGAAGCCTTCCCGCACAGTTCGGCTTCCATACCTCCGGCATCGTCGACGTCACCACCAAGTCCGGCGCTACTCTCAACCACAACGAGCTGTCTCTCTACGGCGGCTCTTACGACACCTTCATCCCCGGCTTGCTTCTGGGCGGCAGCGATGGAAGGTTCGACTACTTCGTCTCGACGTCCTACAAATACACCGCCCTGGGCATCGAGAATCCCACCAGCGATCCCTGGCCGCTGCACGATTATTCGAATCAGGCCCGCCTCTTCACCTACTTGAACTACCGCATCGACGACACCAGCCGTGTCGGACTGATGCTCAACGCGTCGTTCGCCACGTTTCAGATCCCCAATGTCCCCGACGCGACTCCAGCGTTCATGCTCGCCGGCCATCCCACCGTCAGCTCCGCCGATACCAACGAGAACCAGCAGGAACAGGATTACTACGGCGTCGTCTACTATCAGAAGACCGTCGATCGGCTCTCCTACCAGGTTTCGGGGTTCACGCGGTACGGCGACATCCATTTCACCCCCGATCCGGTGAACGATCTGATCTTTTCGGGCGCTGCCGGCGAGATCACCAACAACTACTGGAGCACTGGCCTCCAGCTCGACGCCTCTTACATCCTCGATCCGCAAAACACGCTCCGCTTCGGCCTCATCGGCAGCTACACCAGCGAGGGGCTGAAGACCAACGTCTCGGTATTCCCCGTCGATTCGACCGGCGCGCAGACCTCCGACGTCCCCTTCTTCATCGGCAGCGATACGGGAAATTGGGGCGTGGAAACCGGTTTTTACGCCCAGGACGAGTGGAAGATGACCGACTTTCTCACGCTCAACTACGGCGCTCGCTTCGACATTTTCGCCTCCTCCTTCGACAACGAAAACCAGCTGAGCCCGCGGGTGAATCTCGTCTGGAAGATCGACAAGAACACGACCGCCCACGCCGGTTATGCCCGCTATTTCGTTCCCCCGCCGGTCCAATACCTCTGGCCGCCCCAGGTCAACAGTTTCGCGGGCACTTCCAACGCCCCGCAGAACTTCGTCGACGACCCGCCGCGGGCCGAGCGCTCCAATTACTACGACGCGGGCATCTCCCACTATTTCACCCCCGCCTGGCAGGTCACCGTCGACGGCTTCTACAAGGCCGCCAAGCCGCTGCTCGACTCCGGCCAGTTCGGCTCCGCCATCATCTTCTCGTCTTTCAACTACGACGAGGGCAAGGTCTATGGCCCGGAAATCAGCAGCACGTTCTCGCAGGGCGGGCTGTCGATATACGGCAATTTCGCCTATGTCACCGCCGAGGGTAAAAACATCATTACCAACCAGTACCTGATCGCCAACGACGAGCTCGCTTTCATCAAGACGCATTTCATCCCGCTCGATCACGAAGGAAGTTACACCGCATCGGGCGGCATCTCTTATGCCTGGAAGGACAACCGGGCCTTTCTCGACGTGATCTACGGTTCCGGGCTGCGCTCCGGTTTCGCCAACCAGAGCAAAGAGCCACAGTATGCCCCGGTCAGCGTGGGCTACGAGCACACATTCCACCCCCAGTGGTCGGGCGTCGCCGACGTTCGCCTCCGCTTCGACATCCTCAACATTTTTGACGAGGTCTATCAGATTCGTAACGGCACCGGCATCGGCGTCGGCGCTCCGCAGTTCGGCCAGCGCCGCTCGTTTTTCGCCGGGCTGACTTTTGATTTCTAAGCGAATTGGAACAAATGGAATTGCGCTTGGTAGCATCCTCTGTCGCCGAACCAGCCCTTGCCCCGGAACCATCGACCGGCCGGTGGCAGGGGGGCGCCGGACCGGCTGGGCAGCACGCAACGCTCCTCCAGGTCTTCACGCTGGTGGTCGCCCTGGTCTGCCAGGGCATCGGCTGGATGGGGCTGGCGCTGCGCTATCCATGGCCACACCCCCCGCCGCCTGAGCCGCCCCCGGTACAGGCGCAGTTGATCAACGTTGACATTTCGGATCAGGCCCCCGCGCCGCCCGATGCCGCGCCGCCAGACCAGCCGGCCCCGGCGCCCGCGCCGGAACCGGATGTGCCGCCTCTCCCGGCGCTGCCGCAACCAAGTCCGGCGGTTGCGTTTGCCGTTCCCACCGACGTTCCGCCCAGTCCCATCGCGCCCAAGGCAATCGCCCCCGTTCCCGTCGCGCCGGCGCCACCGGCCGCGCCGCAGGTGCGGCGCATTACTTACGGCCAGGGTGAAGGCCGTCAGCCGGCGCCGCAGTACCCGGCCCAAGCCGTCAATGAAAGGCAGGAAGGCGCGGTTCTCGTGCGGTTCACCGTCGGAGAGGACGGCCGTGTTCTGACCGCCCAGGTCGCCAGCCCCTGCCGATGGCCCTTGCTCAACCAGGCCGCACTCAGCGCCGTCCGCGACCTGTGGCATTTTCCATCGGGTCCCACGCGTCTCTATGAGGTTTCCATCCGCTTCAAGTTGAACCAGTTGTGAGTGAACATGAATCCGATTCTCGCCAATCTCGTCGTCGATTACTTTCTCAAAGGCGGCCCGATCATGTGGCCGATCCTGCTGGCCCTGCTGGGCGCGCTGACGGTCATTCTCGAGCGGACGCTGTGGTGGTGGTCGCTGCGCCGCCGCTCCCGCCACCGCGAGCTGCTCGAATCCTTCGACGCCATTGCCGATGGGGAATTCGACCGCGCCATGGAGTTGACCGACTCGGCCAGCGATCCGTTTCGAAGCACCGTTCACGAGGGCCTGCTGCACGCCCACAGCTCGCTTCTGGGCGCGATGCAACTGCGGGCCTCCTCCGAACTGGAGGGCGGCGAGCGCCGTCAGTGGGTGCTGGGGACGCTCATCACCCTCGCGCCGCTTCTGGGCCTGCTGGGGACCGTCACCGGCATCATGCGGTCGTTCAGCTTCGTCGGCGAAGAACAGCTCGCCCCGACGAAAGTGTCCGGCGGAATCGCCGAGGCCCTCATCGCCACCGCCTGCGGGCTGAGCATCGCGATTCTGTGCCTGCTCCCCTACAACTTTTTCAACCGCAAGCTCAATCAGTTCCGCTCCGAGCTGGAGCGGGTGATCAATCACGTCGAGCTGCTGGTCGAATCCGCCAAACACCACGGCCACGACCTCGAGCAGTTCGCCCGCCGTCGCGCGCTGCGAAATGCGGACAAGGAGACAAGGAGACAGGGAGACAAGGGGAGGGAGGTTCCCGTTCCCGGATGATCACGTCCTTCAGTCTCCTTGTCTTCCCAACGCGGAGCAAAAAATGCCCGTCCAACTTGGACAAAAACTGAATCCCGAGAGTGCCGAAGCGCGGATCGAGATCATCCCGCTGATCGACATCATGTTCTTCCTGCTCGCCTCGTTCATGCTGGTGAGCCTGAGCATGGTGAACCTGAAGAGCGTGAAGGTGAACCTGCCGACGGCGACGACCGCGGCGCCGGACATCAAGAAGGACATCGTCGACATCTCGATCGACAAGTCCGGCGGCGCGTTCCTCGACACCAAGCCGATTGCCCCTCATGAGCTGGCCGCCGCCCTGTCGACGCTGCGGGGAGCCAACCCCAACCTGCGCGTGTTCCTCAGCGGCGACCGCGACGCCCGCCACGGCGCCGTCATCAACATCCTCGACATCGTCCGCTCCGCCGGCATCGAAAAGATCGCCTTCGAGGTGCGGCCAAGCGAAAGTTCGCCACAGATGAACACGGATGGACACAGATGAAACGTCTGCTTACCTGGCTCAACCTGCTGGCTGTTATGGCCCTGGCGGCGCTTTCGATCGTTCAGTGGCGCATCAATCGCCAGCTCAACCTCGAAGCGTCGCGCCTCGAACAAATTCGTATCGATCAGGCGACCAAGATCGCCGAGCAGGAGAAAGCCATCCAGGGGTACCTGTTCGACCTGGACGATTTCCGCCACCGGCTCTCTGACACTGAATCCGCGTTGAAGGAAACGGAGACCAAGCTCGCCGCCGCCACCCGGCAGATCGATCACCTCACCGCCGAAACCAACCAGCTCACGGCGGAGCGCGACCAACTGCGGGCAAACCTCGATCGATGGATGGCGGCGGTCAAGGAGCGCGACGACGCCCTCAAAAAGGCCGGCCTGACGATTCAACAACTCGCCGCCGCCCGAAATGACGCCATATCAAAATCCAACGAAGCCGTCACCAAGTTCAACGACCTGGTCAACAAGTACAATGCCCTGGTGAAGCAGGGCAATGGAAAGTAGCCCCGCCCTCAGCTCGACCACTTGGCGCCCTGGTCGATCCAGGACTTGATCAGGTCGATCATTTCCTTGCCGAGCGGCTTGAACTCTTCGCCGCGGCGCTGCTTGGGCATCGCGTCGACGTGGTGCCCGTTCACCGAGGTCGGGCCCAGAAGAAGTTTGTAGAGCAGACTCTGGGTGGAGTCTCCCGGAACGATGTCGTGGCCGAGCTTTCCTCCCTTGAGGGCGGCGTCCTTGTCGTCGAGTTGAAGCCCGCCGGCCGGCTGTTTGCGCGGGTTGTTCAGGCTATGACACTTAACGCACGAGTCCTTGAAGATCGGCTGGATCTGACTGGAAAAATCCACCGGCTTGTCGTCGGCCTTGGCCGTCTGCACCAGCGCGAGGCTAATGCAGCCCCCCAATGCCGTCGCCCCGATCCCGCATCTGCTTCCGATCCGATTCAACCAGCCCATGCCCGTCCTTCCTTTCTTGGTGTTTGAGAATGGTCCCGGATAGAGTACCACGACCCGGAAGAAATCTTCCCGGAACTATCTACCACGACGCACTCGGAAACCGCAAACTCGAAACTCGAATGACGAATCACGAATCAAACTCGAATGATTGAAATAGGGTTCCCATCCGCGATCTATCGCGGATGGGAGGCCCTACCAATAGCGAAACGAAGAACCTCGACCGCAGCAGTTTCGAGCGTCGGTCATTGGTTTTTCGAATTTGATTCGTCATTCGTCATTCGTCATTCGAGTTTTGTTATCTTGCATCTTCACGATGACTTCAGGTTCGATCAATCGTCCCACCGCCCTGATCACCGGCGCTTCGGTTGGCATCGGCTACGAGCTGGCCAAGGTCTTCGCCAAAAACGGGCACAACCTGGTGCTGTCGGCGCGCAATCAGGAGCAGCTCGAGAAGGTGGCGGCGGAATGCCGGTCGCTGGGCGGCGTCGAGGCCGGCGTCCTCCCCAAAGACCTGGCCGCCCCATCCGCGCCGCAGGAAATCTTTGACGCCCTCAAAGCATCGGGGACGGTGATCGACGTGCTGGTGAACAACGCCGGCTTCGGCACGCACGGCGACTTCGCCGGGATCGACCTGGCCACGGACCTGAACCTGCTCCAGGTGAACATCGTCGCCCTGACCGCGCTCACGAAGCTGTTCCTGCGCGAGATGCTGTCGCGAAGGTCAGGGAAGATCCTGAACGTCGCATCGGTTGCGTCGTTTCAGCCCGGGCCGCTGATGGCGACGTATTATGCGTCCAAGGCGTACGTCCTGCATTTTAGCGAGGCGGTCGCCACCGAGGTTGCCGGCCGCGGCGTCACCGTCACGGCACTCTGCCCCGGCCCCACCGAAAGCGAATTCGGCAAACGCGCCGGCATCCAGGGCGAGCGGCCGTTCCGCGTCCGCTCCATGCCCGCCGGCCCCGTCGCCCAGGCCGGATATGACGGATTGATGCGGGGAAAACGTATCGTCATCCCCGGCCTGGCCAACAAAGTTCTGGCCAGGATGAATCGCCTGTTCCCCCGCCGGCTCATCGCCTGGGGAACCATGCAGGTGAACCGGACATCTAAAGTGCCGCCGGTGCCCTCACCGGCGGAACGCGACGGCGCGCCGGCGAGCGAAGACCGCCGGTGAGGGCACCGGCGGCACCAGGAAGCGGTACCGCCATACGTCGCTCGGTGCTGCGGCGCGAAAACCGCCCAGTTGCGCGAGTAAGGCGCAGAAAGTGTGTACGCTCGATTGCAATCGGCTCCAGACCCGAGCCGCTTAACTTATCATGCATGGCTGCCCATGGATCTGCTCGACACCAGGCTTTACGACCTGATCGGCCACGACGCCTTCGCCAGGCTGGTGGCCGCGTTCTACCGCCGCGTTCCACAGGACGACATCCTCGCCCCGCTCTACCCGCCCAATGACCTGGCCCCCGCCGAGCAGCGCCTTCGCGACTTCCTCATCATGCGCTTCGGCGGCCCCGACACCTACCTCCAACGCCGCGGCCACCCGCGCCTCCGCATGCGCCACGCCCGCTTCCCCATCGACCGCAGCGCCCGCGACCGCTGGATCAGCCTGATGGAAGCCGCTATGGAGGAAGTCGAGTTACCTCCCGAGGCCACGGCAATCCTCCGACCCTTCTTCGCCGACGCCGCTACTTTTCTGATCAATCGTCCGTAACCAAGCGGCGCAACTGGTAGACCGTCACCCGCCTTCCTGCTTTGGCTCACACAGGTTTTGGTGATATGATTCTGCCAGGAAATCTGTTCGCGTTACCGAAACAGGGGTTTGCAAAATCTATCCGCGAAACCTATTGTGTTTGAAGGTGTAAGTTACACGCCGATGGCGTTGTCGGCGACAGCGGCGGAGACCCTGTTGAAGGAGTGGGAGTAAGAGGAGTTGAGCCATGATCCCGTCAAGGAAGCGCACGCGCAAAGCGTCTGGGAAACAAGTAGCGCTACCGGCCGGGGTGAAAGTGGTTCGACCGCCCAGGAGCGTTGCCCGCCGCAGGCTTCTGTCCGGACCCGACATCGCCACCAGCGGCGGCAGCCGCACCGTCCATTCCCGCTCGGCGGATCGCTAACCCGTTTCGCCGCGACCCCTTAAAGGCGCGCTTTTTCGCCCCCCCTGTCTCCGTGTCTCCTCTCCCTGTCTCCTTGTCCGCCGTCTTCCCACCAGGCGACTGTGCCACAAGCTCAGTTCAAAACCACCGGCTGCGTCGCCGCGACCGGCCTCGTCGCCGGCCCTTTCCCGTTGATCAGCTCCTCCGCCTCGCGGCGAACGAACTGGCAGACGATCCAGTCGGATGTCCCTGCAATCACGGTTTTCGGTAGAGAGTTGAAAAGGTGGTTAGCGGCGGCGAGCGCCTCGTCCGCTTGCCCCTTGTCGCCCAGTTGGGTGTAGCACATCGCGAGGAAGAAATCGTCAATTGCCCGCCAATTAGTCCCCGAAGTGGTATCTCTACTCCTAATGAGAGGTGTGATGGCCGCCTGATACCTCCCCCTTCGGTAATCAGCCATCCCTTTCGTCTGGCTCGTATCCCAGCCATGGGTCTTATCAAGCTCGAACGACCGATCCGCAAGTTCCGTGGCGAGCTTTAGCTCTTCGCCGTCCACCGGAACCATCAAAACATCCTTGGCAACGCGATGCGCAACCAGGAAGTCCATGGTTGAACCGAACCGCTTGAGTTCTTTGGCCCGCCACGTTCTTAGCCCCTCCTGGTCTCCGAGCTGGAGCATCAGCGGAACGATGCCGTTATGCCAGTACAGGTGGTTCGCCGGCGCCAGCTCGATGGCCTTCGCGTACTCCGCGGCCGCATCTTTGAACTGCCGAAAACTCCCGAGCACCCGCGCCCGCTCGGCGTGCGGCCGAGGATCGCCGGGAGCACCGGCGATCGCGTCGTCCTTTTCGCTAAGCGCCCTCGCCTCGATTTCACGGAGCTTCTTCTCCCACTCGGCAGCCTTCTCAGGCCGGCCGACCGCTTCATAGCAGTCGATCAGCTTGCCGACGGTGTCGGCACTATTCTCAGGGTTTGAGTCGGAGCTCTTGATCGACCACTCTGCTACCTCGCGCCACAGCGGCTCCGCACGGGTTTCTTCCGATTGCATGTGGTACACACCCGCCAGCCTTTCAACGGCATCGATTGTTTCAGGATTCGCCTGCGGAAAAATCTTCCGTCTCCCCTCGACGGCCCGCACGAAAACAGCCTCGGCCTTTGCGAAGTCGCCCCACCCCACATAACGTTCCCCAACCCAGACCAATCCATCCAACGCCGGAGCCGGCTCTTGCGCCATGTCAGCCATCACTCTGCGCTCAACATCCCGTAGGGCGGCCTCCGCCTTGGCGGGTTCTCCCATATCCCAATAAGCAACGGCGAGATTGCTCTCAGAGAGATAGCCGAGATGTCTCCCAGGAACAGAGACAACACTGGTCCTGGCAGATTTGCGTTGTTGACTGACTACGGCTTCGAGCAGTGGCACGGCCTTCGCGTAGTCATGCCGCATGCAATAATTGGCCCCCAGGTTCTGCATCGCGAGAAGCGTGTTAAAGTGACGCTCACCGCATGACTTTTGCAGCACGGCGAGGGCTTCGAGCGCAAGTGTCTCGGCCTCGGCGTCCCGATGCTCATTGAAGTAGCACGTGGACAGCCCTTCCTTCGTGTAGGCTGTAAACGGATTCTGGTCGCCGAAGCGGCGTTGCATTCCCTCCAGGGCCCGTCGGTACAACGGCTCCGCCTCATCGAGTCTGCGCCAATCGGCATATAGGGTTGCCAGATCAAAGACGGAAAGAAGCGTGTGAAGATCCTCGTCGCCATAGGCTTTTTCTTCTGATTGAATGAGGCTGCGTCGAACCCGTTCCGCGTCGGTGTACCTCCCGGTGTTAGCGTAAAAGCCGCCCCGGCCCCTAAGCAGTCTGAACATACCCGGACTGGCCTCGCCTGCCGTGCGGCGAATCTCGCCGAGAAAGCGCTCATACAGCTCGTCGGCTTGCTGATATCTGGATTGGGACTCATACATCTGCGCCAAGGCATTGACGCTATCGAGCGTGTCAGAGTGCTGGGGACCAAGTGCACTCTGCAGGCCCTGGGTCGCCGCGACGAGCAGCGGCTCTGCCTCCGCGTACCTTCTCATATCGGTATAACACTCCCCGAGCCTGGTCATTGCGGTCAAGGTATCGGGGTGCTGGTCTCCAAGGGCTCTTTGCCTGCCGGCCAGTGGCTCTTCTTTTCCCAAGTCATCGAGCCACGAGTACAGTTGAGCCAGATCCAACATTGCCAGCAGCGTGTCAGAGTGCTGCTCCCCCAACGACGTCCGGCAGCCTTCGAGCGACCGGCGAAGCAGCGCCTCTGCTTGATTAAATTCCCCCTGCGCCATCAGCACCTCCGCAAGGTCGCGTAGGCCGCCAAGCGTCAACGGGCTGTTCTCGCCGAGAAGCCTTTGGTAGCCGGCAAGCGCCTGCTCCAACTGCGGCCGCGCTTTCACGTACTGCCATTCTGCTTCATTTACCTGTCCGAGTTGAGTGAGCGCGGCAAAGTACGCAGGGTCATCCTCCCCAACGGCATGCCGGGTGAGATCGAGCGCCTTCTGCGCGCTCTCTTCGGCACGGCCGTATTCTCCCAGATCGAGACACGATTGCGCGATCGTCCTGCGAATCCTTGCCTCCACGAGCGGCTGGTCCGAAAAGCGGCCTGGAAGGCGCGCGACCGCCCGGTCCACTGCTTCGCGCACTTTCAGGTCCCGGTCCGGAACGTACATCGCACCCTGGCTCCTCACCCCCGCCTGGCCAAGCAGATCCTGGTTGAGGAAGTTATTAACCGCTTCGGCAATGGAGGCCTGAGTGTCGGCGCGCTGTTTCTCCGCCACCGCCGCCGCCTGCGAGCGCGTCGCCCGGATCGCCTGCCACGAACTGACGACTGTCGCGGTGACGAGCAGCGCCGCGACGGCGAGAGGAATGCGATGCTTGCGGGTGAATTTGCGGAACCGGTAAGCCGCCGACGGCGGCGAGGCTTCGACGGGCTCGCCATCCAGATGCCGCTGTACGTCCGAGGCCAGGCTGCTGGCCGTGTCGTAGCGGCGAGCACGGTCCTTCTCCAGGCACTTCATCACAATCCAGTCCAGCTCCCCCGCCATCACCCGGCTCAACCGCTTTGGCTCGGTCGCCATGTGATCGCCAAGTGCCTTAAGACTGGCGCCAAGTGTGCTCAATCGGGTACTGGGCTTGGGAGGTTCGACCTCGCGGATGATCCGCTGGATTTCGCCGTAGGCGCAGCGGCGAAGCTCTTTGGACTCGAAGGGCGTCGTGCCGGTCAGGAGCTGGTAGAGGAGCACGCCGAGCGAATAGATGTCGCTGCGAGTGTCGACGTCCAAGCCGCTGATGTCCGCCTGCTCGGGCGAGGTGTATTCCGGCGTGCCGATGAGCTGGCGGTATTCGGTGAAGAGCGTGTGCTCGGTCAGCCGCTGGTTGACCGCCTTGGCGATGCCGAAGTCGATCACCTTCGGCACCGGCACGCCATCGTGCAGCGTGACCATCACGTTGCTGGGCTTGATGTCGCGATGGATGATCCCCTTCTGGTGGGCGTGCTGCACCGCCTTGCAGACGGGAATGAACAGCTCGAGGCGCTCTTTGGGCGTGAGTCGCTTCTGATTGCAGTAATCGGTGATGGGGATGCCCTTCACCAGCTCCATCACGAAGTACGGCCGGCCGGTCTCGGTCGCCCCGGCGTCCAGCACGCGGGCGATGTTGGGATGGTCCATCATCGCCAGCGCCTGCCGCTCGGCCTCGAAGCGGGCGATCACCAGCTTCGTGTCCATCCCCAGCTTGATGATCTTCAACGCCACCTTGCGAACGACCGGCGTCTCCTGCTCGGCCATGAACACCGAGCCGAACCCGCCCTCGCCGATGAGCTGGAGCAGCTTGTAGCGGCCGATCCGCGTCCCTGGCCCTTCGCGCAGCGGAGTCGCCGCCGACACCGTCTCCGGCTCCATCAACCCGGCAAGCCGCTTCGGATCACACGCCTCGATTTCGGAACGCATGTTCAGCCTCGAAAAAAAAGGTTCACCGCGGAGACGCGGAGTACGCGAGGATCCAAAAGGCGAAAGGCGAGTCGTCCACAGATTGCGCAGATTACGCAGATTCAGGTATTCGCTTTCGGTTTTCTAATCTGCGGAATCCGCGCAATCTGTGGATCATCCTCTTCTGCCTTTCCTCCGCGGCCTCCGCGTCTCTGCGGTGAACCATGTTTTCACCGGGCACGGGCGAGGATCGCGCGGAGGTCGGCGATCTCCTGGTCGATCAGGCGGTCGTCCTCGATATATTCACCGACCACCCCCCTCAGGCTGCGCGCGAACATTCTTTTTCCGGTGATCATGAGATTGGACGCCCCGTGGGCGGAGGAAAGGGAGAACTGGATGGCGAGCTGCTCGTTGGAAACCGGCTCGACCCCCTGAAGCGTCGGCATCAGCACCCGGGCCTCGAAGATCTGCCATAAATCGGCCCGGCCGCAGTCCACGCACTCATTTCGCATCCGCTGGGAAGCCTGCACGAGGACCTCGCGGGCCCAGGCGATCTCGAAGGCGTCGCTGGGCGTCGGATCGGGATCGACCGCGACATTCGCATGTTCGATCGGCGCGATCTGCCCGGGCGAGCGACATTGGCGCTTGCCGTCCCGAAGCGCGTTGCTGACAAACCGATCCAACGCAAGCAAAAGAAATGTCCGGAACCGCCCCTTCTCGCGGACGGCGCTGGCGATCAGTTCCTGTTCCAGCACACGGTCGGAGACGAATGACTGGAGCAGGTCCTCCGCCCATTCCGGCGGAATCCGCTTGTGCAGCACCAGATGCGCCCGAAGCGGCGCGAGGTATCGGGTGAGCAGCTCGCCCAGCGCGACGCGGCCGAGGGTATTCTGCTGGCCGGCGCGCTCGACGCCGGTCCACTGCGTGGTGGGGAATTCGATCGATTGTTTTTCAGACATGCCCAGCCCGATTCGCCGGGCATTGTAACCAGGTCGGGGAACTGGGACTAAAGAAATCCGGGAGAAGGATTAAGATCGAGATTAGGATTACGAAGAGGAGTAGGAGCAAGATTAAGAGTAGGAGTAGGATCGGGCTTGGCGACCCCGGCGCGTCCTACTCTTAATCCTGCTCTGAATCTTAATCCTCTTCCTGCTCTGAAAATCTTATGCGGCGGCCTTCTTGATTTCGACGGCGTATCCTAGACGTTCGAGCCGTTTGACCATTTGCTGCGCCTGACGCTCCGGGTCTCGCAGGCGATCAAAGAACTCCGCACCCAGATCGGTGTAAGAGGTCTTGTCGCTTAGGATGCAATGAGCCACCACCAGCAGACTGTGGGCAACGGCGATGTTCGCGCGTTTGATGCCCCGCCGGGTGGTCAGACGACGATGTTGGGCGCTGAAATAGCTGCGGCGCTTGCGGCTCGCCGCCCACGCCGCCTGCGTCAGGGCGCTCTTGAGCCACTTGTTGGCCTTGTTGACGCGGCGACTGCGGCGTTTGCCGGCCGACTCGTGGTTGGGCGGACACATGCCCGCCCAGGACGCTAAATGCTGAGGCGTGGCGAAGCGGCTCATGTCCGTTCCGATCTCAGCGATCACCTTCTGTCCGGTCCTCACGTCAAAGCCCGGTATTTCATCCAGAAGCTTGATTGCCTGCTTCTCCAAAGGGCTCATCACCTCCTCGATCCGCAGGTCAAAGGACTCGATCAGCTCATCCAGAGCGTCGATCTGCACCAGCAGTTGGCCCAGCATGAAACGGTGGTGTGACGTCATCTTGCCGACCAGCGCCTCCCGCATCGCCGGCTTCTTGGCCTCCATGCGCTTGTGGACCAGCTCCGCCATCTGCTGGGCCGTCACCTTTCCTTCCACCAGGGCGTTGAGAATCGCGCGGCCGCTTTTGCCGGTGATGTCAGTGGCCACCGACGCCAGCTTGATGTTGGCATCCTCCAGCGTTTTCTGGATGCGGTTGATCACCCGGGCCCGATCCCCCTGCAACTGCGTACGCTGGCGCGTCAGATCCCGCAGTTCCCGCTGGGGACGCGGCGGCACGAAGCTGGCCTTGAGCAGCCCGCATTCCAGAAGCTGGGCCAACCACGCGCAATCGGAGATGTCAGTCTTGTGGCCCGGGACCTTCTTGACGTGCTGGGCGTTGACCAGCATCAACGCCAGGCGGTCCTCCAGCAGGTTCCACACCGGCTTCCAGAAAACACCGGTCGATTCCATGGCCGCGGTGGTGGCGCCATGACCTGTCAACCAGTCGCCCAGACGCAGCAGCTCACTGCTGGTGGTACCGAACTTCTCGAATGAATTGCCGGCCATCGACCCGCACGCAGGCCCACACCGAATCCTTGTGCACGTCCAGACCCGCACAACGACGATTGATGATGTCCAATGGACACCTCCTTCAAAAAGAGGCGCCATCGGAAGATGTCGGCAACGATTAGAACATTCTGCTCTTCGTGCTCGACGCCGGGAAAAACAAAGACCCGGGCCGGCGACAATTCGGGGTTCGCAGCGACATCCGGGCCAGACTAATCGACGGGCTTCAAATGCACCAAGGAATATCGGCCACTTCCGAAGGCGCTGCGATCAAGGATAACATACTTTTCATCCTTCGTGGGTGTGCGGTACGCCGCACGTGAGGAATAATCTTGATCTTGATCTTGCTCCTTCTTTTCTTCCGCCCCCGCAATCGTTTGAAGAATCCCGCGCAGATCCACGAGCCAGACGGTGAATATACCGCCGAGACGGGACGGATCGGGGCATCGGGCCCGGGACCGTTTCAGCACCTCACCTCACATGAGAAGGAGCAGATATGAATACCGCAACCAGTGCGCGTCCGCGCAGGCGTAGCTCACGATGTTCGTTCAATCCCGAGCCACTGGAATCCCGCACGCTTTTGTCCGCCTGGGGGACGATCGACAACTATCAATTGGCGACAGGATGGAACGCCGGCGCGGCAGCCATGGCGATGGACAGCGCCGGTAACGTCTACGCTGCCGGCTATGCCCAGGACAGCTCTGGCCGCACTCACGGGATCGTGCGCGAGAAGCTGGCCGGGAGCGCCAATTGGAGCACCATCGAAGACTACATTTCCGGGACGCTTGCCACCTTCAAAGCGATCGCCATAGATGGTGCGGGGGACGTTTACGTTGGAGGCGGGGCCAAAGACTCCTCCGGCAATGAGCAATGGATCGTCCTTGAGAAACCCGCATCCAGCGGCAGCTTCTCAGTCGTCGATTCCTATGCCACATCGGGTGGCAGCGATGTTGCGGGGCTGGCAATCGATGCATCGGGGAACGTCTACGCCGCGGGGCAGACGGTTGTCACCACAGGCGGCAAGAAGCCAACCACCACTTACTGCTGGACCGTTCGCAAGCAGACCGGCGGACAGGGTGCGTTCGGCACGGTCGACAACTCGATTTCCAGCACCAGCCCCACTGCTGCCGCATTTGGCGCAACTTCAATTCCCAATGGCGCTTCGGCCGGATTGTACATTGTCGGCCAGGCGGCGGGAGGCAATTGGGTGGTGCGAAAGAGCAGTAACGCTGGGGCGACCTGGACGACGGTGGACAGTTTCCTCTACAACCCGTCCGTCAACGGCGACACCGCCACCGCCGTCACGGGAGACGGGGCCGGGAACCTTTATGTTGTGGGTCATGGCAATAGCAGTACGTCGACACACTGGCTGGTCCGCGAAAGCTCCAACGGCGGTTCATCCTGGTCAACGGTCGATGACTTCCAAGACGGCGGCAGCAGCAATGGCGCCTTTGCCGTGGGCACAGACTTGGCGGGCAACGTCTATGTCGTCGGATCTGGCAAAGACTCCAGCGGCGGCTACCATGACCTGATCCGCAGCAATGCGGGCGGTAGTTGGGCGACGGTGAGCGATCTGGCCACAACGGTCGCATCAAGTGCCGCGGGCTTTGCCGTCGATCCCAGCGGCAATCTTTACTCTGCCACCAGAGCCGCTGATTCTACCCCCGTGGATCATTGGATCGTCCAATCGACCACAGGACCATCCGCTCCAGTGACCGCCGCGACCAGCAGCGCCTCGGCCGCGGCAGTTTTCTCTTCGACGCTGGTGAGCGGCTCCGGCGACCCGACGGACCTGCCGTTCCATCGCAGGCATCATCACGGATGAGTGTGGCGGAATCTCACTTTTCACGGGCGGACAGCAGGCGGCGCGGGCAGCGCCGCCTGCCGTTTTGAAGTGACGGCGAATCAGGCGGACGCGACATCGGAAAATCCGGGGCGGCGCTGGCGCGGTTCGACTGAACTCACCGAAGTCTCTACCCCGGCGTGGGGTGCGCGCGGCGTTCGAAAAGTGTTTTAGTGATTCGGGCTTGTCCCTCATAGCATTCAGAACGCGCGCTCTGATGCGATGGGAGTTTCGTGGTCGAACGGTCCCCACGCCGGGGTAGAGCGAGGCGCACGCCGAGCGCCGCCCCGGATTTCGCAGCGCGCGGATCAATTCGACTGGGTTGGGGAATTGCTCCGGAAGTGAGTTTTTCCGTCAGTTGATTTATGGCAAGCAATAATCAGATGTACAAATGTTAGCAATTTTACGCCAATTGGCCCTGGCTAGATGCGCGGCAGAACGCTCGCCGGATGACCGTTTTTCAGGCGGGGGAAAGGGCTCAAAAAGGAGACAAGCAGATACCGGGCAGAAGACTGAGAACTGAACGTTTTGAACAAAACTGAACGTTTTTTGACAGTATGGGGCGATCGACATCCGGGCTGCGCGCCCCGGCTTGGGGAGAAGGCCTCGGGTGTTCTAGGGGAGTCTGATAGATGCCTGGTTTTGGCGGTTTTGGCGGTTTTTCTCGCTTTCTGTGCCTCGATTCACGTGGGGGGTAAGAGCGTGGGGCTGAACGCCGGTGAACGGAACTGAACGTTTTCGCGGAAATGCGTTTTGCAGCGCGGATTCCACGAGGGCATGCGGACTGCGGTCTGGGAAATGTCCCATTTGGCTCGAAACATGGGACATTTGGGGACATTTTGGGACATTTTGGGACATCCGGCGTGCTACTCGGCTCGCAGGAGCAGGACCGGGACGTTGATGCGGTGCTGGACGCGGGTGGCGGTGGTGCCGAGGAAGAGGTCGCCCAGGAAGCGGTGGCCGTGCGTGCTCATCGCGACCAGGTCGCAGCCTTTGTCCTTGACCCAGCGGATGATCTGCTGGGCGGGGTCGCCGTAGGCCAGCTCGATCTCGGTCGGGATGCCCTCGGATTCCAGCTCGGATCGGACCTGGTGAAGATAGGCTTTGTCCTGGTCGATCTCGGGGCTGACGGCGTCGGGGCCGTAGGCGCGGGCGGCCCAGCCGGTCGCGACGTGCAGCAGCACGACATGGCTGTGCATCAGCTTCGCCAGCGGCTTGACGTGCTCGATGATAGCACGGTCGGTGCGGGTGGCGTCGAGGGTGACCAGGATTTTGTCGTACATATCATCCGCCGGTGATGACCTGCCACGCCGTTTTGATCGAACCGGGAAGGCCCCAGATGTCCATCGCGGTGATCAGCAGACATGATCCCCAGCCGAAGGCCATCAGGAACCATCCATTGCGGTATTTTCCCATATACCTGCGGCGGCTGGTGAAATAAAGCAGCGGGAACATCGCCAGCGGAAGCTGAAGCGCCAGGACCACCTGGCTGAGCACGAGCAGGTCGTTGACGCTGCTGTCGCCCCGCAAGCCGATGATGAGGACGGCGGGCAGAATCGCCAGCACGCGGGTAATGATCCGCCGCACCCATGGCAGGATCTGCCAGTGCATGAAACCTTCCATCACCACCTGCCCGGCGAGCGTGCCGGTGATCGTGCTGCTCTGCCCACTGGCCAACAGCGCAATGGCAAACAGCGGGCTGGCGGCCGCGATACCGATCAGCGGAGCGAGCGTCAGATAGGCGACCCGAATCCAGTCGGTATTGTCGTTGAAGACATAAGTCTGCGTGCCGACGCTGACGCTGTGCTTCCCATAGAACAGCATCGCCGCCAGCACCAGGATCGCCGCGTTGATGAAGAAGGCGATCGTCAACGCCACGACCGAATCGACGGTGTTGAATCGAACCGCTTGGCGGATCGAGTGATCGTCGCTCTGGAAACGCCGCGACTGCACGAGCGCCGAGTGGAGATACAGGTTATGCGGCATGACGGTCGCGCCGATGATGCCGATCGCAACATACACCATTCCCGCCTCGCGGAATCCGGGGCGGAGGAAGGCATGCCCCATCTCGCCAAAAGACGGGCGGGTTTGCGGCAGAATGAAAATCTCGATGAAGTAGCAGATGCCAATGGTGGAGATGAGCACGAAAATGATGGCCTCGATGAACCGCATTCCCATGCCCTGAAGCGCCAAAAGCAGCAGGACGTCTGCCGCCGTGAGAATGACCGCCCAGAGCAGTGGGATGTGAAGCAGCAGATTCAGGGCGACGGCGCTGCCGAGGACTTCGGCCAGGTCGCAGGCGCCGATGGCGATTTCCGCCGCGATCCAGTTGGGCCAGCGCGCCCAGGCGGGAAAATGATCGCGGCAGAACTGCGCCAGGTCCTTGCCGGTCACCACTCCCAGTCGCGCGGAGATCACCTGCATGAAGATGGCCATCAGGCTGGCCAAACCGACGACCCAGAGCAGGCCGTATTTGTATTGCGCGCCGCCCTGGAGGTCGGTGCCCCAGTTGCCGGGATCCATATAGCCGACGCTCACCAGCAGCGCCGGGCCGACAAAGGCCCAGTAGTTGCGCCAGAATCCTGCGGTAGTCGGGGGCACGGCGACGGTCCCGTGCATCCCCTGTAGCGAGAGTTGTCGCGCTGCCGCCGCGGGCGCCTGGTAGTGAAGCTCGGGCCCGGAAGCCGTCACCGGCGGCGACTCGGTCTTCACGCGTTGGTCGGCCAAGTCGCCTCGCATGGACAACACCCCGGGAACGCCCGATATCTTTGAATCCTAAGCAGTCATTCTTTGAATGCTCAAAATAAAGATATAGACTGCTGGAATGATCGTCAAACTCCACAGGCTATCCTTCGTAAAAGTCAGAAATATCGACGACTGATTACATGATTGTAACATACGTTACGAAAAAGACTTAAGCAAAATTCTCCTCTCACGTTATATTTGCTGCGCTTCACTGGGAGCCATGCTTTGAATGAGATGCCTCTATCGGACTGCGTGTTTCGGGATTTGCCTCTGGACGCTTTGCGGCTGTCAATCCATTACGCCTACTGCCGCGCAGGTGAAACAGGT
>DATHPP010000440.1:0-33063 GCA_035483795.1 Tepidisphaeraceae bacterium | reverse complement strand
CTTGCTGAAGCGGAGGATGTAGTAGGTCCAGATCGGCAGCGGCACCAGCGACAAAAGGGCCAGCCATGGATTGATGGTGATCATCAGGATGATGTAGCCGCCAACCGCCAGGACGATGTCGAGGGTGGTCAGCACCGCAGTTTGAACGAACGCGCGGACGTTCTGGAGGTCGCTGAGGGCGCGGTTGATCAGCTGGCCGGAGGAGAGCGCATCATGAAACGCGAAGCCAACGCGCTGAAGCTTGTCGTAAACGGCTTCGCGGATGAAGTAGACCAGATGCATGCTCATCTTGGTGTTGGCGACCTCCTTGAGGTAGCGCAGCAAGAGTGTCGCGAGCATGAGCCCGCAGAGGATGAGCATGACGTGGCGGAAGTTCTGCGCGCCGCCCGATGGGTCGCGCCAGAACCACTGCCAGAAGCCGGGCGCGCTTTTGGCGACGCCAAGGGTTTGGATTCGATCGACGGCGCGTTCGATCCACTTGGCGACGAGGATTTCGACGGCGACCGCCAGCGTCAGCCAAACGCAGGCAAAAAAGACCACGCCTTTGACCGGTTTGAGGAACCGGAACATCCAGAAGAACAGGAAGCGGTTGCTGGCGGTGGTAAAGTGCGGAAGCCGGGCCAGCACGTCCGGCGAGTTGTATTGCCGCACCGGCGTGAGGTCCGTTTCACTGGAAATTGTCGAAGCAACCGGACTCGCAGCAGCAGTTTTCCCGCCCGCCCGGCCGCCGCGGGCGAGTTTTGTGCTCACGGTCCTGGCCAAAATCCAAACCGGATACGCTACCGGCCTCACAGCGCGCGTCAACCCCGTCATAGCCCTTACTTCGGCGGGAGGCGCGCAAAACGTGAAGCGTAAAACGAGAGTTCGACCGGCCCCTGCCAACTGAACGTTTCTGAACGAAACTGAACACTTTCCGCGTTGAAAATCGCGAAAAACGTTCAGTATTGTTCGGAATCGTTCCGTCAGGAGGCCGCGTTTGCCAACTTAAGCTTCAGCAGCAACACGGCAGCCGACATCTGGGGATCAGCCGCAAGAAGGTCCTTCTTGCTGCCCGCATCGTTCTTGGCGGCGTCCTTGGATTTTTGCTGGAGTTTGGGCTGCTCGCCCGCCGCCGGCGCCGCGTCGCGAAGCACGTCCAGCTCCTCGCGGGCGTCGATCGCGGCCCGCATCTGATCGGGCGTCAACTCGATCTTTACGTCAGGATCGACGCCCCATTCGCTGCTGTTCTCCTCGCGGTGAATGCAGCGGCCGCTGGGCAGATAATAGTGGCTCGTGGTCAGCTTGAGATACGCACTGCGATCGTTGAGCGGGAAGAGCATCTGCACGCTGCCCTTGCCGAAGGTGCGCTCGCCGACGATCAGGGCGCGGTTGTCGTCCTTGAGCGCTCCGGAGACGATTTCGCTGGCGCTGGCGGAATACTGGTTCACCAGCACGACCAGCGGCAGGTTGCAGTCGTCGGGATCGGGTTTGGCGTACGCGGCGGTGGGTTGATTTCCGGTTTCGCGATCGGGCTTGGTGCTGACGATCAGCCCGTGATCGAGGAATTTATCGGCGACGTCGGTGGCTGCGGTGAGCAGGCCGCCCGGATTGTAGCGCAGATCGACGATCAACCCCTTCACATGCAGAAGCTGCATCGCACTGATGGCCGCATTGAGCTCGGCGGAGGTGTCGCTGGTGAAGTTGGTGATGCGGAGGTAGCCGATCTTATTTTGGGGATCTACCATGTAATCCCACCCACCGCCCGGCTTGTGAATGTAGCCCTTCACGCTGGCGACGTGAATCGTCTCGCGCCTGAGCAGGTAGTCTTTGCTCTTGCCATCGGGGCTGCGGACGGTGAGCTTGACGCTGGTGTCCGGCGGACCGGTGATGGTGCGGACGGCCTGGTTGACGCTGATGTGCTTGGCGCTCTTGCCGTCGATGAAGGCAATCACGTCGCCGGCCTTGATCCCGGCCTTGTAGGCGGGAGTGTCTTCCAGGGGGGTGACGACGCGGAGGCTGCCGTCGTCGTCAGTCTGGATCTGGACGCCGACACCGCTGAAGCGGCCCTGAGTCGCCTTGTTGAATTCCTCCAGGTCGCTGGGCCAGATCATGCTGGTGAACGGATCGAGCTTCTCAAAGGCGCCGTCGGCAAACTCGCTGGTGAGGACGCGGTCGTCGATGTTGACAGTCTCGCGGTTGACCCGCTGAAGGTGCTTGAGCGTGAGGTTGAGCGTTGCCTGTTCGGTCTGAGGCGTCGCGTTCTGGTTGGTTTCAAGGTCTTTGTCGATCTCGGCCAGGAACTGATTTCGGGAATTTTCATCGGCCAGACCGGGGAACGCTTTTTCCATTCCCTTGGTGGTGATGACGGCGCGGACGCCGTTCAGGCCGCCCAGGGCGAGGTCCTTGTAGGTAATTCCGCGGTAGTAGTTCTGGTCGGCGTCGATAAGGGCTTCCTGTAACATCGAGGCGCGGACGCCGTGAAGAGTTTCGTGCCAGTCGACTTTGAACGTGTCGTTGACGGCCTTGTCGCTGGGATCGACCTTTGCGGGCTGCGTGGTCGGCTGAGTCGTCGGATGCAGCAGTTGCTCGACGGCATCGCGTTCGGTGGTCTCGCTGTCCTGCACGTTCTTCAACTCGTCGGGGGTGTACATTGCCAGCAGCCGGACCCGGCGGGTTGCAACCTTGAGCTTGTCCTTCCAGGTCGGAACTGACGGCTCGATGATGCTCAAGTCGGAGTAGATCCGAAGCGATTTCACCCACTGCTCGGACTGGTCGTACTGATCGGCGCGGGCGATGCTGTCGGCAAGGAGTTTCTGGACCCAGGGTTCCTTGTGGAACGCTTCGCGAGTGTTCTCGGTCGGCTTGGCCGAATCTTTGGCTTCCTTGGCCAGGGAAAACGCCCTCGACGTGATTTCCAAGGCGTAATCCGGCTTCTGGTGTTCGATCAGGAGCTTGGACTGCGCCACCAACTCGTCGTATTGCTTGTGGCGTGCGGCGTCGAAGGAATCAAGCTGGGCCTTAAAAGTACCCGAAGTCCTGGCCAACTGCTCGAGCATGGGATCGTGCGACAGCGTCGCCGCTCGAACGAGGATCTGGTCGCTCTGCTCGAAATGACCGATCCTGGCCTCGGAATAGGCCTGGCTTTCAAGCTGTTGGACGGACGCGATTTGATCTTGCGATGCCGCGTAAACGCTTGGCCGGAGGAAGGCGCCTAAACCCAGGCCGCCAATCACCATCGTCAGTGCTGCGTGACGCAACGAACGTCTCATGGGTATCATCCTTGCATCAGGAGGTAGGAAGAGCCAACGGGCATTGAGCACGTCTTCGTGACCGGCATGTGTGGTTCATACACGCCAACTTGTTGATTATAGCCCATGTCCGTGACAACGGAATCGGCTCGCTCAAACCGTATACATTATCTCTAGCATATAGACGGACCAATCGCCGAGCGGTTCATCGGCCAAAGCAGAAACGGCATCACAATCGTTCTCGGGAGGGCGAGGCTCCTGCTGAGCCGGGCGGCTTGCGAACTGGCGAAAATGCGGCTCGGCGCGAGCCTCGCCCTCCCGGATCCATCCTCCAGGCGACGTAAGGTCTGTGGCGATCCTGTCTGAACCGCCATAGCATCCTGGAGCAAGAGTTATAGGAGCAGGCAAGCGGTGCAGACGATCGTTCACCAGCTAGAACACGTTTTCAGAAACGCCATCCGGGCGGCGTTCGACCTTGAGGCCGATCCGTTGATCGGGGCCTCTCAGAATCAGACGTTCGGGGATTACCAATCCAACGCCGCCATGGGCCTGGCCAAGCGGCTGGCCGAAAAGACCGGCCAGAAGGCGAACCCGCGGGCGGTCGCCGAGCGGATCAAGGCGAAGCTCGACCTGGGGCCGATGGCGCAGGAAGTTAGCATCGCCGGGCCGGGGTTCATCAACGTCCGGCTCTCGCCGGCGTGGCTGGCTCAGCAGCTCCAGCAGATCGTTGCGGATCCCCGGGTGGGGATCGAACCGGAGGCTGCCCCGCAAACGGTTGTCGTCGATTACTCCGGGCCGAACATCGCCAAACAGATGCACGTCGGGCACTTGCGCAGCACCATCATCGGGGACGCGATCAGCCGGCTGCTGGAGTTTCAAGGGCACGAGGTCATCCGCCAGAACCATGTCGGCGACTGGGGAACCCAGTTCGGGATGGTAATCCTGGGAATCTGGCACCTGATCATGGCCCAGCACCGGGGCGAGCCCGACTATGTGACGCGGTTGAACCAAACCTTCGAAGCGGCCAGGGCCAACCGCGATGAGGCTCTGCGGAAGCGGCTGGTCGAGGAGGTTTATCGCAAGCACCAGGCGGACCTGGATGCCGACCCGCAGGGCGAGCGGATTTTCGTGCCGGCGATGAAGGAGTTTGTCCCCAACCTCGAAAAGGTTGAGCCGGCTTACAAGTTCGTTAACGCGGTGGAGGAGGCGCCCGAGAGTGAGCAACTGATGCTCACCCGGCATACCGCAAACGGACCGCGCCAGGTCCGGCTCTCGCGGGTTTCCAACGACGTGATTGCTATGCTCCAGGCCGGCGGGCCGGAAAACGAACAGGAAGAAAAGGTCTGGGAACAAGTCCGACAGGCGTCGCTCGACGAGGCACAGAAGATCTACGAGCGGTTGGGCGTGTCCCTGGGGCCGGTGGATGTAAGGGGCGAAAGCTGGTACCGGAACCAACTGGCCGAGACGGTTGAGGAATTACGGCGGGCGGCACACCCCCGGACGTCGTCACTCGATCGATTCGGGCGGATCGCCGTCGAGGATTCCCAAGGCGCCGTTGTTGTCTTCCAGTTCTCGCCCGAGGGCCAGCCGCTGTTCCGCAACAAGGAGGGCGAGCCGCTTCCGTTTTTGATCCGCAAGTCGGACGGCGCATACCTGTATTCGACGACCGACTTAGCGGCGTTGCGCTACCGCGTGGCGGGGCTTCACGCCAACCGGCTGATCTACGTCACAGACGCCCGCCAATCGCTCCACTTCGACATGCTCTTCGCCACCGTCCGCGGCGCGAGCTGGACGCGGGCCGTCGATGGGCACGAGATTATTCTGGACCACGTCCCCTTCGGCTCGATCACCGGCGAAGACGGAAAACCGATCAAGACTCGTGAGGGAGGAAGCGTCAAACTTGCGGCCTTGCTCGATGAGGCCGTCGCCCGGGCGAAGGATGTAGTTAGAGACAAACGTCCGGACTTTTCGGAGGAACAGCTTGCGGCCGTCGCCAATGCAGTCGGCATCGGCGCGGTGAAGTACGCCGATCTGTCGAAGGACCGCGTCAGCGATTACGTGTTCTCATGGGAGAAGATGCTCGCCCTGGACGGCAACACCGCGCCCTACCTCCAATACGCCCACGCGCGAATTCAGTCGATCTTCCGCAAGGCCGGCGGGAAGGCCGGCCCATCCGCGCAGATCATTCTTGAGTCGCCCTACGAGCTGGCAATCGCCAGGCACGTCCTGCGGCTGGGTGAGCTTCTGGCCGTCGCGGCGCGCGACCTCAAGCCGCACCATCTGTGCACCTACTTGTACGAGCTGGCCACGAAATTCAGCGGGTTCTTCGAGAATTGCCCGGTCATTCAAAGCGAAGAGCCGACGCGTTCCAGCCGGCTGCTGATCTGCGAGTTGACGGCACGCACATTGGAAATCGGCCTGGATTTGCTTGGCATCGAACATCCGGATGAAATGTAAGAATGCCGCGCGCCAGTCTCTCCCCTCTCCCCCCGGGAGAGGGTTGGGGTGAGGGCGATGAGCATTGTGGCACAGCCGCCCCGGCTGTGTTCGACCGTCAGGTCGAAGACTTCGCCCGACGGCGGAACACAGCCGAGGGCGGCTGTGCCACAACATCCTCTCCCGGAGGGAGAGGGGGAAAGACAGGCGCGCTATGACCTTGAGAGACCGCATGACACCCGTAAAATTTCTCATTCTGTCCGTCGCGCTACTGTCACTCGCAGCCGCTGACGCGCCGACGGAAATCTCGCTCTTCGACGGCCAAACGCTCACCAACTGGGAAGGCAATCAGTCCTTCTGGCAAGTGAAAGACGGCGTGATCACCGCCGGGTCGCTCGACCGCAAGTTTCCCCACAACGATTTTCTGGTCTCGACCCGCTCGTTCCAGAACTTCGACCTCCGCCTGAAGATCCGCCTTCTGGGCTTCGAAGGCTTCGTCAACTCGGGCGTGCAGTTTCGCAGCGTACGGGTTCCCAACAACTTCGAGATGAGCGGCTACCAGGCCGACGCCGGGGAGGGCTATTGGGGTTCGCTCTACGACGAGACGCGGAGAGACAGGACGCTGGTCAAGCCCACCGACCCCGAGGCGATGAACAAAGCTTTTCACAAAGACGACTGGAACGACTACCGCATCCGCGCCGACGGCCCGCACATCGAGCTTTGGCTCAACGGCGTCAAGACCGTCGATTACACGGAGCCCGATCCCAGTATCCCGCAGGATGGTTTCATCGGCCTGCAAATCCACGGCAACGGCAAGACCGTCGTCGAGTTCAAGGACATTTTCATCACCGAGCTTTCCACGACGCCGGATGCGCCTACCTGGGCAAAGCTCGGCGGCTACAAGCCCTGGAAAAAGAAGTGAATGATGGCGAGATGGCGCTCCCGTGACACGGGTTTTCCCTTCGGGTCTGAGCCTGGGCTCAGCCTCAGGGTCGAAGACAACCCGTGCGTGCGGTGTGATAGATAACTTGCCGGGGAAGTCCGGCAATTCGCCGGTTAGTGCCGCGGGCACGGGTTAAAAACCCGTGTCACGGGGAAGCAATCGCATGCAGAACATTATCATCGACAAGCCTTACGTCCCGGTGCCGCCGCACCGCGGCAAGCTCTGGCCGAGGCTGCTTTCCTTCTACCTCCCGCGGATGCTCCGCAAGAAATTCGGCGTCGAGCGCGTCGAGGTCGTACACCCCGAGCGTCTGCGAAATTCGCTTGCGCAGGGCCACGGCATCATGCTGGCTCCGAACCATTGCCGTGATGAAGACCCGTTCGTGCTGGGGGTGCTCTCGGAGCAGGTGGGGTCGCCCTTCTTCATCATGGCGAGCTGGCATCTGTTCGTGCAGAGCCGTCTCCAGACATTTCTGCTCACCCGCGCCGGCGCGTTCAGCATCTATCGCGAAGGGATCGACCGCACGGCGGTGAACACCGCAGTCGAGATGATCGAAACCGCCCAGCGGCCGCTGGTAATTTTTCCCGAGGGCTTCATCTCCCGCACCAACGACCGGCTCAACGACCTGATGGAGGGCACGGGCCTGATCGTGCGGTCGGCGGCCAAGAAGCGGGCCAAGCTCCAGCCGCCCGGAAAGGTGGTCGTGCATCCGGTGGCGATCCGCTACCGCTTTCATGGCGACATCAACTCCGCCGCGACGGCAGTGCTTGACGATGTCGAGGCCAGGCTCACCTGGCGGCCGCTGCGGGAATTGCCGCTCATCGATCGCATTTACAAGACAGGCAACGCCCTGCTCTCCCTCAAGGAATTGGAATATGTCGGCCATGCCAAGGAAGGCGAATTGGGCACGCGTTTGAAGAACCTCATCGAAGCGATCCTGACGCCCCTGGAAGATGGGTGGATGGAGGGCAAGCATGAGGGCGCGGCGCCGGGCCGCGTCAAAAAACTGCGGCAGGCGATCTTGCCGGACATGACCAAGGACGAACTCGACGAAAAAGAGCGCGAGCGGCGCTGGAAGCAACTTGCCGACCTGTACCTCGTGCAACAGCTTTTCAATTACCCGCCGGACTATGTCCGCTCGAACGCGACGCCCGAGCGGATTCTGGAAACGGTCGAGCGGTTCGAGGAAGACCTGACGGACCGAACCCGGGTGCACCGGCCGATTCATGCGACCGTGACGGTGGGCGAAGCAATCGAAGTCGCGCCGACGCGCGAAGGCCGCGGAGCCGGCGACCCGCTGATCGAGCAAATCGAGCACCAGTTGCGCGCCATGCTCGGACTGGACGGGCCGGCGTGATGCGGTTCATTTCCGTCCCCCCCGCCGTCGCCGTCGCGCGGGTCGTGGCCATCATCGCGAGCCTGGGTTTGTGGTACTGGACGCAGGCGCTTCTGGCACGACGCAATAACCCGGAAACCGGCGGCGAAGGTGGAGCCATCCGCGACGGGATCCACCAACTGACGGCGCGGATCAACGCGCGCCTGAATCGCTTCCCGCGGCGGGCCAGCGCGCTTTTGATTTCCAGCTCGCTGGTGATCGACCTTTTGGGCGCGTACCTGCTGGGCTCTGCGATATTGGGGCCGACGATCGAGCCGTTCCTCGGCCTATTGATGCTGTTTGCGTTGCGGCAAGTCTGCCAGGCATTCTGCCCGTTGCCGCCGCCAACGGGAATGATCTGGCGGAGTCCCGGGTTTCCGACCGTGCTCGTGACCTACGGGACGTCCAACGATCTTTTTTTCTCCGGTCACACGGCGATCGCGGTTTACGGCGCCGCGACGCTGGCCGGAGGGCTGGGCCCGGTGGGCATCGCCATCGGGATCGCGATCGCCGGATTCGAAATCGCCGCGGTTCTCGTGTTACGCGCGCACTATACGATGGACGTCTTCGCCGGCGCGATCACCGCCCTGTACGTTCACCGCCTGGCGATTCAATTCGCCCCCGCCGTCGATGCCTGGATCAGCCACGCCGCGTCGCTGGTTCACTGACCCGGAATGTAATACCTTTTCAGCCTGACTGACCTCGATGTAATTTTCCGGCGCGCACGGCTGAGTGGCGCACGGAAAAAAATTTCGCCCGCATAATTCCGTTCAATTACCCTCTTTAACGCATGCAATTCTTGCAAAACAAGCTACTTCCGCGAGGGTTGGGCAAATTCGAAGTGACGGAATAAACCCCACGAACCCGCGAACTATGTTAACCGGCGGCATTGCCATTGCATCTGGACGCATATTTATCGGACGCGAAAAAACACCTAGTCAGGAACGCATCGACTCTTCTATCATCGCCCCGTCCGAACAAACTTGACGAAACAAACCGGAGGATCATGGTGTTGCGAAGCAGGAAACGGAAGACGGTGGTGCGCGGGGAGCGAAACATTGCGACCGAGCGGCTGGAGGACCGGCGGCTGCTGTCGGTATCGACAAGTTCCTCGGTGCTGGTTTTCAACTCGGCATTGCCGGGGTCCTCGGGCGGCGGGCCAAGTCATGTCGATACGCTGACGCTCACCAACACCGGGTCGAGCACGGTCACGATTCCGACCGGCGGGATCACGATCGTCGCCGACCCCAACGCCGCGTCCGAAAAAGCCGTCTCCTCGCCTTCTGCTTTTGCCGTCACCAACCTCTCGAGCGTGCCTTCGAGCATCGCGCCCGGCCAATCCGCCAACGTGAACCTCCAGTTCACGGCCTCGCAGACCGGCGTCATGTTCCAGTCGGCCATCCTCCAGGTGCAGACCAGCGACTCGACGGTTTCCGTTCCGTTGCACGGCCTGAGCACCAATGGCCAGTTCGGTACCGCCGAGCCGTCGCTGGTGCAGATTCTCCGCGCCAACGACATCCCCACGGTCGTCGGCGCCGGACCGAACGACAGCAATTACCTCAACAGCCAGTATCCGATCAATCCCGATCCATCGAGCCAGGAAGTGACGATGCCGCGGCTGATCGCCGCGGGCGCCGGCCCCGTCACGATCACGCCCCTGGCCAGCTTCAATGCCTCGGCCCAGCCGACTATTCGCTTCGGCTATTACACGCCCGGCGACCCGACCGACACCACCGAGCTGTTCACCATCGGCCAGTCCGATGCCCAGACCGTCAATCCCACCGCCCTGGGCGCTACCAGCTTCGAGCCGGGTAATGCGACCTTCGGGCTCTATGCCACCTACCCAGGCATCGCGACGTCCAACGGCAAGCCCGACACCCACTACAGCGAAAGCGCGCTCAACACGCTCGATGCGTCGCACCCGCAGAAATTCCGCTTCTTCCCGTTGAAGGATGCCAACGGCAATGTCGTGCCCAACGCCTACATCGTCACTTCGGAAGACTTCAACTCGACGCAGTTCAACAGCTTCGTCAACTTCGTCGGCATCATCCGCAACGTAAAGCCTGCGAGCGATGCAACCGGCGCGGCGGTGCTGGGCCTGACCAATCCACAGGGCGTGCCGTCCACGACGCAGTTGGTGTTCAATCGCATTCAGAACCGCAGCCCGCTGGACCCGGCGGGATTCACCGATACCGTTCACGACACCAACTCGCTGGTCATCAACAACACCGGAGATACAGCGCTAAGGATCACCGCGCTGACGCTTTCCGACACCACCAACTGGCAGATCGTGAACCCCCCGGCCTTGCCGGCGTCGGTCGCACCAGGAGGAACGCTTACCCTCACGATCAAGTTCATCGCAACCAGCAACCCGTCGCACACCGACAACCAGACCAACGACACGATGACGACCAACGGCATTCCCGTCGCCGACGCCGGGGGCGTGTGGGACGGGACTCTCACGATCACCAGCAACGATCCGGTCAATCCCTCCCGCGCCGTTCAATTGTCCGGCTACTGGCAGAACACCAGCGAAAGTGAAAACGAACCCGGGTTGCAGATCATCACTAACCGGATGTTCAACTACGGCACGACCATCGATGCCAATGTCCAGCCGGAATATCCCAATAACGGCAGGACCCCGGTCCTTTACGGCGAAGAGGTCGCTTCGGGATATTGGAACGTAGCTGACCCCACACTCCCGGTCAGTGTGACGCAACTGGTCTCTTACCACAGCCAGTTCGATCTCACCGTCAATCCTCCCAATCCGACGACCGCAACCATCGGCTGGTATCCGCAGGGCAACGGCAACGCCGTCACCAACATTTTCCGAACCGTCACCGGCGAAGGTCAGTCCGTGCTTCCTTTCGCCAACGGAGGCCCCACGAACGTGCCGGCGGCGGGCAGCTTCACCCCGTCCGGGACCTTTGGCTGGTTTCTCGACGGCGAGCGCAGCGACGACTCGCTCAACACCACCGACATCAACAGCTTTGGACGGTCCGGACACGCCGTTCGCTTCTATCCGGCCCGCGACGCGGCGGGCAACCTGATTCCAAACACCTGGCTGGTCGTGATGGACTACCAGAACACGGAGTTCGACAACTCCGATTATCAGGACAACATGTACCTGGTCTCGAACATGCGCCCCGCCACGCAGGCGCCGGCGCCGACCGACGTGCAGGCGTTCAACGTGAGCGGTGGCGTCACGCTCCAGTGGGCCCCGGCCAGCGACCCGAATCTGTCCGGCTACAACGTCTACCGCGGCACCTCCGCCACCGGCCCCTTCACCAAGATCGATTCCAGCCTGATCTCTGGAACCAGCTTTACCGACACCAACCCCGGCACCGGAACCGTCTTCTATCGTGTCACTGCGGTCGACGGCGCGGGCGAATCGGAAGCGACCAATGCTTCAGTCATCATCGGTCAAATACAGCAGAACGACATCCTCACCAGCGTGGACATCAATTCCACCCCAGCCGGCAGCACGACGATCGTAACCTCCGGCAAGGATTACAACGTCACGGCGGGGGGCGCCGACATCGGCGGCACCGCCGCCGACGGGTTCCGCTTCATCTACGAGCAGGTCACCGGCGATTTCAACGTGCAGGTGCAAGTCAGCTCGTTGACCGAAGTTCTGTCCAACACCTTTGCCGGGCTGATGGCCCGCCAGACCCTCGACGCCGGCAGCCCGATGGTCTTCTCCGGCGCCAGCGCCGCCGACGGCTATCGCTTCAATTACCGCGCCACCGCCGACGCCGTCGGCACGTTCACCAAATTCGGCGCCGTCAGCTATCCCAACGTCTGGGTGCGATTGCAGCGACAGGGCAACGTCTTCACCGGTTTCTACAGCACCGATGGCGTCAACTGGACACAAACCCAGCAGTTGACGCTGGCGATGCCCGCGACGCTGTACGTCGGCATCGCCGTAGCCAGCCACAGCACGACGCAGACCACAACCGCCCAGCTCCGCAGCTATAACCTGACCGGCGTGGTCATGAGCCCAACTCCGACACCCACACCCACGCCGACCCCCGCCGCGAAAGTTGCCGCGGACCGAGCCGCGCTCAAGGCGGCGATCCAGAAACGCGCTTCCGACCTTGCCGCGGCCCGGCTCCAGCTTCAGAAGGACATGAAGACCTATCAGCAGGCGCTTCAGGCGCTGCACAAGTCGCCGAGCGATCCAACGCTTCAGGCGACGGTGGCGGCGGACCTGGCGCTCGTCAAGCAGGACCAGGCGAACATCAAGAAAGTCGCCGCTGCCGACACCGCGCTCATCGCCATGTTGCAAAAGCAGCTCGCGACCGACCTGGCCGCCCTTCACGCCGCCATCAAGGCCGCGAACGCGAAGATGGCGGCGGACCTGCACGCCGCCCAGGTGCAGCTTGCCACCGACCAGAAGGCCTATCACCAGGCCCAGACGGCGCTGCACAAGTCGCCCAGCGACGCCACGCTGCAAGCCGCCGTCGCCGCAGACCTGGCCCTGGTTCAGCAGGACCAGGCCAACATCAAGAACGTCCGCGCCAGCGACCTGGCCGCGATCAAGGCACTGGAGAACCCGGGTTAACGCGGGCGCTGCCCTCTGCATGGTGTGAGCTTCGAAGGGTTCGGTCCCTCCTCCGCCAGCAACAACCATTGCGATGTTACAAAACGTTACAAAGTGTACAAAGTGTTACATTTTTTGAGCCCCTCGGCGCAACCAAATCCGCCGGCCCCAGACTCCCGCTTCATGTAACGTTTTGTAACATCGCCATGGCCGTCCCGGCTGCCCATCCGAGGCAAAAAGGGCGAACGATGGGCGATCGTTTGCCGTTCTATTATCGCAAAGAACCTGGCGAAATTCCCCGTGCCATCCCTTCAATTCCCCGCCCCAGCATCATTCTGGCAATCTGCCCCTGCTCAATGATTAGGCAAATCCCCCGCAACTGCGTGCCAAAGAATCGGCAACGCGGCTAAAAGGGGACATTCCGGCTCTGTAGAAAACCTATCCCATCTCCAATGCGATGTTGTGAGTGAGGACCCGCAGGTACAAATCGCGGCACCGGCTGTGGTGGCTCCGCCCCCGCAACGCCGGCCCGAAGTTCCGCTTGAGCATCGAGAACACCGTCTCTACCTGCGCCCGGTTGCGGTAGGCCTTTTTGTTGAAGCGGGTCTTCATCAGCCGCCGGTATTTGTCGGTCGGCAATGCATTGGGGTCCTTGGGTGGGCGGCCGTGCTCGGGCGGGATGGTGGAGCGGATGCCGTGCTGCTCGCGGAGCAGGCGATGGTTGGGACCCGAATCGAAGCCGGCGTCGGCCACCAGGTGCATCAGGCACTGGGAGCTGGGCAGGCGGTCCAGCACGCCGGCCAGTTGATCGATGTCGGGGGTCGGGCCGCTGCTGGCCACGGCGGCCAGGATCGCGTGGGTGGCGCAGCACACGATCAGCATCAGCTTGCCAAACTTCTTGTAACTGACCTTCTTTTTCGGCTGTTTTCCCTGCTTGTTCACCGCCGTGCGGTAGATGAAATAGCGGCTGGCGTGGTGGGCGTCAAAGCCGGAGGAATCGACCGCGCCGTAGCGGACGCGGGTGCGGCGGCCGCGGACGCGCTTGACCGTGTACTCCAGGATGCGGCGGACGCGCTTCTGCTCCAGCAGGCGCACGCTGGCCTTCTGGAGCGTGGTGAAGTGCGGGGTGGACTTGAGCCCGATGGCCTGGCGCAGGTCCGGACAGTCTTCCAGCAGCTGCGCAATGCCGCGGTAGTCCTTCTTCTCGAACTCCTTGAGCACCAGGCAGGCGAACAGCTGCGGCCGGGTGAACTTTTTGGGACTGAAGACGTGGGAGTAGTCGCTGAAGGCGTCCTTGCCGGCGGCCAGCGCGACCATCGCCACCTTCCTTGGCGACTTGCTGGTAGTCATGTTACTACCAGTAGTACGTTTGCGGGTTCGGCGGACTCAGCGGGGGTTTTCTACAGAGCCGGAATGAAACGTTTTCGGCGTTTTTCGGCAGTCCCCCGCTATGCGGACATCGGCCCGGAGAAGTTGATCTGGATGACGGTGGCCGGCTGCATGGGCATCGTCAGGGGAACGTGGATGTCGACGCCGGTGGAACTCGTGGAGAAGGAGAGGCTGGCGCCGCTGGAGAGAATGGAGGCGCTGGCGACGGTCCCTTTGACGGGAACGTGCAGGGTGCCGGCGGTCGGCCAGTTGTTGACGATGGCGTAGAGCGTGTTGCCCTTGCGCGTGAGCACGCCCCATGTCTGCGGGCCAACGGGGGCCTGGGTGGTGCCGTAGATCGCGGAGCCATCGGATTTGAGCCAGGTCCCGACCTGGTCGAGGATGCTGACTTCGGGGGCGGGGATGACGCCGGCGCCGGTGGGGCCGACGTTGAGGAGGTAGTTGCCGCCGCCGGAGACGATGGTGGCCAGATCGTCGGTGATGGTGGTGGGGGATTTCCAGTCGGTGTCGGTGTCCTTGTAGCCCCAGGTGTCGTTGAGGGTCATGGCGGTTTCCCACAGGCGACCGGGGGGCTCGCTGGTGGGGATGAGTTGTTCGGGGGTGTCGAAGTCGCCATCGGTGACGAGCCGCTTGCCGACGCGGTTGTTGATGATGATGGCGGGATCGAGGTTGCGGACGAATTCAGTCAGCTCGCGGCCGCGCTCATCGGTCCACCAGGTCGGCCATTCGCCGTCGAACCAGAGGAGGTCGGGGTGATCGTTGGTGATCAATTCCTTCAGTTGCGTTTCCATCGTCACCATATAGGTGTTGATGCCGGCTGCACTGGCGTTGGGGTCGGCCCAGTTGAGGATGGAGTAGTAGGCGCCGAAATGCAGGCCCGCCGCGTGGGCGGCGGCGGAAAGCTGGGCGACCGGGTCCTGGTGCCAGGGCGTGGCGGCGACGACGTTGTAGTTGTTGACCGACGTGTTGAACATGCTGAAGCCGTCGTGGTGCTTGGCCGTCAGCACGATGTACCGCATGCCCGCGTCCTTGGCGATCTGCACCCACTGCTGGGCGTTGAATTGCGTGGGATCAAATTGATTGGCGACCTGGGCGTACTGGGAAAGCGGGATGTGCAGGTCGTTCATGATCCACTCGCCGTAGCCGGGCGTGGTCTGGCCGTTCCAATGGCCGGCAAGCTGGGAGTACAGGCCCCAGTGGATGAACATGCCGTACTTGGCGTCGCGCCACCACTGGGTTCGCGGCGAGGTGGCGGGGTTGTCGTTGAGCTGCATCCAGTTGAAGTTGCCCATGCCCCCGATGCTCGAGGAATGATCGACGACGAGCGTGAGCACCTGACGGCCGGCGGAGATGGGGACGTTGGGGACGTTGATTGTGGTCCAGTTCTGCCAGCCGCCGGTGTTATTGAGCTGGATGGCGCCGGTTTCGTTGACGCCGTCGACGTTGACGTGGAACGTGCCGCCGGTGGCGGAGGCGACGCGGATGCCCAGCGAGTAGGTTGTGCTGGCGGCGACGTTGACGGTGTAGTTGAGCCACTCGCCGGGGCTGGTCCAGCCGACGTAGTAGCCGTCCCCGGCGTCGGTGGCGGCGCCGATGCTGATGCCGTCGTGGCGGTACAGGCCGCCGAAGTTGGTCGAAGTGGCATCGTGATAGGCGACGCCTTCGCCGCCGTTGTCGTAGTTCTCGAATTCGACCGTTCCCGGAACGCCCTGGGGCTGGTTCTGGAAGGGCGTGCTCGTCGGTGGCGGAGGCGGAGGAGGGGTCGGTTGCTTCGTGAAGGTCATGGTCTCGAAGTTACCCATGCCGGTGTAGCGAAGGGCGGCGGAGTCGATGTAAAGCTGAACCGTGTGCAGGCCGGCGGAGAGGGAGATGTTGGAGAAGTTGAGGTTGGTCCAGGTGTCCCAGCCGCCGGTGTTGTGCATGGGGACGACGCCGGTTTTGTCGGCGCCGTCGACGTTGATCTGGAAGGAGCCGCCGTTGTCTCCGCAGGCGACGCGAAGGGCAAGCTGGTAGGCGGCAGTTGACGTGACGTTAACGGTGTAGTTGATCCATTCACCGGTGTCGGTCCAACCGACGTAGTAGTTGCCACCGCTGTCGCTGGTGTAATAGAGGCCGACGCTGTCTTTGCGATAATTCGTGCCGATGTTGGGAGCGAAGACGTTGTTGTAGGAGACGCCTTTGCCGCCGGTGTCGTAGTTGGAGAACTTGACCACGCCGGGGACAGAGGCCGGCGTGCCGCCCCAGGCCAGGGTCGAGGAGAGCAGCGTACGATTCTCCAGTCGTTCGATGCAGGGGGCGGTGGCGGCGCGGGCGCGGACAGAGGCGGGCAAGTTCCGCCGGTGCAACGTTCGCATGGGGTTGGTCTCCGTGGTGAATGATCCGCGGGCCGGATTATAAGCGATCGCGCGGAATAATTGGACGGCCAAGTTGGAGGTTTTTCATGCTATTTTTCCGCGAATTTGCCGGATCGCTTCGTAGAGTGCGACGCCGACGGCGGTGGAAAGATTCAAACATCGCTCGCCGGGCGCCTGGGGGATGCGCAACGCCTGCTCCGGGAACCGCTGAAGAATCGGCTCAGGTAGTCCGTGTGTCTCGCTGCCGAAGACCAGGCAGTCGCCGTCGGAAAAATCTGCATCCCACATTGCATGGGAGGCTTTGCTGGTGAAGAGCCAGAGTCGTGTCGGGGCGATCGCCGAGAAAAACGCGCCGCTGTCGTCGTGCACCGTGAGCTTCAGGCGCGGCCAGTAATCCATGGCGCTGCGGCGGAGGTTGTGGTCCGAGAGCACGAAGCCCAGCGGCCGCACCAGATGAAGCGACGTGCCGGTCGCGACGCAGAGGCGGGCGATGTTGCCGGTGTTGGGCGCGATCTGCGGCTGAATCAACGCGACGCACAGACGGTGCGCAGGAAGATGAATCGGATTCTGCATACCTGGATCAATTCCTATACAATGAAGATGATGTTGCAGTCCACCGGCGACAAGCTCACGAGCCCGGCAGAATCGGCCGATCAGAACCGCGCCATTCGTGCCGTGCGATGGCTCGGCGGTCTGGGGCCGCCCGTCCGGCGATTCCTGGTCATATCGGCAATCGCGTTCTGGCTCGGCGGGTTCACCTTTTACTCCGGGGTTGCCATTCCGATGGGCGTGGAAGTGCTGGGGACGCACCGCGCCGTCGGGTTCGTCACGCAGCGCGTGACCAATTGGCTGAACGTCGCCGGCGTCATTGCGCTGGCGATCTTCGCGTGGAATATGGCGCTGGGCTGGCGCGGCACCGGGAAAATCCTCCGAAACACCCTGCTCCTCACCTGGCTTTTGATGGTCGGCATTGAGATCGAGTTGATTTTTCTGCACCCGGTCATGGACCGGCTGCTCACGATTCACCCGGTGCGGGAGATTCTGGACGAAGACCGATTCGATCTGCTGCATCACGTCTATCTGATCAGCACCACGGCTCAGTGGGTCTTCGGGATGATTCATGTCTGGTGCATCTGCGTGTTATGGAAGCAGCCCGGGGCGCGGGACACGGCGGCAAGCCGTCCGCTGGGGACCATCTAAGAAATGCGCGGCGCGATCATTCTGAAAGGGCTGGCGCTGGGCCTGGGTGCGGCGGTGCCGATCGGCCCGGTGAACGTGGAGATCGCCAGGCGCGTCCTCCGCAACGGATTTCGCAACGGCTTTGCCCTGGGCTGCGGCGCGGTGAGCATCGACGTGAGCTATGCGATCCTCAGCAGCCTGGGATTGCGGCCGGTTCTGAACCGCCCGGCGCTTCTGTGGCCGCTCACAATCGGCGGCGTCGGGCTGCTGGCCGTGCTGGGATTTCTGTCGCTGCGCAGCGCCGCGGGCGCGATCAGGGCCGATCCGCTACAGGAGGCGCCGCGGGCGGGAAGCGTACACGGCGCTTACCTGACCGGCCTCCTGATGACGCTGTTGAACCCGATGACGCTGGCGTTCTGGTTTGTCGCCGTGCCAGGAACCGTGGGATCGATCACCAGCGATCCGGGCCGAGACCTGCCGGTCATTTGCGTCGGCGTTTTCGTGGGGACGATCGCGTGGGTGATTTTCTTCTGCTCGCTGCTGAGCGTGCTGGGCCGGTGGCGGCGGCCCTGGTGGCTGGCCGTCGCCGACGCCATCGGCGGGCTGATGCTCCTGGGGTTCGCGGCGGCGGGGAGTTGGCATGTCTACCGCGCCTTGCGATAGAGTGACCCCCATGATCGACCTGCGCAGCGATACCGTGACCACGCCCACGCCGGCCATGCGAAAGGCCATGGCCGAGGCCGAGGTCGGCGACGACGTGTTCGGTGAAGACCCCACGGTCAACCAGCTCGAGCGCGAAACCGCCCAATTGCTCGGCAAGGATGCGGCGCTTTTCGTCCCCAGCGGAACCATGGGCAACGAGCTTGCGGTGCGGCTGCACACGACCAGCGGGGATGAGATTCTTGTCGAAGCGGGCTCGCACATTTTCAACCACGAGTCCGGCGGCGCCGCGGCGCTGAGCGGGGTGACGTGCCGGCTGATCCACGGCCGCCGCGGGATCTTCGAGGCCTCCGATGTGCTTGCCCAGATTCGAAAAGCAGACGTTCACAACCCGCCCACAACGCTGGTGTGCGTCGAGAATTCCCACAACGAGGGCGGCGGCGCCGTTTGGCCGCTGGGAACGCTGGCGGAGCTTGCCGCCGCGGCGCACGAGCGCGGGCTTGCCGTTCACATGGACGGGGCACGGCTGTGGAACGCCGCCGTCGCCAGCGGCGTCTCTGAACGGAAGTTTGCCGAGCATTGCGATTCGATCAGCGTCTGTTTTTCCAAGGGGCTGGGCGCGCCGGTCGGCTCGGCGCTGGTGGGAAACGCGGCGATGATTTCCCGCGCCCGCCGGTTTCGTAAGATGTGGGGTGGCGGCATGCGCCAGGCTGGAATCCTTGCCGCGGGCGCCCTGTACGCGCTGCGCCATCATCGCCAGCGGCTGGCCGAGGACCACGCCAACGCGCGGAAGCTTGCAGATGGATTGTCGGCGATCCGCGGCGTGGAGTTGGTCGGCACGCCGGTCCAGACCAACATCGTGCGATTCAAAGTGTCCGGCAAAAGCGCCGACGCCATCGGGGACAGGATGAAGCAGCTGGGCGTGCTGCTGTTCTCAACCGGGCCGGAATCGATTCGCCTGGTGACACACCTGCAAGTCAGCTCCGCCGACGTCGACGCCGCCCTGGCTGCGTTCGGCAAGGCATTGGGTTGAGCATGCGATACCGCGTTCATGGAACCAGCCGCTCGACCGGCGCGCCGGCCACGCTGCGAGTCGAGGCCAAAAACCACGATGCGGCGCGGGCGATCGCGGCGCGGCATCTGGTGGTCGCCCAAGTCGAGCCTGAGGGTGGGCTGGCCGAGCCGGAAATCTTCGAGCGGCCCGAAAAGGCCGGCCTGGAAGAGCTGATCGCGGCAGTCCAGCCCGACGGCCAAAACCGCGACGATACCGAAGGCCGACCCCGTCCCAAGTCGCGGGCGCAGCGCCAAGTCCTGCTCGCGATTGTAGTGGTGGTGGCATTGGCTGCCGTGCTATTCGCAATCTGGATCAAAGTGGCGCGGAGATAGCCAGCTTGTGAGGGAAATAAGAAATGTTGTTGGAGGCGGACCGATTCGTTAGAATAGCCTCCGATGAGCGAGAAGCCTTCACGCTCATACCTGTCGCTCGGGTGGCTGTTGTTCTTCCTCTGGCCGCCGGTGGTGATCTTTCTGTTGGCATTGCTCACGCGGGTTGTCTCGGAGAACGATTCCGTCTTGCTGCTGGTCGCGGCCTTCGTGGGGCTGGGGCTGCTGGTACTGACGGTGGAGTTGTTTCTGCGATTTTTCCGATGGGTGGCCAATTATCATCGCGAGAACCCGTACGGCTGTCCGGTGTGCGGGTATGACATCCGCGCCACGCCGCACCGCTGTCCGGAATGCGGGACCAGGCTGATGTGGGGGCAACTGCCCGGCCCGCGCGATCGCGATCCGCGCCGGTGCTATTCGGCGAACGGCCGGGTCTCGCGGCAGTATTAAGCGTGGGATGAAGCCGATTTTCCTGCTTATTGTCGTTGCGCCCCTGCTGTCGATTGCCCAACCGGCCTGGGCCGTCGATTTCAATCGCGACGTCCGCCCGATCTTCGCCGCCAATTGCCTCAAATGTCATGGAATCGACGACGCGGCGCGGAAATCAAAGCTGAGGCTGGACGATCGCGGCACCGCAACCGCGCCGGCCAAGTCGGGCAGAATCGCGATCGTCCCCGGGAAGCCGCAGTCCAGCGAGCTCGTCCGGCGAATCTTTGCCGCGGATGTCGACGAGCGGATGCCGCCGGCATCGACGCACCTCACGTTGACGGATTCACAGAAGAACGTTTTGCGGCAATGGATCGCGGAGGGAGCGAAATACCAAACGCATTGGGCGTTTGTGGCGCCCCGGCAGGCGGCGCTGCCCGCGGTAAGGCAGGGCGACTGGCCCAGAAACGCGATCGATCGTTTCGTGCTGGCCAACCTCGAATCGCAGGGTTTGCACCCATCCCCCGAAGCCGACCGCTACACGCTGGTGCGGCGGCTGTATCTGGACCTGATCGGGATTTCGCCAACGCCGCAGGAGGCGGATGATTTTGTCAACGATCCGCTGCCGGACGCTTACGAGCACCTGGTCGACAAGCTCCTGGCCAGCCCGCGGTACGGCGAGCGGTGGGCCCGCCGCTGGCTCGACATCGCCCGCTACGCCGACACCAACGGCTTCGAGAAAGACCGCCCGCGCACGATCTGGCCGTACCGCGACTGGGTGATCAACGCGTTCAACGCGGACATGCCGTTCGACGAGTTCACGATCGAGCAGATCGCCGGGGACATGCTTCCGAACGCAACCGCCGCCCAGAAGATCGCCACGGGGTTTCATCGCAACACGATGCTCAACGAAGAGGGCGGCATCGATCCGCTGGAGTACCGCTTCTATGCTTCGATCGATAGGATCAATACCACCGGCACGGCGTGGCTGGGGCTGACGGTCGGCTGCGCGCAATGCCACACGCATAAGTTCGACCCAATTACACACGCGGAGTATTACCGGCTGATGGCGTTCCTCGACAACGCCGATGAGCCGCAACTGGAAGTTCCGGATCGCGCGACCGATCAGCGTCGCGAGCAGATCGAGCGGAAGATCGCCACGTTGACGTCGGAGCTGCCGGAAAAGTGGGCGGTGGAAGACGTGGTGAAATGGCGACGGCCGCAGGTCACAGTGACGACGATGGGGGACTTGGAGTTTGAGACGGACGGGGAGGCGGTGGATCGGATTCGGCTGGAATTGACCGAGTTCAAATCGAAGACTCCGCCGGATTTCGGGCATATTGCTGTGAACGTGGCACCGCGGATCGAAGGCTCCATTCCCTCCCCTGGTATTCCGGGGGAGGGTGAGGGTGGAGGTTGGGGTGAGCAACTCTCGTTAACCCCCTCCCCAACCCTCCCCCGGAATACCGGTGGAGGGAGAACAAAGGCGGTCTTCGCTCTTGCCAAGCCCGTCAATTTGATTGGCGGCGCGCGATGGCGGGTGCAGTTTGATCCGGCGCATCCTGTTCCGCTGGACAAGCTTCGCCTGAGCGTCGGCCAAGCGGTGCATGACGGGCGGCCTCTCGAAGCGCGACGCCGCGAGGCAATGACGACGGCGTTTGCGCAGTGGCAGAAGCAAGTTTCCGAACATGTGGTGAAGTGGACCGCGATCCGCCCCGTTGAGATGGAAAGCAGCAAGCCGTATCTGACGGTGTTGGGCGATGATTCCGTGTTGGCGGGCGGAGACACGGTCAAAAGCTGCGCGTACGACCTGACGTTCCGTTCGACTTTCCAGAACATCACCGCCATTCGGCTGGAGGCGTTGCCGGATAACAGCCTGCCTGGACACGGCCCCGGCATGACGTTCTACGAGGGCGAGAACGGCGACTTCTTTCTCAGCACCATCTCCATGAAAGCGGACGGCGCAGATGCGCAGTTCGCCCGCGCGGCGCAGACTTTCGGCTCTCCCGCGGCCGACGCGATCGACGCCGACCCGCAGACGGGGTGGGCGATCACCGGCGGCACGGGAAAGCCGCAAATTGCCGTCTTCAGCCTCAAGCAGCCGATTGGCCACGCCGCTGAGTTGAAAGTTCACCTGCTCTTCGAGCGCTATTTCGCGGCGCCGCTGGGGCATTTCCGCATCTCCGTGACGAGCGACCCGCGGGCTTCCGAGCCGCAGGCCCTGCCGCGAGAAATCGAAACGGCTCTCATTGAAAGTCCCAACGAGCGCTCAGCCGACGAGCAGCAAAAGCTCCTGGACTACTTTCTGGGTGTCGCCCCCGAACTGGCCGATGCGCGCAAGCCGATCGAGAGCCTTCGCCAGACGTTGCCACCGAAATTGACGACGCTGGTGATGCGCCAAAGGCCGGCGGGGCATTCGCGCCAGACATTCGTGCACCATCGCGGCGAATTCCTTCTGACCGACGAGCCGGTCGAGCCGGGCGTGCCGGCGTTCCTGCCGCCATTGCCCAAGGGTGCGCCGGCCAACCGGCTGACGTTCGCGCGATGGCTGGTTTCGCGGGACAATCCGCTCACGGCGCGGGTCCAGGTGAACCGGCAGTGGGCCGCGTTCTTCGGCCACGGATTCGTGCGGACCGTGCAGGATTTCGGGTATCAGGGCGAGCTGCCGTCGAATCAGCCGCTGCTCGATTGGCTGGCCGTGCAATTCATGAAGGACGGCTGGTCGTTCAAGAAGCTCGATCGTCTGATCGTTACCAGCGCGACTTACCGACAAACGTCGAATGTGACACCGGACCTGATCGCCCGCGATCCGGACAACATTCTGCTCGCCCGCGGGCCGCGCTTCCGCGCCGAGGCGGAGATCGTCCGCGATTCGGCCTTGCAATCGTCGGGCTTACTATCGGAGCGGATCGGCGGCCCGAGCGTGTTCCCCCCGCAGCCGGCCTCGGTGACCACCGAAGGCGCCTACGGCGCCCTCAAATGGAAAACCAGCACGGGAGACGACCGTTATCGCCGCAGTTTGTATACGTTCTCGAAACGCACCGCGCCGTTTGCTCTGTATCAGACGTTCGATGCGCCCGGCGGAGAGGTTTGCGTGGCTCGCCGGGAAGTTTCCGACAGCCCGCTCCAGGCGCTCTCGCTTCTCAACGACACCGTCTTTGTGGAAGCCGCGCAGGCGCTGGGCAAGCGTTGCGCGCAGTGCAATGAGGACGACGCGGCCCGGGCCCAGGACATCTTCCGCAGGTTTCTCGTGCGGGAGCCGGATTCGCAGGAGCTGGCGATGCTCGTCGATTTCGCCCGGCACGAGCGGGAACGATTCGCGCAGGACCGCAAGCAAGCCGCCGCACTGGCCGGCGGCGCTGGGGGCGACCCCGTCGAGCGGGCAACCTGGACCGCGGTCGCGCGGGCGGTGATGAACCTGGACGAAGCGGTAACCAAGGATTGACGATGAACCCGTTGCAGCGGCATTGTCTGGGAATCACCCGCCGGCACTTTTTCCGCGGGTGCGGCGTGGGCGTCGGAAAGATGGCGCTGGCGTCGCTGTTGACCGATGCCTTCGCGCGCGTGGCCAAGGCTGCGCCCGCGGCGGCCGGAGTGCAGGATCCCCTTGCCCCGCGCATGCCGCATTTCCCGGCCAGGGCAAAACGCGTGATTCACTTGTTCATGGCCGGCGCGCCCAGCCAGCTCGATCTGTTCGACTACAAACCCGAGCTCAAGAAGCTGGAAGGCAAGCCGCTGCCGCCTTCGGTGATCGGCGGCCAGCGCTACGCGTTCATCCGCTCCGACGCCGCGGTGCTGGGGCCGCAATTCAAATTCGCCCGCCACGGGCAGTGCGGCGCGGAAATCTCCGAGCTGCTGCCGCACCTGGGAGAGATCGTCGACGACATCTGCCTGGTCAAGAGCGTTCACACGGATCAGTTCAACCACGCCCCGGGGCAGATTTTCTTCAACACCGGGTTTCAGCAGCCGGGCCGGCCCAGCATGGGCTCGTGGGTGACCTACGGGCTCGGGTCCGAATCGCAGGACCTGCCGGCGTTCGTCGTCATGTCCACCGGCCAGGGGATCAGCGGCGGCGCCGCCAACTGGTCCAGCGGATTTCTCCCGACCCTCTACGCCGGCGTCCGTTTCCGCAACCAGGGCGATCCGATCCTGGACGTTTCCAGTCCGGACGGCGTCGATCCCCGTCTTCAAAGCGACACGTTCGACCTGCTGGACAGGATGAATCGCCGCCGGCTGGCGCGCGTCGGCGATCCCGAGATCGCCACCCGCATCAGCCAGTATGAGATGGCCGCCCGCTTGCAGACTTCGGCGCCGGAATTGATGGACCTCAAATCCGAGAGCCGCCAGACGCTGGAGATGTATGGTTGCGATCCCAACAAACCGTCGTTTGCCCGCGCCTGTCTGCTGGCCCGCCGGATGATCGAACGCGGCGTACGCTTCGTGAACATCTATCACGAAGGCTGGGATGCCCATTCCGACGTCGTCGGCAACCACCGACAGCATTGCAAGGAGACCGACCAAGCCTCGGCGGCCCTGGTCAAGGACCTCAAGCAGCGCGGGTTGCTCGATGAGACGCTGGTGATCTGGGGCGGCGAGTTCGGCCGCACGCCCATGGTCGAAAACAACCCGGTACTGAACCGCAAGCTCGGCCGCGACCACCATCCATCGGCATTCACCGTCTGGATGGCCGGCGGCGGCGCCAAGCCGGGCATTACCTATGGCGCAACCGACGACCTCGGCTTCCACATCGCCCAGGACCCCGTGCACGTCTACGACCTCCAGGCGACGATCCTCCGGCTTTTGGGTTTCGACCACGAGCGCCTCACGTACCATTATCAGGGCCGCGATTTCCGCCTTACCGACGTGCACGGAACCGTCATCCCGCAACTGATCGCGTGATCGCCCCGATGATCAACGGCGATTGCGCGGCCTGGGTACTCACTCGCGATGCCATTCCATCCGCCGCTGTTCTCAACGCCTCTCCTGGTTCTTGCTCTGCTAAATGGAACGCGCTCTGCGTCAGCGCAACAGACGCAAACGAGCAGACAGTCGCGCCAGCGCTATCAGTCTTATGCCATGATCCATCAGGGAAACGCAGAGGCGGGGCGGAAGCTGTTCTTCGAGGCGCAACGACTGGCCTGCTCGCAGTGCCACACGGTTGATTCCCGCGGCGGCAAGGCCGGGCCGGACCTTTTTGCGATCGGCGACAAATTCGGACGCGACGAATTGATCCAATCCATTCTCGAACCCTCCGCCACCATCGCCGTCGGCTACAGCACTACGACGATCAGGACCCGGTCGGGCGATTTCTTCCAGGGCATCATCAAGGAAGCCAGCGAGCAGGGCGTCGGATTGATGGGCGCCGATGGAAAGCTGGTCCGCATCCGCACGCAGGACATCGACCGACAGCAGACCACCGACGTTTCATTGATGCCGGAGGGATTGGAGGCGAGCCTCAGCTTCGAGGAATTCGCAGACCTGATCGCGTACCTCGCCAGCCTCAAAGCGCCGCAGAACACCGCCGTCGCGTATCACGGCATGCCGCCGGTCATTCCCCAGCTTCAGACACCGGTCCGGCTGGTTCCGTTCATAGCGCCCGAGCATCAGTTCCAGCATCCGGTCTGGTTCGGTCCCGTGCCCGGACTGCCCGATGCGTTTGCCATCGTCGAGCACGAGTCGGGGAAGATCTGGTTGATCCGAAAAAACGGGTCTGACGAAACCAAGACCCTGTTTCTGGACACCGGCAAATTCATCCGCGGGACGCGCGGCTTGCTCGGCCTGGTCTTTCATCCGAACTTCGCGATCAACCGCAGATACTTCTACGTCAAGCATCTTGCCGAGGGCGGGCATTTCGCGACGCACCTGTTTGAGGGCAAGGCGTCGGAGGACCTTGGCGGCGATTCGGGTACGCCTCCCAGGGAAATCCTGAAATTCGACGCCGTCACCAACGTCCACTATGGCGGCGGCCTGGCATTCGGACCCGACGGCTGCCTCTACATGAGCATGGGCGACAGCGGTCCGCAGGGAGACCCGGAGGGGCATGCCCAGAACCTTTCGCTGCCCCTGGGAAAAATACACCGGTTCGACGTGGATCACCCCGAATCAGGAAAGCTCTACTCAGTTCCGAAGGACAACCCGTTTGTCGGCGCAAAGGGCGCATTGCCGACGATCTGGTCGTACGGCCTGCGCGAGCCGTGGCGAATCAGCTTCGATCCCGTCACGGGCGACCTGTGGGCCGGCGACGTCGGGCAGGATTTGTACGAAGAAGTCGACATCATCCGCCGCGGCGAAAACTACGGGTGGAACGTCTATGAAGGCTTCGAGCGCTTCTCCAACAAATACCGCCGCGAGGGCGAGCATTTTGTCCCGCCGGTCTTCGCTTACACGCGCAAGTACGGACAATCCGTCACCGGCGGCTTCGTCTACCGCGGCGACCGCAATTCCAGCTTCTTCGGCGTCTACCTCTTCGGTGACTGGCAGAAGAACCGGCTCTTCGCCCTCACGCAAAAGGACCGCGTGCTCGACAAGGTCCGCCAGATCGGGATTTGTCCCCAGCAAGTCGTCTCCTTCGGCCGCGACAACGCCGGAGAGCTTTACGTCGTGGGGTATCAGGGGATGATCTATAAGATCGAATTGAGCGCGACGCGATTCGAATAACCCAGATCAGGAAGCGCGTTGCTTGCTGTCCCCTTGTCGGCATACCGTAGAGCGCGAATCGATCGGCCGAAATGCGAGACAAACATCATGAGTCAAACCCCCTCCGACGCACTGGTGTTCTTCGGGGCCACCGGCGACCTGGCATTCAAGAAGATCTTCCCGGCGCTTGGGGCCATGGCCAAGCGCGGCAACCTGAACGTGCCGGTCATCGGCGTCGCCAAGGCAGGCTGGACGCTCGAAAACCTCCGGGCCCGCGCCCGCGCGAGCCTGGAAAGTCACGGCGGCGTCGACCCGGCGGCCTTCAAGACGCTCAGCGGCCTGCTGCGCTATGTTGACGGCGATTACGAAGATCCGGCGACCTTTGCTGCGCTCCGCCGGGAACTCGGCAATGCCCAGCACCCGGCACACTACCTGGCGATTCCGCCGTCCTTGTTTCCTTTGGTCGTGCAGCAGCTTGGCACGTCGAACTCGGCTGCCGGCGCCCGGGTGATTATCGAAAAACCATTTGGCCATGACCTGGCCTCGGCCCTTGCACTGAACCGGACTCTGCTGACTTATTTCGACGAGAGCGCGATTTTTCGGATCGATCACTACCTGGGCAAGACGCCAGTCCGCAACCTGCTGTACCTGCGTTTTGCCAACGAGATTCTCGAGCCGATCTGGAACCGCGAGCACATCGAGAGCGTGCAGATCACGATGGCCGAACAGTTCGGCGTGCAGGGGCGCGGCGCGTTCTACGACCAGGTCGGCGCGATCCGCGACGTCGTCCAGAACCACCTGCTGCAAATTGTCGCGCATCTTGCGATGGAACCGCCGGCCGGGGCCGACAGCGAGTCCGTCCGCGACGAAAAGGCCAAGGTGCTCAAATGCATCCCGGCGCTCGACCCGGATAACGTCGTGCGCGGCCAGTTCCGCGGCTATCGCAGTGAGCCCGGCGTCGCGCCGCAATCGCAAACGGAGACTTTTGCCGCGCTGCGGCTGGAGATCAACTCGTGGCGATGGAAAGGCGTGCCGTTCCTGCTGCGCGCCGGCAAGTCCATGCCCGTGACCTGCACGGAAGTGCTGGTCCGCTTCCGTCAGCCCCCGGCGATCTATTCGAGCAAACCGCTGCCCGCGAATTATTTTCGCTTCCGCATCAGCCCCGACGTCGTGATCGCGCTGGGCATGCAGGTGCTGGACGTCGGCGACGCGATGTCCGGAAGGTCTACCGAGCTGACGGTCACCGATGACCCGGGTCTCCAGGCCATGGACGCTTACGAGCGGCTCCTCCATGACGCCATGTTCGGCGACGCCGCCCTCTTTGCCCGCGAGGATTCGGTCGAACAGGCGTGGCGCATCGTCGAACCCGCTCTGATACACCCGACGCCGATCCGTGAATACGAGCCCAACACGTGGGGTCCGCGGGAATCGGACCAGATCACCGCCGGCTACGGCCGGTGGCACAATCCGGTCGTGGCGGCGAGGGAATCGTCATGACGTTCCCATGAGGGATGAATGTTCGAGGGGTAGCGTGTGCGCGCATGGTTTGGCGGGGACAGCTAAAGGTGGATTTCGCCGATGTCGCAAATGACCTGGAACCGCCAGAACATGATCGATGATCTGGAAGCACGATTTCAGCGTGAGCAACTCCACAGAGCGGCGGCGGATGGCGACCTTCCGAGCGTGACGAAGTTGTTGAGGGCGAAGTACCCCGTGAACCGTTTCGATGATTTTGGCAAGACACCGCTTCATTATGCGGTGGCCGGCGAGCATCCCGACGTCGTCGATGCTCTGCTCCGGGGCGGAGCAAACGTCAACGCTCACGACGGGCGAGTCGTCGGCAACACTCCCTTGGGCGAGGTTTCGGACACCTGCTCGTTTGAAATGGCACGGCTGCTCATCGAAGCCGGCGCCGATCCGGCCATTCCCGGATGGATGTCGCTCTCCGCCATTGATCGTGCACGTAGAAGAACGGACGACCAAAAAGTGATTCGGCTGCTAGAAGGGGCCGCGAAGAACAGCCGTGAACGGTGAAGCCATCGGTGGCGGGCCAGCTTTCCTTCGGATCAGTCGTCGGGCTCACCGCGGGGGGCGCGGAGGGACGCGGAGGGTTCCAGCTTGTTGACCATCCGCTTGAGGCCGTCTTTGAGGTGAAGCATGTTGAAGTTAATCAGGAGCCGAATGCACCTTCATGGCGGCGTCGATGATCTGAGCGCTGATCTGGTTGATGTCCCTCATCCGCAATCCTCCGCGATCCTCCGCGGCCTCCGCGGTTTGCTCTTTGGAGCCTGACATCGGACGGGAAACCGCTCGACTGTTCCGTTGGCGCGAGGTCATGTGAACTTTCTCGAAATCCCGGCGTCTATTCAGGCATGGTTTGCCTTCGGACGCTGGTTCTCACGCTTCTCACGTGCGCCGTCGGGTCGCGCGCCGCGACGATCGAGCAGAAGACGCTGGTGGTCCTTGAACAGTGGAAACCGCGGCTCGAAGCGGAAGGGCTGCACTGTCTGGCTGCGTCGCCGTTTGTCATCGCCGGCGACGGGACGGCTCAGCAGCTCGCGGCGTACCGCGACCAGACGATCCTGGCCGCGGCAAAGGCGCTATGGGCGACGTATTTCGACACGCGGCCGGCCGAGCCGATTCTCATCCTGCTCTTCGAATCCGAGGCGCCCTACAAACGGCTGTCGAAGAAGTGGTTCGACGACGGGAACGTTCCGCACTTCGGCTACTACCGCCAGCGCGACCGCGTGATGGTCATGAACGTCGCGACCGGCACCGGAACGCTCGTGCACGAGCTGACGCACGCCCTGATCGCGCCGGACTTCCCGCATGTGCCGGCGTGGTTCAACGAGGGCCTCGCGAGCCTCTACGAACAATGCACGCTGTCAGAGTCCTCGATCCGCGGCCTGGTCAACTGGCGCCTGCCCGCCCTCCAGCAGGCGATCCGCGAAAACAAGCTGCGCCCGCTCGAAGAGTTGATCGCCGATCCCGATTTCTACGGCCCCGAGCGCTCGGGCCTGAATTACGCCGAGGCGCGGTATCTGATGCTCTATCTTCAGGAGCACCACATGCTCGTCGACTACTACCGCCAGTTCCGCGACCACGCGACGGAAGACCCGACCGGAATCGACACGCTGCGAAAAATCGTCGCGCCCAAAACAGTGGGGCAGTTCGAGACCGAATGGCGGGCGTGGGTTCTGAGACTCGGAGACTGAGCTGCTCTTCCACCTCGACTTGCTCAAGTTCACTCTTTCTCCTGCGCCAGCGTGCGTTCGTCCTCCCAGAAGCGTTGCTCTATCGTTTGAAGGTCCGCGCCAAGCGCGCGGGCGCATTGCTGGTCGAAGTTTCCGGGACGAGAGGCAAAGTAGAGCTCAACGAAGCGTCCCGCGCCGTAACGGCGGAGGACATGATCGACGAACGCGCCGCCGATGGAGTAAACCGCGCCGCTGTCGCGCCGATACCAGTGGGAGTTGGTCAACTCGCCCAGCCAAGAGGTGACGTTGCCACCTCCGCCGGACGCGGTGCGAAACAGCCGCTCCCATCCATCACGGTCGACGAAGGTCTTAAGCACGGTCCTGCGTTCTTCCTCCGTCAGCGCCGCCCAACGCGGTCCCCATTGGGCAACCATCGAGCGCACTTGAATCGCGCGGTCGGCCAGATCGCGGCTCGCGACCGACTGCGATTCGGCCCACCCCTCGGAGAGCAATGTCGGCGTCTGCAAGTCCGGCATGTGCTGGCCGATCACGGCGTGGGCCAACTCGTGGCGATCCACATACCGCGCCGGACTTTCCGATGTTCCATACGCCAGGCCGCGAAACGACACGTGCCTGCCGCCAAACAGCGGGCCGCGGACGTAGAAGATTTTGTTGCGAAGCGGTAGCCCCAGCAACTGCTCCATCCTGGCGACGTGCTGATCCATCTCCGCCGCGTCGTTCGACGCGTTGGTGACGGTCCTGTCGTCGTAGAACATGATCAGCCGCGGCGTTTCCAGGCGCCGCGGCGAGAAATACACGGCCCGGGCTTCCATGACTGATGCGCCCGCGACGATCATGAGCTGCGTCGCCCAGTCGTTTGAGTTGTGGCGTTGATCGAACTGATACCACGTCCGCCCACCCCACGCCGCCCAGAGGATCGCGGGCACGGTGGCAAGCACGGCCCAAAACAACGAAAGCCGCTTTCGGCTGCCACGCAACAGCCGCCACGGCGCCGTGATCATTTCAACCAGACCCGGCAGCAGGCTAGCAACGAACAGAAACAGGAAAAGCAGCGACGCCGGGTGCAATACGCGCGCCCTGCGTTCGACCTCCAGCAGAACCAGCGTCAAAGCGAACGCCGCCCAGGCGATCACCGCCCACCGCCGATCAAATGTGCCGCGCGTCGCCGGCTTCGTGCCTGCTGGCAAATCAGTCGTCGTGTCCTGTCTCTGGGGTTCCACGGAGTAATGACGGCACCGGCGACGTTCCGTTTCAGCCGCCCCCATTATGCTCCGCCATCTCAGGACTGAGAAAGCTCACGCGGAGGCGCGAAGACGCAAAGAGGGGAACTTGGGCGGTGACTGCTTGGGGGTTGTCCCATGCGCAGCGCGCGGGTCGGGGAGATGCGGGGTGGGAGGGCACAGAGGGTGATTTCGCCCGCCGCGGGGTTGGCGTAATGAAGACGGGGCGGGATCGGTGAATTCAGGCGGCTCGCCGGAATGTCGAACCTGCCGCGCGGAGCTCCTCCAGAGCTTGCGCGGCTGAAGCGGGAGCCTCATTCATCTCGCCCTCAACCGTCACCGGGATCTGGAGGCGGATGGCAATGGCCTTCGCGGCGGCGATCAGGTTCATCGCCGCGGGCTTTTTGCTCCTCGCACGGCCGATTGCGAGCACGTCCCTGGCGAGCAGCTTGAGAGCCACTGTCTCGCGCTGTTGCAGGTTCGTGGGCAGGACCGTCAACTGGAGACATGAGATCTTGCCCGGTCCCATGGTCGCTTCGCCGAAGAATCCCCGGCGGAAGAACGTGCGGGCCTGGCCGTCGAAGGCCCATTCCTCGCCAAAGTGGAGCAGGCCGGTGGCGGCGAGCACGGCGCCCGCCAGTGGGAACAGAAGCACCTTCAGGTTTCTCGGCTTGGCGGGATCATCCCGCAGCACCGCACCCCATGCCGCCAGCCCCAATGCCAGCAGAAGAATTTCAACAATGAGCCTTCCCATCGCAAACCGCCGACTGCCTCTTAGACTCAATCGCTGCTCCGAAATCTCGCGAATCACAAAGCTCCCGACCCGCATTCCCTTTTTGAGCACGAAGGCATTGGTTGTATTCGGCCCCATGCTCAGGTCATCGACTGTTTGCGAGAATCACGTTAGTGCCAGGTATTTGTCGGCCATTTGCGCTCCTGGCGATGTTCAATGCCGCTTCTACGAGATTGAGCAGGAACTGCTTGCAGCGGAGGCCGCCGCCGTAAGCGCGCATGTCCGACCCCTGTTCAACGTTGTCAGTTTGTCGCATTCGGTCATTTCCCGATTGAAACGGCGGCGGGCTGCGTCGCCGCCTCGACGGCGCCCATCCGGCGCTCTTGTTCCAGGCGATGTTGGCGCTGTTCGGGGGTTTCGCGGCAAGGTCGCGTCGTTGGTCCGGCAGAAGACAGGTCGGCGGCGGATTTTTCGATGTCGGCCCGGCTGTAGCGTTCCCGCCGCAGGGTTCGCCCGCGGTCATCGAGCACGGTGATGCTGAACTGGTCGGCCTGCGGATTGGCGCGCTCGCAGTCGATTTCCATGACGGCCTTCCCGTGGGCGAAGAATTTCTCGCTGGTCATGTGCAGGCGGTCGACGCCGGACTGGAAGAGCCAGTAGACCAGGATCGCGTCAAACAGCGTCTGGCGGTTGACGCGGTTGACCGGCGAGAGCAGGTTGTCCCACATCGAATCGACCTGCTTCTGCTCCTCGGGGCTGAGCGGAACGGTTTCCGGCAGGAACATCGGGCCGCAGCCGGTCAACAGGATCGCCAGCAAGGGAACAAGGCGGAGGATCTTCAGCCTCATGCCGCATTAAGCGCGGCGACTACGTAAGAGGTTCACCCTTGTTATCCAAGCCAGGGCGAATTGCCTTAACTCCATCGACCCCGGACCACTTGAGTTCCACACCGGCGATGAAATGAAAAAAGCCCCTGACCTGTATCACGCAGGCCGGGGGCTGTTTTCGTCGGTTGCCTTCGGAACCGGCGTGCCGCATTCCGGGCACACGCCGCTGGTGTTGCGCTAAATGCCCCGCCTCCGCCCGGCACAAGTGTTCCGCCTGAAACTCTGAGGCCCCACCAGCGCGTTCCGTTGGTGAACTGGAACTCATGTTGCGGCGTGTAGAACTTGAAACCCTTTGCGTAGGGCATCCACATGCACGATGCGATGGACCCAAGCCAGAGGGCCATCGACACAGAAGCGGCGAAATTGAGCAGGCGGCGACGCATGCACTCATTCTACCGAATCGCGGGTCGGGGCAGCACGTCGCCCGGCAATGATCGCCGAATCTCGCGGGGGGTGT
>DATHPP010000439.1:0-21191 GCA_035483795.1 Tepidisphaeraceae bacterium | reverse complement strand
TCCCCGCCTGGGCAGTTCCGAAAATATCACCGAGCGAATCGACCACCACGCCGCCAACCGGCGTTTGGCCGCCCGCGCCCAGTCCGGCGACAACGCTGTAGCCGCTCAACAACACGCGGCGTTCAAGTGACTCGATCCCGTAACCCCCCGGGCCGCGCCAGCGACACCGGTTTTTGGGGCGGTGAGAACACTGCTCCGCACCGCGCGAATTGAGAGATGAGAAGCGCATGAGATGACCTTCTTTGGACTGACGGCAGTCAGTGCGCGATAATGATTGGCACAGGAGTGTGCGGGTTGACCGCCGAGAGTTCCGCGCTAATGCCCGTTCACGAAATTCGTGGATCACCCACGGCCCATACAAACATTACAGCGACGACACCTGAGATGCAACGGAAAAGTTCGCCAATGAATGGGATGCGGATGGTCATGAGACCGATCAATCGCCGTTGCTTCCTTGGTGCAACAGCAGGAATCATTGCGGCGGCCGGCGCGTCGCTGGCAGGCGATCCGCCGGCGCCGATTGTGGATCCGCATTTTCATGTGTGGGATCGAAAGCGGCTGCGGCTGCCGTGGCTCGACAACGCCGGGGCTTTGCTCAACCGCGACTATTCTCCTGGCGATTATCGCGACGCGATCGCGGGGCTGAATGTCGTGCGATCGGTTTACGTCGAAGTCGCAGTTGACCCCAGCCAGCACGAGGCCGAGGCGCGATTCGCGGCGGGCCTGTGCGGCCGTTCGGAGGCGCCGGTGGGCGGCGTCGTGATTGGCGGGCGGCCGGGCGCGGAGGGATTTGCCAACTACATTCGACAGTTCAAAGGCAACCCATGCATTCGCGGCGTGCGGGCGCCTTTCCCCGCCGGGCGCTCGCGGGAATCGCGATTCGTTCGGGACCTCGCCCTTCTGGGCGAGCTTCAACTCAGCTTCGATCTGTTGCTGGATGCAGGGGAAATGGCCGAAGCCGCGGAACTGGCAAAGGCCGCGCGCGGCACGCGCTTCATCCTCGACCACTGCGGCAACGCCTCTTGCGCCTGGTTCGCGCCGGGTGGCGACAACTCCGCCGCTGATCGATGGCGCAAGGGAATCGCGGCGCTCGCGGCCCAACCGAACGTCGCCTGTAAGATCTCCGGCGTCGCGGAGAATGGACCCGCCGCTTCAGCAACGATCCAGAACATCGCTCCTATCGTCAATCATTGCCTCGACAGCTTCGGCCCCGATCGCGTCATGTTCGCCAGCAACTGGCCCGTGTGCCTCAGATCAATCACGATCCGCGGCTGGGTCGAGGTCCTGCGCGAGATCACCGCGCCGCGGGGGAAGTCGTTCGCAGAAAAGCTATTCAACCAGAACGCCGTGAGGCATTACCGGCTTTTAACGTGATCGCTCCCGCCGTGAACGGCTTGTCGCCGAACTCGTAAGCGCCGACGTCGGGAGCGGATCCGATATATTTTCCAGTGTACGGCGCGACAACTTCTCCCTTATTGATGGCGATCGAGCCGCGCTTCAGGCGGAAATCGCCCGCGGCGGCATTCACGAAAGCGATCGCGGCCGTGTTCGGCAGATCGTCGATCTGCGTGGCGCCCGGTCCGATCATCGCGGCGCCGCCGAGAATGTTGTTAGCGAACGCGCAGGCCGGCATATCCATGTTGCCGTTGCTGGCGATGCTGTTGGTGGCACCGATCAACGTGTTGTTGTAGACCTGGATGTTCGTGCTCGGCGGGTTCATCTTCATCCCGAAATCGACATTCCAGACAACGTTGTGGTCCACGACATATTTGCTCGAGTTGTCGTCGAGGTGAATTCCGGTTCCGCCAAAGCCGCCGGTGTGAATGTTGGAGATCACGTTGTAGCTGAGGCGGCTGCCCATGCCGTCGGTCTGGAAGCTGTAGATTCCGCCCAGGTCGGTGGTGAGAAGGCCGGCGCTGGAGATCCGGTTGTGATCGACGTTGGCCTGCGAGTTGTAAATGGAGATGCCGTCGCGGCCGCAGTTGGTGATGGTATTCTGGCTGACGCGCTCCGCCGTCCCGAGAGTGCTGACCGCGGCTTCGTTTCCGCCGGCATAATCGGTGTCGGAGATCACGCAGTTCACCACCGCATTGTTCGACCCGCCCAGGAAAACCCCGTCTCCCGAGCTGTAGCGGATCGTGCTGTTCTCGATCAGATTCCCGGATCCATTCAGGATGATGCCCGTCGTGTGCGGGTGGAATATGTCCGAGAATGGATCGGCGACGTCCATCTGCTGCGAAACGTATTGTACCCCAATCGAATCGAGAGTGAGGTGACTGGAGGTGGCGTCGGTGTTGATCGTGCAGGCAAAGAGGTTGATGCCGGTGATGTTGATATAGGAATCGCCGCCCAGGTCAAAGCCATAGACGCGATGCTTGACTTCGATATTCGGCGGCGCGCCCGCGGCAAGCGGGTCCAGTGAAAGCAAGCCGGTATTGGGATCCTTGAACCACTCGCCCGGCGCATCGAGTGCGGCGATTATGCCGGTCAGATAAAACGGATTGCCGGCAATCGGCATCTCCTGAATGGGATTGTCCGGTGCGACGTAGGTATAGGTCAGCGAGCCTGGCGAAGAAGCCGTCACCGTCCCCGTGCGCCAAACCCACTGCTGCCCGTGAGCGATGTGAATCGTCGCTCCGACCCACGTGCCGGCGGGGCTGGTGAGGTCGGGGATCGTCACGGTGGCCGTCTGAATCCCATTTTGCGGCGCGCTGACGCTGGCGCCGGTGATGTGATCGACGGTCGGGCTCCACAAGTTGGCAATGTCCGGCGACGTGCTCGGCCAGCGGGCTTCGGGCAGCATTTGCCCATTGGCAAAGACCTGGTTGTTGCCGTCTCCCAGGTTCCAGTTCATTGCCGAGGTCTGATCGGTTCCGGTGCCGACGGCCGTCCATCCATCGACGGGATCGGCGCCGTCGATGACGACCTTCTGGTTCTTATATGGTTTAAACGTAATCGGTTTCGCAGCCGTGCCCGAATGCGGCGGGGTTACCGTTTCGCGGTAGGCGCCCCCCTTGATGAAGATGGTGTCACCGGCCGAGGCAACGTCGGCGGCGTGCTGGATGGTTGCAAACGGATGCTGAAGGTTCCCGCGCGCCGAGTCGTTTCCGGCCGGCGCGACATACCATGCCGCCAGCAGCACCCGTGCCTCCAGCACCTCCGTATGCGACATCTGGACAGCCCCTGTCATTCAGACGGTCCCATATTTCCGCTATACTGTGACGATTCGGGCGTTTTACGGCCGCGCCCGGCGTGGAAGCAAAGACGGTGCGAGGAATAAACGAGCCCTCTGGCGGGACTAACTCCGGACATAGATCCGGCGCGGATGCCAAGGGACAGGGAGCTGGCGGCTTGCAGGTAAGCGACGCTGAACTCGTCCATAAGATCCGCGGCGGAGATGAGGCGGCGTTTCGGGAGCTTGTAAACCGCCACGGAGACAGCCTTTATGGGCTGGCCTGCTCGGTGATGGGCAACGCCTCCGATGCCGAAGATGTCCTTCAGGAGACGCTCCTGGGGGCGTTTCGGCGGTTTGGGGCGTTTGAAGGCCGCTCGTCGGTCAAAACTTGGCTGGTTCGCATTCTGCTGAACCATGCTTCCAAGTTTCGCCGCTCGCGACGCATCCGCCATACGAGCGTGCTGCCCGATGAGGTAGGACCGGATGATGGGCAGGGCGGCGGATTGGATACCGGCTCGCCCGCCGCCATCGTGGAAAGTCGTGTCGATTTGGATGCGATGCTCCAGGTTCTCTCGCCCGAACACCGCGAGGTGATCGTGCTGCGGGAGTTGCAGCAGATGACGTACGATGAGATCGCGACGACATTAAAGGTGCCCCGTGGGACGGTCGAATCCCGCCTGCACCGGGCACGGCAGGAGTTGAAAAGGCGGTTTGCCGGGTATCTCGAGGGCGAACGGAAGCAGCCGGATCAGGCCAATTGACTAAACGCCTGATTGCAAAACTGGCGACGGCAGTGTCAAATGTGGCGTAATCCTCCGCATTTGCTCTTGCCAAGCAGAGCCGACAGTCGCGCAGTGTTTCGCAGGAGTTGTTATGGACAGTTGTCCAAACAGTATTCAAGTCAATGCTTACCACGATGGCGAGCTGAGCGGCACGCAACGGTCGGCGTTCGAGCAACATCTGGCGACATGCGTCCCCTGCCAGGCGGAGTTGGCGCAAATTCGCCGGCTTTCGGCCGTTATCAGTGCGGCTCCCGCCCGCCGCATGAACACCCAAGTCCGCCAGAATCTGTATGCGCTGGCCCCGGAAGTCGGCCAGGTTGTGTATCTGCGAATCGCCGAATGGACAACGGCCCTGGCGGCGTCGGTCCTCATCGCCGCCTCGGTGTGGATCTTCTACAGCCGTCCACAACCCCAGGCCAGCGGCGCCGTTGCCGATGCTGTCACCCCGGTCCTGCTGTACCCCCCGACCTCTCACGACGCCTCGGAAATGCCGGAAGATCCGCAACTGGTTGATTGGGTGAACGTGAATCTGGCGGCCGGTCAGAACCCATGAACAAGCTCAAATTCCTGCTCGTGCTGGCGTTTCTCGTCGTACTCGCCGCCGGTGCGGTTGTGGGGATGGCTGTCGATCGACATCTCCGCGAGCAGGTTCCCCCTCAGCCAGGCGACGCTCATCCGCATCCCATGAGCGCGTGGAGGCAATTCGACCAATCGTTGACTCCGGAACAGCGCGAGAAAATGAAGGGGATCTGGACGGTGGTCGACAAGCAGCGGAGAGACCGCTTCGGGGATCGTCGCATACTCGTTCAAAAGCGCGACCAGGCCGTCCTCGATCTGCTCTCCTCGGAGCAGCGCGCCAAATACGACGCAATCCAGGAGCAGTACAGGGCGGATGTGGATCAGGTCGAGAAAAATCTGGCGGATTCGGTTCATCAGGCCGAGGATCAGACCCGCGCGATGCTGTCGCCCGATCAGTTGAAACTCTATGACGCTGCCCGTGCTCACGGCGGCCCACCTGGGCGCCGTGGCGGCCCGCGCGGCCCCCACTTCAGGCCCATGTCCGGGCCCACCACCGCGCCCTCGCCCGCCCTGTAAACCAGCCTGTCAAGTCCGCGATGTTTCTGGCCGATGACGAAGAGGAGGACCGCTCGTTCTCCAAAGGACGGCTCGGCCATGCTCACGGCCAAACAGCTCGCATCCATCATGGCGGCCGATATGGCGCCGGATACCCGCGGTCACGAGCTGCGCCGCGCTCGCCGCTTCCCTTATCACGGTGAAATCCAGATCCGGCTCCAAAACAGCGACCTCGAGGAAACCGTCACCGTCCTGGACATCTCCACCCGCGGGCTGAGAATCAACTGCTCCCACGACCTGCCCCGCAACGCAACCTTTGTCGCAGTCTTTCCCCGCTTCGAAGGCCGGGAATTGCTCGTGCTCTGTACCGTTGCTCATTGCCACGGCCACGCCAACCGTCTATTCACGATCGGCGCCGAGTTCACCTGCGTCCTGGCTGAGACCACCCCCGCCGACGCCAAGTCGCAGGACCGAATCCGCCAGGCCATCCTCGATTCCGGCGGTAACTGATCGCCTGCTAGCTTGCACATCGGCATGTTGTCTGATTCGCCGCGGAAGGTACGCTTGCGGCTCAGATGACCATCAATGAGCCGCAAGCCGTCGATCTTTCCACGCCGACGGGTTCGATGCGCACCTATGTCTTCGCCCCGGCGACGCCCGGAAAGTATCCGGGCATCCTGTTCTTTTCAGAAATCTTTCAGGTCACCGGCCCGATTCGTCGCACCGCCGCATTCCTCGCTGGTCACGGGTACGTCGTCGCGGTCCCCGAGATTTACCACGAATTTGAATCGCCCGGTGTGGCACTCGCCTACGACCAGGCCGGCGCCGATCGCGGCAACGCCCTCAAAACCAGCAAGGAACTCGCCGCCTATGACGCTGACGCGCGGGCCGTTCTCGATCATCTCAAGTCCCGCCCCGACTGCACCGGCAGGCTGGCCTCCGTCGGCATCTGCATCGGCGGCCACCTGGCCTTCCGCGCCGCCATGAACCCCGACGTCCTCGCCGCGGCGTGCTTCTATGCCACCGACATCCACAAACGTTCCCTCGCCAAGGGAATGCACGACAACTCGCTTGACCGCATCCCCGAGATCAAGGGCGAACTGCTCATGATCTGGGGCCGCCAAGACCCGCACACGCCGCGCGAGGGCCGGCAACTGGTCTACAACGCCCTGAGCGACGCCAACACGACATTCACCTGGCACGAGTTCAACGCCCAGCACGCCTTCATGCGCGACGAAGGCGCCCGCTATGACCCCGAATTGGCCCGCATCTGCTACGGCCTGACATTGGACCTTCTGCACCGCCGGCTCCGGTGATCAACACAGGATGTTCAAGGCCCCACCCCCGCGTGGCACTTTTGGCCGATTTTGGCACTAAAAATGGCACGATATCTGTGCCAGTTGTCTAATTTTTGCTAGATCATGTGCCCTGCTGCACCGCCGGCTGCGTTAACGGGACACCGAGGGAATCAAATCTCGCATTTGCGATCGGGCAACAAAGCTTGATTATTTTGACGGTTCGGTTTCGCGAATTACGATGGTCAGGCAAAGGGAGGCAGTTCTTGACCGACTGGCTCTATGCGATCGGGATTCCGGTAGTGATCTTGTTCACGGCCGCGATTGGGAAGAAGCTCATTCGTTCCACACCATTTGAAGCCAAAGACTGGTTTCTGGGAGTAGACGCCTCGCTTACCGCAATCACGACGGGTCTCGCCAGCGTGGCGCAGTTTCTCAAGGCGGATCCAAAAAAAGTCAGCGTATGCCTTGTCACGGCGTTCCTGGCGTATGTCATTAATCTGGTGATCCATCAGGAGAATGAGCCGCGCGGCGGACACGTTCTGACAACGACCAATAAAATCTTCCTCGGCTTCGTCTCTAACTTCATCGGGTTCGGCGCTTTAGCAACAATTTTACTATTGTTAAAGTAGCTGGCGGACGCCTATAGTTAATCGATGGAAGGCCAAATGAGCAACACAATCAGCAAGATTCGTAACGGAGGATCGTTGCTTGGCGCGGCCGGGATCGCTGTCGGCATGGCTGGTGCCGCGTCCGGCTCGTTTGGTTTGCTGATCGCCTCTGCCAGCATCGTTGGGGTCGCCGCCGTAGTAAAGCTCGTCGCCCGCCCCCGACCGGAAGTGGCTTACGCGCAGCCGGAGCTTCCATTCGGGACGCTCCAGCCCGCCGCATCACGTTGCTGATGCTGAGGACGCGCTCGCCAGAGAAGAATATCCCATAGCCTCGGAAACGTAAGTCTGACACCCCATCTCATGAGCGCGTTTAATGAGAGCAGATCAATTGCCTCAATCTGATCGTGCGGTCCTACGTTGCTCCGATCAAACAGATCGATGACCGAACTCTCATGCTGAAGGATTATGTCCGCGACCCGATTAACGGGTATCGTCTGGCCATCAGGCAAAACCAGCTGATTCGTTTGTCGGGCCATGTCGCTTGAACTCCCAGCCCGGTAGAATCGCCGTAGATCCTCTGCAAAAATCGCGGCGATGGGGAAAGCCAACGGTGAACAATGAGCCAATCTCAGCACGACCGACGCCAAAGCACAAGTTCGCGCCGAGCATTCGTCGCTCGGTCCTGTATCGTGAGCGTGGCGACAGCGCTTACCATCCAAGGCTCGTCTGCCGCGGACCAACCTGCTTCCACCGGCCAGCCCGACCGGAAATTCCAAATCTGCCTCAGCCCCGGCATGATCAGCGTTCGCGCCAATATCCAGGACTCAATCGCCCTCGCCAGTGAGCTTGGTTTTGAGGCGGTCGAGCCGCAGATCGGCGGATTGGCGCCGATGTCGCCCGAAGCGATGGCTTCGCTGCGCGACGAGCTGAAGGCCAGGAACCTGGTGTGGGGCGCGACGGGGATGAGCATGCCGCTGGGCGGGTCCGACGACTCGTTCAAGGCCTGGCTCCCAAAGCTGGACGGCATGGCGGCGGCGCTTCAGCGCGCCGGCGCCAGCCGGCTGGGAACCTGGATCACGCCGGGCGATAATCGGCTGACCTATCTCCAGCAGTTCCACCGCCTGGCCCGGCGAACCGCCGACATCGCCAAAGTCTGCGACGATCATGGAATCCGCTTCGGCCTGGAATATTTGGGACCCAAAACGATGCGGTCGCGCTACCGCTTTCAGTTCATCCACACCAGCAGGGAAATGCTCGAGCTGATCGCCGAAACCGGGGCGAAGAACGTGGGGCTGATCGTGGACAGTTGGCACTGGTACAACGCCGGCGAAACGCCGGACGACATCCGCAAGCTGACCAACGACCAGATCGTCTGGGTCCACCTCAACGACGCCCCGGCGGGAATCCCGCTCGACCAGCAGATCGACAACCACCGCGCGCTCCCCGCCTCGACCGGCGTCATCAACGTCAGCGGGTTCCTCTCCGCCCTCATCGCCATCGGCTACGACGGCCCCGTCTCCGCCGAGCCCTTCGACGACTCCCTGGGCCGCATGCCCAAGGAGCAAGCGGCCAAACTTACCATCGACGCCATCCATAAAGCGCTGGCCGAGGTCCACGGGTGACGAGGTTGCGCGAGGCCCCGGGGACTTTGATGGCGGTTAGCTCGTCGGAAGATTGACGCTGCCATTCATCCCAAAGGCAGCGTCCACCGATCCGGATTCCGTGACGCGCATCACCTCGACGCTGTCTGACAATGGGGTGAAAAAGAATGATCCTCCATCCTGTTGAGCGATCGGATTATTGACCCAGTATTTAACCCGATGCTCCCCCCGAGTCCGAAAGTTGGATCGAGCGAACCCGCCGGCAAGCCCAGATGCGCGATGCCCGCAGAGAACAGTCGCCGCGGTTCCAACGCCTCGCTTACGCAGATGGGGTGCACCTTCTGAAAACCTGCCGGAGATGATCGTCGACTCTTCACGCCGCTATTCTAATGGAAACGCCTGGGCCGCATCACTGTCGGGCGACTCCTCCGTGCCACGTGTGGGCGAAGAAGAACGTTGCCTGTGACACGGGTTTATAACCGGTTTATAACCGGTGCTGACGACGCGAAATTGATGAGAACTTTGACAAGGCAGGATTTCCTTCGACTTGCGCCGCCAGCACGGGTTGAAAACCCGTGTCACGGGAATCGATTGTCTCACCGCCTACCGTCTGCTGGCTGCCGCCTCACATCCTCTGCCTTCCGCTGATCGCATCGGCCAAAATGTTCTTGTTGGCGTATTCGATGCTGCTTCCGGCGGGAAGTCCGCGCGCAAGCCGCGTGAGCTGAATGTCGGGAAACCGCCCGCCGATCAGGCTTTGAATGTACAGCGCGGTGCCGTCTCCTTCCATCGTCGGATTGGTTCCCATGATGACTTCGCGGATCGTTCCCGCGGCCAGCCGCTGCATGAGCGGGTCAATGGTCAGATCGCCCGGCTCGCTGTCTTCCAGCGGAGCGATCCGACCGAGCAGCACGTGATACGCGCCCCGGTAAAGCCCGGTCGCCTCCAGAGCCAGCAAATCCTTGGGCTGCTCGACCACGCACACCACGCTCTGATCGCGGCCCGCGTCGGAACAGATGCCGCACGGGTCCTGTTCGGTCAGGTTGTAGCAGACCGAGCAGTGCCGGATTCGCGTCTTCACATCTTCGATCGCCCGGGCAAGCTTGAGCGCCTCCTGCGGGTTCTGCTTGAGCAGGTGAAACGCAATCCGCTCGGCGGACCGCATTCCGATCCCCGGCAGCCGCGACAATTCGTTCATCAAATTCTGAATGCTCTGCGTGTAATTCGTCATTGTCGGCGGATTATAGGAAACTCGCGGGGCCTTTCTCCAAGTAGCAGGCACGCTCCGCGTGCCGTCGCCGTTTCACGTGCGGGCGACGGCACGCGGAGGTGCCTGCTACCCGAAGTCCCGCACGGCCAAATCGCGCAGCGTCGCCGAGCGGCTCGTCCGATTTCCATCGGCGACCCAATTCATGACCGCCTCCGATGCGATGACAACCGACAACAGCACCAGGTTCCGCGCCAGCGCGTAGTCGCAGACATCGCCAGCGGCCACGTCGCGCGGCACACGATACCCCTCGTCCCACACAACCTCGCAGTAATCCTCGAACAACCCAACGTGCAGGCACGGAACACTCGCCGCCCGCGCGAGCTCCTGCACCGCCCGCCGGCCGGCGAAATTGTCGAAGGCGTCGACGATCAGGTCGGAATCCTTGAGAAGTTGACGCGCGTTTCCGCCGGTCAGCTCCTTTCGCACCGGCTCAATTTCGATTCCGGTCGTGCGGAACAGGCGGTTGCGCAGCGCTTCCACCTTCCACACGCCGACATCGCCTTCGCCGTAGAGCTGGGTCGAGACGTTGTGCTCCTCGACGGGATCGTGGTCGATGACGCGCAGCTTCAACACGCCCTGCCGCGCGAGATTGTCGGCGAGGTTCGACCCGATCGCACCCGCGCCGCACAGCGCAACCCGCAGGGCCGCGAGTTTCTCGAGCAACTCCGGCCCGCGGTACAGTGATTCGTGATGGAACTTTCCATGCATCGTACTTCCAAAGCGGTCGCGACCGCCAAGTGGGAGGGCGAGGCTCCTGCCGAGCCGAAATTTCCTCAAAGAGTTACGTCGGCTCGGCCTGGAGCCTCGCCCGCCTCGCCCTCCCAATAACCGATCAAATGAACCCAAATCTTCCTTTGCCAGCACCCTCGCGCAGCACGCCGACCAGGCTGCTGAGATCGAACTTGCGATCTTCGCCCGAAAGGCAGATCCCCGCGCTGACGACCGACAGATCGTGCTTGCGCACGACGCTGGTGTGCCGGCGGCCATCGAGGATGAAGCTCACGCGGTAGGCCTGGCCCGACTCCGAAAAGTCGTGCAGACCCGCACCGGCGTGGGCGAGCGCCGCCTTGAGGCGCAGCTCCCCACGGTGCTGCTCGTCGGCCATGATCGCGGCGGCCCGGCGCTGGTACGCCGCCGCGTACGCCCGCCGCTGGCCCTCGGTGAGGCCGGTCCGGCTAACCTGGTTCGGATCGGTCATCTTCTGGAGCTCCTTGCGCAGGTACGCGGCCGCCGCCGGATCGGCCCGCGACTCCAGCTCGTCAAACCAGAACTGTGCGCCGTCGAAACGGACCAGCAGCGTGTCAAACAAATCGAACTCTGCGGCAAGCTGCACTTCAACTGCCGAGGAAATCTCAAACCGCGCATCCGCTGCGCTCGCTGCGACCGCAACCGGCCGATCGCCGTCGCGCGCGCAGACGATCAGCCGCAGCTCCGGAAAGAGCGAAAGATACTTCCGCCACTCGGCGGCGCTTGCCGACCGAACCAGCGTCGCCACCGCATGCGAAACCGGCTGAAAAACCCCCCACCCGCAAAACGCCGGCGGAACCACGCGCAGCGTGCACCGCACCCCCGCGATCCGCACCGCCACACCGCGGCCGCGAACCACCGGAGCGAGAAACTCCGTATGGAGAAACGCCGTCTCCTCCCGTGCCAGCCGGGCCAGCGCGTTATTGATCAGATCCCGCGACATCACTCACCCGCTAAAAAAAACATTCGCCACAGATGAACACGGATGAACACAGCCTAAAGTGAAAGCTCGAAACTCGAATGACGAATCAAATTCGAATAACCAATGACCGAAACACGAAACCGTTACAGGCCGGGCATTTCGTTTCGTCATTCGTATTTCGGTCCTTCGGGTTTGAGTCGTCATTGGTCATTCGAGTTTCGTCATTATTTTCCGTCTTCGCATTTCATCTGTGTTCATCCGTGTCCATCTGTGGCGAAACTCTTCAACGGCTCACTGCCGAGCCGCGGAGTCCGTGGAGAAAAACGAGCCCCCATTGGAAGCATGGGCGCAACTCAGAATCCGAAATTGCGGATCCGAGCCATCTGATTTATCTCCGCGTCCTCCGCGACTCCGCGGTGAACCAACCTCTCACGTCGACTTCCGCTTCGGGAGCGGAAACTCCAGGATCTCCATGAGCAATTCGAGCTTGCTCGGCTTGCTCAACAGCGGCACCAGGTTCGGCAGCGCGTAGTAGTCGCCGCCGAACTGGAACGTGTCGACCGTGATGCGCGCCGTGCGGCACTGGGTCTCCAGGCCGCTCGTGCTGCCCGGCACACGGACGATGCAGACGTTCGGGTCGGCCCCGAGCGCCTCGCGGTACTTGAGCAGCGTCGGGACAAACAGCGGTCCCTGGTTCTCACCCTCGTCGGTGACGAGGATGATCTGCTCGACGTACTGCTTCTTGAGGCGCATCGCTTCGAGACCGACGCCGCACGACGTTCCGCCGCCGGCGGTGATGCCGACGAGCGCCCGCTCCCACGATGCCAGGTCGTCTCCGGCCCGGTCGATCGGGTAGGCGAGCGTGTCGAACGCGTACACGTACAGCTCGCCCTCGCATACCGCCGAGATCATCGCGGCGATCCGCTTGCCCAGCTCGATGGCCAGCGACATCGAGCCCGACTTGTCGATCAGCAGTGCCGTCGGACGCTTGATCCGGCCCTTGGCCTTGACCTGCGCGTCCGCGACCTGCTCGAGCTTGGCCTTGACCTCGGCCGAAACCGAGGCCCCGGCGGCATCGAGCGCCTTGCCCGTCTTGAAAGCGCTGACCCGGGTTGCCGTCTTGGCCTCGTCGAGCTTGCGTTCGATCAGGGCCTTGAGGTCCGGGTTCTCCATCGCGCCGCGCTTGCTCAGCGAGGCGACGTTGTTGATCACTTCCTGCGGGCTCATCCGATCGACCAGTGCGAGCAGAACGGACGGCGTCATCTGCTTGACGAGCGTCGCCGCGACCCGGTACGGGATCGCGTTGTCGACGATCGCCTGCGCCTGCTCGGCGGGCGTTGCGGCCTTGGCCAGCTGACGCAGGGCAAACAGCCGGCTGTCACGCGGCGGGTCCTCGTCAAACAGGATCCGCTGCGCCCGCTCGCCCGGCTTGACGTGGTTCAGGGCGTACAGCCGCTTGATCGCCTTGCGGGCGACCAGAACGCTGCCGTCGAACCACTGTGCGTCCGCCTCACGCTCGCGGAGGTAACGGACGATCTCCGTCCGCAGCGACCGCGGCGGGTTGACGAACAGACCGAACGACTCGGTCGTGACCTTCACCCCATCCGGCGCCTGGACCGGCGCCGGAACGACAAAGTCGACCCGATCCGGCGGCGACTGCGCGCCCGACACCAGCCGGGCAACCCGCGCCAGAACACCCGGCTTGGCCGCCAGGCGGTACTTCGCCTTGGGCGCCTGCCGCGGCGTCCGCGCACGCGGCGCACGCTTCACGATCTTGCGCGTCGTCTTGCGACCATGGACAAAGTCCAGGACCCGCGCGACCTCGTACGGCGGCAACTGCCGCAGCAGTGCCAGCCCAACGTCCCGGTGACCCGCGAAATCGCTCAGGACCAGCGTGACGATGAACATCTCCTTGTGGTCGCGGACGTCGCCGTGCTGGAAGTACCATGCCGCCAGTCGGACGTAGAACCGCGGATCGCTCTTGACCATCTCCGCGTGTACCGGCCGGATCTCCTCCAGCTTCCGGTGCGGCGTGGTCAGCAGCGTGTTCAGCAGCCGCAGCCGCAGGTCCTGCTCCTGATTCAGTTGAACATTTGCCAGCGTCATGGGTCACCCCTTTCTCTTTGTAGCAGGCACGGTCCGCGTGCCGTCCGCTTACGGCACGCGGATTGTGCCTGCTACACAAAAAAGACGCATCCGTACAAGTCGCAGAAGCCGTCATTCACTTTCCCCGGTGCTTCTACCACTGAGCGACGGACCGTCTGGGACAGTCCGGAAGGGAATCGAACCCTTCGCTTTCCGGGATTCCAGGTGTTTGTATGCTCCAGCTGTTGGGTACGGATGTTGTCTGTTCCAACGATCTGCCGACGCCAATCCCCGCACAAGTCGCACGAGCGTGCGTTGTTAACGCCTGGATAGAAACCAGGTGCCTTACCATTAGGCTACATCCCCAGGAGGGAATGACGGGATTCGAACCCGCATGTGTTTGTAAGCTCCTGCCGTTGGGTGCGGGGAGCGGCGTCGGCAAATCGCCTCAATTCCTTGTATGTACCAAGCTCACAACACCATCGTACGAGTCGCATAAGCGTTTCCACGAAGCGCTCTGCCATTGAGCTACAGGCGGTAAATGGTCAATCCGCCTGACGGGATTCGAACCCGCAACCTCTCCCGTTCAAAGGGTGTGTATGCTCGTGCCGTTGGGTACGGCGGCGTTGTGTGTCAGCCTGGTCGCTGTTCCTTTCCGGCCGGTCCGGCACGTCGGGAGTCACAGTCCGCACAAGTTGCTGGAGCCGTCATTCACGCCCCCGAAGGTCGAAGATAAGGGGGCGGAAGGAGTCGAACCTTCGCCCTCGCTCATGAAGCGAGTGGGTCACCAGTTTGTGTGCTCCGGTCGTTGGGTGCGGGCCGCGAGTCCCGGCGTGCCGGGATCGGCCGATTCGTCCTTTCGGTTTTTGAGAGACTGACCGTCTCAATCGCGCAAGTCGCAGAAGCCTGTTTTTGGCAGGGCTATCCGCCCTATGGAGGGGAGTCGAACCCCGGCGTTTGCACGCCTCCGTGTTTGTAAGCTCGCTGTCGTTGGATGCGATCGATTCAGTCAGTTCGTCACTTCTTTCGTTTATCCGAACACCGCTTCCGGCCGGATCGTCAGGTTGCCGTTGGTGTGACGGTCGATGACGTAATCGTCCAGCCGGTAGGTCGGGACATCGAGAAACCCGGCGACGGCGCGCTTCACCTGCGCATCGTTCGAGCTGGGCCCAATGTCCAGGCCCGGCAGCGAGATGTCGAAGCTGTGCCCGCCGAAGCGGACATGCAGCACGCCCCCGCCGCTGGCGAATCGAGTTACCGTGTTTCGGTTTTGCAACGTCTGAGTCATGATGACTCCTTTCTTTTCAATCACTCTCAAAGTTCAGATGGTCTGAATGATATTTGCGATTTGCGATTTGAAACGCGGCATTTCCAATCGCAAATCGCAAATTCCAAGGGTGACCGGTGAGACTCGAACTCACATGAACCAGGGTCACAACCTGGTGCTCTGTCCTGTTGAGCTACGGCCACAGAGACGACGGCTGGATTTGAACCAGCGTGGGGCTTTCGCCCGTCTACGGGCTTTGCAGACCCGCGCCTTGCCGCTCGGCCACGTCGTCAGATCTTTCTAAAGCACGCCGGGCAGGGATTGAACCTGCCGCTTCCCGATTTGGAGTCGGGCGTTCCGCCGTTGGAACTGCCGGCGTATCCAAATGCGTAGGGATGGAGTCGAACCACCGATCGCCTTTACGGCTGCCCGGGTTACAGCCGGGTGCATTCCCGCTCTGCCACCTACGCGAAATCATTGCTGATTGCTCATTTCGGATTGCTGATTGAATCGCCTCCAAATCAGCATTCCGCAACCCGCAATCAGCAATGTCTTTCAGTCAGCGTGGAAGGATTCGAACCTTCGACCTCGTGCGCCCAAGGCACGCGCACTGCCAAGCTGTGCTACACGCTGATTGAACTGCTCCCGGAGGGAATCGAACCCATCATTCTCCGGATGAAGGCCGGGAATCCTTACCGTTAGACGACGGGAGCCGATCAGATTGCCGATTTCCGATCGCCGATTTGCGCTTGAAAAGGCGGGCAATCCCAGCATTTCCGATTGGCATTCGGCAATCTCCATTGCTCTCGGCGGGGCTCGAACCCGCATCTTCGCCTTGAGAGGGCGATAGCCTGGCCAGTTAGCAAAGACGAGAGCCAGAGCACCCACGGATGGACTTGAACCACCAGCGACACGGTTAACAGCCGCGTGCTCTACCATTGAGCTACGTGGGTAAGTTCCCCGTGACACGGGTTTTTAACCCGTGCCGAACGGCATTCACCGCCGAAGTCCTACGAAGCACGGTTCCTGTCTTGGCGGATCGCAGGCACGGGTTACAAACCCGTGTCACGGGGACATTGAGTCGCGTGGGATCGAACCACGAACCTCCGGAATCAAAGTCCGGCGTTCTGCCGGTTGAACTACGACTCAGAAAGGGGTCGGCCGACCCGTTCGGGCGGCCGACCCGCGCCATCGCTCAATCGAGGAACGCGACGTTCTCCATCGCCCGCGCCCGCCCCTCGGTGTTCATCACGACCTTGTGCCAGCAGGCCAGCGCGATCGTCGCATGATCGCGGCGACGAATCCGCCCGCGGACGAAGACTTCGGCGTTGCGCGTTCGACATTCCCGGTCGCGCCGCCGCCGCTCGGCAACCGGCAGCGACCAGTACTCCTCCATGGCATCCCACACTTCATGCGGCTTGAGCGCGTCCTTCGCCTCCTGGACCGTCTGAGTTCGGGCCGCTTCTTGAACTGCCGCGACGAACCACGCGCGTTCGTCGTGCCCGCAAAGAAACGAGCTGCTTGAATCAGCCCGGCGGGAATCGCCCGTTCGAAGGCCAGATGCCGGTCGTTAGGAACGACGTCGCTCACCTCGACGGGGATCCCGCTCCGGCGGCGAATGTCGAAATACTCCCCGAGACCGTCCCGAAGGATGTCGATCCGGACTGCATCGGCGGCGAACTCCTGCCAATGCCCCGACTGCTTTCCGTTCCACAGCCGCCCGCGGCGGCGCGACGGCGCCTGAATCGTCTGGATCCGTGCCCGCGCGCCCATTTGTTCAAATGCCTCAATAACTGCCGTTGCCATCACGGCCTCCTTTCTAAGCCCAGGGAGAGGGAATTGAACCCTCAACCTCCCGGTTCAGAGCCGGGCGTTCTGCCAGTTGAACTATCCCTGAATCCATTGCCGATTGCCGAATGCCGATTGCCGACTTTAAAGGGGCTCCATCCGCGTGTTCTTTTCATTCGGCAATCGGCAATCGCAAATCGGCAATCCCATCACTGGGTGAACGGCTGGATTCGAACCAGCAACCTGAGGCTTATGAGGCCCCCGCTCTGCCTTTGAGCTACGCACCCGTGTACTTCTTCAGGGCCGCGGGCCGGCATCGAACCGGCGACCTGTCGCTTACGAGGCGACCGCTCTGCCCGCTGAGCTACCACGGCGAATGGATTTCCGAACGCCGATTTGCGATTGCCGATTGAGGACCAGTTCCCCTCTTTCAATCGGCATCGCAAATCGGCAATGCAATGGGTGGGGCTCGAACCCACGACATCCGGTTTGGAAGACCGGCACTCTGCCAGCCTGAGTTACCACTGCAACAGTGCGCCGGCCGGGGATCGAACCCGGGGCCTCCGCCTTGGCAGGACGGCGTTCATGCCACTGAACTACCGACGCGATCCATTTGCGATTTGCGATTTGCGATTGCCGGTTTGAAGGCGAGTACATCGCTTTTCAATCGGCAATCGGCAATCGCAAATCGGCAATTTCCATTGTGGACTCCCGGAATCGAACCAGGACCCCGGGCTCTTCAGACCCGCGCTCTACCGGTTGAGCTAAGTCCACGAATTGGTCATTGGTCATCTGTCACTGGTCATTTGCCCTCACAAATGACAAGTGACCAGTGACAAATGACCACCAAAATGCGCCGCCAATGGGAGTTGAACCCATGACCTTCCGGTTGACAACCGGGCGCTCATTCCGCTGAGCTATGACGGCGTTGCAGACCATCTGAACTTGTCAAAGAACTCAGGTTTCTCCAGGAAACCTGATTTACGCAGAGGAGGGTGAAGGATTCGAACCTTCGCGACCTCTCGGCCGTCCGCATTAGCACTGCGGCGCAATCGTCCTCTCTGCCAACCCTCCACGGCCGGCACACACCGGCTAATAGCAACGGAGGGTGAGGGATTCGAACCCCCAAGACAGTTAAGTCATGCCCGTTTTCGAGACGGGTGCCTTACCATTTAGGCTAACCCTCCGGTGATGGAGTCACTGGACGAGTCGCCTGATGAGTTTTCAGCATTCATGACCGAACTCCTTTGCCGCGGGTGGGATTCGAACCCACACGCAAACGGTTCTTGAGAGGGCTCCCAACCGCGATTCATCGCGGTTGGGAACCCTGGCCGCCGCCTCTTCCGTTGGGCTACCGCGGCCTGTATTCCGACACTCTCGAGTGCTCTGAGCAGGATTCGAACCTGCAACAACGGGATTCTCGGTCCCGTGCCTCTGCCAAGCTTGGGCTACCAGAGCAACACACTCAGTGGACCCTGGAGGGAATCGAACCCTCATTCCCCGGGTGCAAACCGGGCGTCTTCCCGTTAGACGACAGGCCCAACTTGTTCGCATGTTGCGGGAAGGGATCGAACCTTCGACCTCGGCCTTCGGAGGGCCGTGCTCTTATCCGGTTGAGCTACCGCAACGAAATTGGTCACTGGTCATTTGTCATTCGTCACTTGTCTTTCACAAATGACAAGTGACCAGCGACAAATGACATCTTTCAAATGGTCCAGGCAGGATTCGAACCTGCATCAACCTGATTCTGAGTCAGGCGCCTCTGCCGTTTGGGCTACTGAACCGCAACTTCACGTCTACTGCTCTACTGATCCACTGCTCGACTGCTCTCGCGGCCCGTGGCCGCAATGCACCGGGCAGGATTCGAACCCGCATCCGTCCGCTTAAAAGGCGGCGGCTCTGCCGCGTTGAGCTACCGGTGCGCATACGCCATGCACCGGGAAGGATTCGAACCTTCATCCAACGCTTTAGAAGAGCGTGGCTCTGTTTCCAGTTGAGCTACCGGTGCAAACTCATTTGCCGCACCGTTTTCTCCTGATTTCCATAACAACACCTCTCCTTCATGCACCCGGCAGGAATCGAACCTGCAACCGTCCGGTCAAGAGCCGGCGGCTCTTCCGATTGAGCTACGAGTGCGTCTGCCGCGTCCAGGGCCACCCCCGCCTTGAATGAGCCCTGGCCGCGGCGGTATCCGGGCGGCGCCGATCCATTGTATCTCCATTAGATACAACCATTTCGCGACGCAATGCACTGGGAAGGATTCGAACCTCCAACCTCCGGTTTCGTAGACCGGAGCTCAGTCCAGTTGAGCTACCAGTGCAAGTTCCATCACGCCGCCTCGTGACACGGGTTTTCAACCCGTGCAGGGAGCATCGCTGCCGCGAATCACGCAAGGGTCGCGGCGACCTTACTTCGGGCGTCGCTGGCACGGGTTACAAACCCGTGTCACAAGCAACGTTCTGCGCCTTCGATGCGCCGTGGAGTTCTCGACTCTCCCGCCTCCCGGTTATCAGCCGGGTGCTCTGCCTCTGAGCTAACAGCGCGTCCTCCAATTCGTTACTCGTTTCCCCGCGGCACCATGCGCGCGGGGACTCCAAGTGGGCCAACGTGGGATCGAACCACGGACCTTCTGCCAGCCCTGGCAGACGCTTGAGGCCGCTGAGCCACAGGCCCAACTAACTGTCTTCCCGGTATGGAATTACGAATTACTTTCGACCGGGAAGAACTCCCGGCCGGCAAGGCAGGGAGCTTATGCGTGCAGTTGCACGCGGAGGTCCGTCGCGAACCCTTTGGGTTCGTGACTGACCGGGCACGAAATTAAATACCAATTAGATCGCACGAGTCTCTCCATCGACATAACGTCGAGTGGCCTTAACTTATTCCACCCGCGCGCGAAAAGCAAGTGAAAAATCCGGAAAGTGTCAAAAAACAAGGTGGCCAATGCTTCCGCGAAACCTCATTCGAGGCCCCATCAATTGCAAGGATCCACAACAAGGTTTGGCACTTCACCGAAGTGCTGGTCTCGCGTTGCAAGCGTCAGCCCGTGCTGGACCGCCATTGCAGCGATCCAAATATCATTTTCCGGTATCGGTTTTCCTTTGGCCCGCAGAATCTCCTTGATCCGCCCATATTCTCGAGCCGTCGCAGCATCACAAGGCATCACCGCCGTGGCAGCGGCGAATTGACGGACGCGCTCTATATTCTCCGGCGCCCGGAGCCGAGAAGTCGCGCCGTAATACAGTTCTCCGAGCGCGACGACAGGAAGATAAACCGATGCCGGTGCGGCGATGCGCGTTTGCGCCGCGACCTCCGCGCGAAGAGAGCGATCACGATGTTCGAGTCGAGAAGGAGGTCACCACTCATCCGCCGATACCCTTTCGCAGCCCTCTTCGATTGCGTCGGAAATCTGCTTCAGTTCACCCGGATCAATCGTCCCGGCAAAGCGAAGCAGAGACTTGCCCGGGGTCCCGACCGGGACCTTCAGCGAGCGAACAAATCCTAAGACCTGCTGCTGTTGCTCCGGGCTCAAGTCGACCACCTCGTCCAAAATTTCTCGTGATAACGTCGCTGCCATGAGGCCTCCGGTCATGATTGTACTCAACCACAGGCAAAATGTCGTGCTTGAAGCCCGGGCGCTGCCCCCACACCGAACCGGTCACGAACCCCGTTCTTCTGCGACGCATGATGGGAGGGTCATGGTGGTTATCCGGCGGCCAGCAACCTACCGCGCTGAATAGCGCGAAGTAATGGTCGCCCTGACCGTTGCGCATGGATCCCATTTGTTCAAAGGGCGCCCAGCGGCTGTTGAACGAGAAATGACGATACTCCCACTCCGGGCTCAGGATTGCGTCGAGCATCGCGAGCGATTGCATCAGCCGTCGAAGAGTCTCAATGTCAGGGAGCCCGGAGAGGTCGCGTGTCGAAATCACAGCCGATTGGCTCGAATTCGAACTACGATAAGCGTTGTGCCGAATTCTTCCATTGCGACACCGGACCTGCGACGGTAGGAGCCGACCCACTCATCTATCTGCGCCACATCGTTCATACAAGCAGAATCTCTTTCACGACCCGCCCGCTCACATCCGTCAATCGATAATCCCTGCCGCTGTAGCGGTAGGTGAGCTTTTCGTGGTTGATGCCCATGAGGTGCAGGATCGTGGCGTGGAGGTCGTGGACGTGGACTTTGTCCTGGACGGCGTACCAGCCGTAGTCGTCGGTGGCGCCGTGAACGATGCCGCCTTTGACGCCGCCGCCGGCCAGCCACATCGTAAAGCCAAACGGGTGGTGCTCGCGACCGTCGCGGTTCTCGGCGGTGGGCGTCCGGCCAAATTCGCCGCCCCAGACGACCAGCGTCTCATCCAACAGGCCGCGACTCTTGAGGTCCTTCAACAGCGCCGCCACGGGTTGATCCGTCGCCAGGCAGTTGTTCGGCAGCTCGACGTGCAGACTTCCGTGCTGGTCCCAAAGCTGGCAGCTCGAGCGATGGCTGGTTTGCGTGTGATAGACCTGCACCATCCGCACGCCGCGTTCCACCAGCCGGCGGGCCAGCAGGCACTGGCGGGCGAAAATCTCCG
>DATHPP010000438.1:0-3929 GCA_035483795.1 Tepidisphaeraceae bacterium | reverse complement strand
GCGGGCGTCATAAGCCTTCAGATGATCCCCGCCCCGGCCCCGCGCGCCGATCACCGCCACCCCCAGCCGTTCGCTCGGGCGTTTGTTCTGCGTCTGTGATTCGTCACCCAGCACGTGAACGCACGGCAGGGTCGCCGCGGTAAATATTGCCCCCTCAAGAAATCTCCTGCGGCTCACGCCTCGCATGTTTGCACTCCTCTGGAAGTGTTCGTGCAGATGGCAATCGAGGCAGCAGAACGCCAGGTTTTCAAGAATCGCCTTTCCGCCATGCTTTCTGGCGATGATGCGATCGATATGGAACGGCTGATCGTAAAGCGACGCGGGGAGTCGGCAGTATTCGCAAATCTCCCGCGCCCGCGAGCGAACCTGCTGTTCGAGAATGCGGTCCATGCGTCACGCGGCGGGATGATGACGCTGGAGAGATTGCCGGGCCTTGGAGTGCGCGATCGCCAACAGGTGTCCGACAAGAAGATAGCCATCCAACTCGCGTCGTTCGTCCGGATCGAGCGACCCCTCCGAATTGTCGGGACGGATGATACGGTCGAAGATGTCAGCTTCCGTATTGAGAAGCATTGCCGTTCACAATAATATCACAATTCTCAGCGCGCGACCAACTCAACTCTTGTCCCACTCCCGAAGGGCTCATGCCTTCTTCCGAGGCGCCTTGGTGGCTGCCGCTCTTGCCGCTTTGCGGATCGAGGCCCAGTCAGCATCGTCCATCAGAATCTTGGCGCCTTTATTGACGGCATCGACAAGCGACGCCTCCGGCAGAGGCAGTCGGACCAGAAACGTCGCGCCCCGGCCCGCACCCGCGCTGTGAGCGCTGATGCGCCCGCCGTGCAGCTCAACCAGTTGTTTGACGATGGCCAGACCCACTCCAATCCCGGTTTGCGCGCGGGAATGCGATGAATCGGCCTGGCGGAAGCTCTCGAACGCGTGCGGAAGAAACGACTCATCAATTCCGATCCCGCTATCACTGACACGGATCTCGACTTCGGCGCCGTATCGGCGCAGCGCCAGCTCCACCCGACCCTCATCGGGCGTGAACTTCACGGCGTTGGTCAAAAGGTTCCAGACCACCTGCCGCAGGCGGTCCGGGTCAATACGGACAACCCCCACGTCCGGGTCCAGGTCCGCAACCAGCTTGATTTTTTTTGCCTCGGCGGCAGGACCGATGGCGCTGAGCGCGTCGCGCACCGCCGGGATCAATTCAACCTCCTGCATTCCCAGCCGCAGGTTTCCCGTGGTGATGCGCGACAAGTCCAGCAGGTCCTCGATCAACTGCTTCTGGGCTTCGGCGCTGGTGCGGATCGCGCGAAGTCCTTTGCGGACCTGGGCGAGGTCCGAAGGGTTTCCGCTTTGCAGCAGCCGGGTCCACAGGAGAATGGCGCTGAGCGGCGTGCGCAGCTCGTGGCTCACCATGGCCAGAAACCGGTCCTTGGCTTCGTTGGCCGCCTGGGCGGAGGCGCGCTGGCGCAGCGCCTCGACGATCTGCTCCTCGGCGCGTTTGCGCTCCTGCTCGACGCGGACGCGGCCGCTGACGTCGGTGAGCGCGGTGAGGAAGACGATGCCGCCGCCGGACTCGCGGCGGACGGCCACGCTGGAAAGTTGCACGTGCGTGACCCCGCCGCTCGTCCTCCGCAGGCGCAGCTCGGCCCACTGCCTCTGTGTGCCCCCATCCCCACGGTAAAGCAACATGAATTTCAGGAACGCCGGGCGGTCTTCCTCGTGGATGAAGACCAACAGTGGACGCCGCAGAATCCCGTCGCGCGACGCGCCCAGGAAGCCGGCGGCGGTGAGGTTCGCCCGTTCGATCACCCCGTTTAGGTCGAGCGTGAGGTATCCCACAGGCGCCTCGTCATAGAGCAGCGCGTAGCGGTGGTGCGCCTTCTCCAGTTCTTCCTGCGCCTGCTTCAATTGCTCGGCCTGGCTGAGGATCTCCTCGTGATAGGTGTAGATGGCCCTTTTCAGCTCATCGACATTCCGCGGGCGGCGCAGCGGCCGGGGGGTGGAATCCGGCGCGAGTGCCGGTTTCGGGAGCGGCCGCCTGTTGCGCGTAGCGCCGTTCTGCCGCTTGCCCGCCGGGTGGGCGGCTTTGTCCGCGGCCACGTGCTTTTTCGGCTTGGCGCGCATCCGGGTCTCGTTGCCAAGGCTAAATTACTCAACTGAGCGGATTTCAAGCTCGCAAGATGTCAGCAACTTGTGACGTAGGGCTTTTTGGTGCCGCCGGTGCCCCCACCGGCGGAATGTGACGTCGCAGAAAAGACCGCCGGTGAGGGCACCGGCGGCACCAAAAAGCCTGCGCCACAAACGCGCAATCGTTCCTCGAAAAGCGCATAACCTTACGGCCGGGACGGATCTTCCACCGGCTCCCTGATGACGTCGACGGTATTTGCCGCCAGCGGCTCGCTCCGCCCCTGCTGGACCTCAAACAGCGCGATTACCGCGCCGTCGATCCGGTTCTCCAGGTTCTTATACGGCCTGATCCGCAGCGAGTAGCGTTTCCCGTTCCGGTCGCGGCATTCGCTCTGTCTGATCGAGATGGTGTCGATCGCCTCGGAAATCTGCGTCTCCAGGTTCTCGCAATCGATATTGGGCTTGATGTCGCTGATCGGCCGCCCAACGTCGCCGCGCATGAGATTCAGCACGCGCTCGGCCATGGGGGTAAACCGCCGGATCCGCAGGTCATTTGTCACCATGACAATCGCGATCTGGACACTGTCCAACAGGTTGATCAGGTCGGAGTTGACGCGGCTCAACTCCTCGTTGCGCGATTGAAGTTCCTCATTGACGGTGTTCAGCTCCTCGTTGGTCGATTGGAGTTCCTCCTTGGCCGTGTCCAGCTCCTCGTTGGTCGATTGGAGCTCCTCATTGGCCGACAGAATCTCTTCGTTTGCGGACTGAAGTTCCTCATTAGCGGCTTCGAGGTCCTGGATGATGGACTGGAGATACTCGCGGCTGGCGGCAAGCTCCTTCTCCAGTTCGTGGACGCGGCCCTGCTCTTTGGCAGCGGCCCTGCCTTTGCTCTTGCTCTTGCCCTTGCCGTTGCGTTTGGCCGTTCGGGGAGATGATTCAGGCGAACCCTGTGCGTCGCCGCTGCGGCGGTCTTCCTCCTCGAAGAGGATCAGGAAATATCTCTCACCCGGCACTCCGTGGAGGGGCACAACCTCGACCGCGACCGGGATCATCCCGCCGTTGCCGCGGACGCGAAGTCCTTCACGGCGGACCGATTCGTCCAGCTTGCGCGACTCGTGAACTGCCGTGCGGACGCCGTAAAGCAGGCCCTCCCGAGCCATCTTGAGCAGGTTCAGGCTCGGTTCCCCGGGCGGGGGCTCGAGAAATTTCCCGGTCTGGCCCCGGAACTGCACGATCTGGAGGTTGTCGTCCACCACCACGCCCGCCGGGCTGTAGCGCGAGAGGATGATGTGGTTGGCCTCGCTCTGGACCGATGTCGGCCGCGGCTCGGCGGGCTGCGCCTTGGCGGTGGGCTTGGCACGGCGATGGTCCCCGCGCGGGAAATCCATCTCCGCGTACGCGGCGACCGGCTTCTTGGCGTATAGCTTGTACCGCTTGTCCAGGACGCTGAAATAATCCACGGCTGGGCCTACGGTCTCGGCGCTACCCAGCATCAGGAAACCCGTGTTCTTCAGCGCGTAATGAAAAACTCCCATCAACCGTTTCTGGAGGTTGGCCCCCAGGTAGATCAGCACGTTGCGGCAGAGCACCAGATCGAGCTTGGAGAACGGCGGATCGCGCGTAATGTCCTGGCGGGCAAAGATGCACAGGTCGCGGATCGTCTTGTTGATGCGATAACCCCCGTCAGTGCGGGTGAAAAAGCGGCGCAGCCGCTCCGCCGACACATCCACGTTGATGCTCTCAGGATAAAAGCCGGAGCGAGCGTGCTCGATGGCGTTCTCCGACACGTCGGT
>DATHPP010000437.1:0-5853 GCA_035483795.1 Tepidisphaeraceae bacterium | reverse complement strand
CGCGTAGCGCCGGTGAGATCTGGCTCGATGGCCACATGCAGATCATCGTACCGGGCGAGGACTTCCCAGAACGGCAGGTCGTTTCCGCCGAAGTATCCTTCCAACGCTTCGGCGCCGTACAGATAGCCTGTCGCGACGAAGCGAAGCTTCGCGCCGTCGGGGTTGAACAGTCCGCGTTTGGGAGTTTCGTTCGCCACCGTGTCGAATTCGACGAATGACTTGGCGGCGACGACGCGGCGTGTGCCCTGCGAATCAACCGGCTTGTGGCCCGGCCAGTGGCCGTGACGCTCCGATAGAACATCGATGTTCTGTCCGTCACGAAAGAGGCGGGCGTCAAACTTCTCCGTAGGTCGTTGATCCGGGCTGTCGTAGCGCTCGACGTAGGACTCGCCATGAAATGACGTGAAATATCGCTGGACTGGCGAGCGGAAGGCCCGGGCGATTCGCTCCAATGCCCGCTTGGCATCAGAGGGATCGGACGGCACCGCGATCGGCACCGCGCACGGCGGCGATTCGGCAACCCTGGCGTAATAGCGCTGCACCTGCGCGGTTGCCGCGACCGACAATGCCAGACCCGCCAGCAACACGGCCGCGCCCTTGGCTTTCGCCAGATGCGTCATCCAGGCGATCCCCTTTCCGATGGATATCGCGCCGTGGCTGGCTGTGCCGCAGGCACCCGATGAGGCGATGCCGAAGACGCTGGGAGGGGCCTTGGCGGCACCGACGAGCGACAGGGCAGAGACAATGGCCTGACTATCGGCGCCGGTGATGCCGCGTGAAGCGAAGAATCCGCGGAGCTTCAGGATCGCCCGCTCCGTCCGCTTGCGAAGCGCCGCATCGCTGATGCCCATGACCGCGCAGATCGACGCAATATCGCGGCCCTGGAGATAACGCTGAATGACGACTTCCCGTTCTTGGGATTTCAGAGAGGCGATGGCGTCGTCGAGCGCAGCTACAAGGCGGGGATCGATTTCGGAGTGTTCGAGCATGACGCTCTCCGGTCGCTGTCGGGCCGCCTGCCGTTCGTGCCAAGCCCGGCGTGCAGCGATTTTGCGGGCATTGGCGGCGGCGTAGCGGGTGGTGAGGAACAGCCAGCCGGCCAGTCGATCGGCGGGGACGGACGCGGCCTTGGCTGACAGGGTGAGGAAGACCGCCTGCGTCACGTCTTCTGCCTGATGCGGATCAGCCATCTGCCGGCGGGCGACGCCATAGACGAGATCGACGTAGCGGCGGATCAGCTCGTCCATCGCCATGCGGTCCTGGCCGCGCATATATCGATTGAGAAGTTCCCCGTCGGTCATTCGCTTCGCTTTCAATTGATCAATGTACGAGCGGCGACGAATTGGACAAAAATCGGTGATCGACCAGCCGCCATGCTTTCGGCACCGAGAGCTGGTGGCCCAGCCGCACCCGCCACCCATCAGAACGAGGCTGCCAATCAAGGATAATGTAGTGCGAGGCACCCGCATTGGGCCGCCATTTTCAGGCTTGTAATCGAGAATCTCTCTTCGAGGCATCATTTCCGGGAGGCGGGGCGGTGCCGCTGTCGCGACCAACGGAAGAAGCCAAATCGACTACGCACGCGCCCATTGTGATTCTGATTGTATTGTGCGCGTTTGCTTTGGCCGGTCTGGCGGTGTGGGCATGGTCGAGCGGTTGGGTTTCTGTGGCTGATCACATTAGAGGCGGCCGCGTCGGCCGCTCCGAGCTTGGTAATCCAACGATCCGTCACCAGGGCGCGCTGGAGTTCGATCGAATGAAATCGGGAATGACTCTTGAATCACGCAGCTAATCTGAAGGCAATCATCGGTCAGTCCATTATGGGCTTATGCTGAGGCGCCAAGTTCAGCTGCCGTCGACGCAGATTTGGCTATAGAACGTGTGCCCGTATTGGTCCACCGTTTCAGTGGGGAACATTTCGAAGAGCAGGTAACGACACCGGTGCAAATTGCCCGAGGGTGGCATGAGGGTAACCGCGTAAGTTCCGCCTTTGGGGCCGGGTAGTATTGGGCGGGAATCGACGTTTGCCAATCGCGTCCAGCCGTGCGCGGCCGGGTCTGTGCCGATCTTGGGGGCGGGGTCAAAATCGGACGAGGAGCCGTCGCTGATATAGAGCGTGTAAAGCTGCGGCGCCCGATCGCTCTTGTGTCGCGAGAAGGTCGTTATCCGATGAACCGCGATCCGTCTGCCAAGGTCAAGTCTCAAGCGGCCTTCCAGGGTGGCGCTTGTGAAACAGAAATTCTGCGTTCGGGCGTCATCGCTGGCGGGCAGAGTCCCGCTGACGAGGATCGAAGGCAGGGACCACTTCCCCGGAATCCCGTCCACGATCGCGAACGTGCCCTGGGCCGCGGCATTGGCGCCGACCGTTGGAAGCAGGGAGCGCGGATCCTGTCCAGGTCCGAGATGCTGCACGCTGATGCCGGCGATGCTTTCTTGCGTGGCGCTGTGGGAGAGTGCCTGATCCAGCACGTACCACGCCCGCTGGGGCTCCAGGTCTTTGCCCAGGACGGCTCCCTGCGGGTCGATCACGAACATCATTTCGCCCGAGCTTCGGTAGGGATCTGGCAAGCTGTCGAGGGACTTGCCAACGCTGACGAGCGGCCAGACCACACCGGCACGCGCGACGCTCTGGCGGGCCGCGTCGAAGTCTTTGCCGGCATACAGGGCGAGCATCACCAGCCTCGGGTCGCAGCCGAAGCGGTCGTACACGGGCTTGAGCTTCAGCAGTTCCTCCCACATATCATCGGATTCGACGGCATCGCGCAGCACGATGCCAAGCACATACTTCCCCCGGAGCGATTGAAGCGATGATGCCCTTCCATCGGCGTCGCGCCAGGTCAGTTCCGGGGCTGCCTCACCCAGTGCCAGCCGCTTGCGGAGGGGCAGATCAAGGGTTCCCAAATCGAGCGGCTCATCGTTGCGGCCGCCGGGCATCGGATCCACCGTGATCTTTCGCTCAAGCTCGCCGATGGTTTCCAAGTACCGGCTGTCGTTCGAGGAGTTCCAGTAGGCGATCAGCATCGTGTACTTCCCGGCGGGAATGTCGTCGAGGTGGAACGTGCCGTCCGGGCCGATTTTCGTCTCGAACGGATTGCAGTCCCGCTCCCAGGCCGGATAGTCCGGCGATGCCTCCAGTTCCGCCATGAGCTTCGCCCGTCTTTCGGCGGTGAGGTGCTCCCAATCTTGGCTGTCGAAGGGCTCCGGCATCAGCCGTTGCAGTCGAACGATATGGTCGTTGCCTTCGCGGGGGGGCGGGTTGACTCGCCCGATGACCGGCCGGCCGGTGCCACCCGCGATGATGTAGGTCGTCGTGCCGCCTTGAACCTGGACTTGCAGGGAATGTTCGGTCCCAGTCCCGCCAGGCATCTTCCAGGTTATACTGAGCGGCCCAGGCGGGAGCCGGTTGACCACAAAATGTCCATCCTGGTCGGTTGCGACATCTGGAAACTGGAAACGGACGTGGGCCTCATCGATTTCGAACCCGCCTGGCCAGAGAAACAGCTTTGACTTGCTGAGGGGTTTGGATCCCAGACGTGCGGTGCCGTCGATTCTTCCCCATGGCTGGATGACCAGATCCGCCGACGCGACCAGCTTCGCCACCGTGGCAACTCCGATGCCCTGATCGCAAGTCACGAGCACACCGTATGGGGTGCTGCCCGGCCGGAATTCGAAGCGGCCATCTGCTCCGGTTTGCACGGTTGGCACGGGCCTGGCTCTGCGGCTCGGGCGGAAGACCACGTCGGCGTCGGCGCTGGAAAGCATGACGGTCGCCCCCGCGACCGGCGTACCGTCGGCGGTGCGGACGAACCCAACCACCGCCGGGCCGTCATAGACCTTCTTGACCACCGGCGCTTCCGGAACCTGCCAGGTGAAATGGACGGCAGGCGTGATCTGGCCCGGCGGAAGCAAAACCGTCTTCGAGCTGACGCTTCGCCCGTGCATCATGTGCCACGCGACCGCCGTGCCGCCTCCCCCCAGCAGCAGCGCCGCCGCGACGACGGCCGCAGTTTTTGCCTTGGTCCATGCCATGATTGCGATCGCTCCCTTCGCCACCGAAACCGATGCCGCGGCCAGCGCGGCCTGCGAAGCCTTTGCCGCCAGCGCCGGTGGGGCCGTGCGAACGGCTACCGCGCCCAGCATTGATCCGATCCCCTCCGGGCCCAGATTAATGCCGTGCCGCAGCAGCAGCGCACGCATCTGGATGAGGCTGCGTCCAACCCGCTTCTTGGCCGCCTCCTCGCTGATTCCCAGGCGACGGCCCACATCGGCGAAGCTGTTGCTCTCGAAGAATCGCAACACAATGGCGTCGCGCCCGGCCGTCCCGAGCTTGGCGAGCACAGCGTCCAGCAACGTCTCCAGCCGGGATTGCTCGTCCCGATCGGCTGCTTCCTGGAAGGCGGAGGAGGAGCCCTGGCTCTTTTGCATATGCACGGTCCTTTGGCGTGCCGCGGCCTGTTCGTGGCGTGATCGGCGGCGGGCGGCGCGAAGCGCGTCCTTGGCCGCATAGCGCGTCGTCAGCAGCAGCCAGCCGGGGAGGATGGTCCCGGGGCGGATGCCCGCGACGTTTGACGCCAGCGCCACGAACACCGCCTGTGTCACGTCCTCTGCTGTCGCGGGGTCATGCACTTGGCGCAACGCCGCCGAGTAGACCAGGTTGACGTGCCGGCTCACCAGAAGGGTGAAGGCCGCCTGCGACCCCTCCCGGGAGAAGCGATTCAACAGTTCCAGGTCGTCGTCAAACTGCATGCTTCACCCCAATATGGCCGAACCGAAACGGCGGGGGACGAGAATTTCCGGATTGGCCTGATCAACCGAAGGAATGGTAACAGAAACGCTGTTCCGTCTGTCGAGCGGTGAGCGAGAGCGTGACAGGCTTATGTGGCGTCCTTAAAATTTTATGTCCCGAATGCATCACTTGCGGCCTTACTTCTACAAGGGGATTCTGTTCACCCCATGACGCGGATCTTCCCGTTTCTGTTAGGGGCGAGGTCATGACGGCAATCGAAGTCAATGCGCAAACGGCCATGGCCCATTCGCCAGCCGATGACGATCATCACAGGAATCGCCAATTTGGTTTTTCACTGGTCGAACTGCTGGTCGTGATCGCTTTGATCGCGTTCCTGACAGCCGTGCTGCTGCCGGCGGCTCGAATGGCGCGAGAGTCGGCCCGACGCACCAAATGTGCGGCCCAACTCCGCCAGATCGGATATGCCTTCCAGATGTACGCCAACAGCAACAACGGCTGGTTGCCAGCGTGGTCAGGCTGGCATACCTGGCCGCCAGGACAACCGGACGACACCATAGGGCCGGCGTGGACGATTGAAATGATTCCCTATCTCGGCACCCCGGATTCCCCGATCTACAACTGCCCTTCGTTCGCCGCGCCCGAGCGCAACTACTTCATCGCGGCCATCTGGTCGTGGGTCAACGGGCGCCACGCAATGAAGTTCAGCGACATCAGGCTCTCATCACAATTCATCTTAAGCGGGGATGTCACGCGGGTGTCGGTCTATCCGCGACCGTACGGCACGAGCGATCATCCCAGCAGCGACGCCGACTACAGCGACGAGAACAATCCGCTGCTGGTATTTCCCGACGAGGGCGGCTTCCTGATGCATCGTGGCGGGGACAACCTTCTTTTTGCCGATATCCACGTCGATACCTTCGCCGCCTTTGATCCCGCGGCGATGACGTTCCATCCCACCAAGTTAATGTCTTGGAGGCAGGTACACGATGGCGGGCCCGACAGCCAGGGCGAAGACGGTCCAACGCCATGATGACAGACATGTTCATGACCGCCATGCGGCAAGAGGTTTTGTGCAGTTCGCGGCAATACACCGTTGGCAGTGGATC
>DATHPP010000436.1:0-14200 GCA_035483795.1 Tepidisphaeraceae bacterium | reverse complement strand
CTTGCAGGGTGTAGATGGGCGTGATCGCGTAGTAGTCATAAAGCGTTACAACGGTGCGGGCGCCCGTGCTCATCAACTGGTCGATCAGCGATAGAGGCCAAAAGACAAAATTCTGGATGTGAATGAGTTCCGGCCTGAATTCGCGCAAGAGCGAGGCCATCCCCTGCTCGGTGCCCGGCTGGCGATAGGGAGTCAGCGGAAAGACAGCCGGATCGGCGGGATAGGTCACCTGTGTCCCGTCAGCTCCCCGCAGGACGATCCGGCTGGTGCGATCCAGATAAGCGATGGCGATGTGGTAAGTCCCCGACAGCTCGTTGACCAGGTGCTGCGTCTGAAGCTCACAGCCGCCGGGATCGCCGTACTGGTGGAGGACGTACAGCAGTCGGGGTTTTGGCGCGGGCGTCATTCCGGAGGGCCTTGACTTCGCCCGGAATCTACGGGGTGTATCGTTCCCAAGCAAGACAGCAGTTCTCTCATCCTGTTGTGCCGGTTTTGGGTGCAATTGCGGCCTCTTGACCCGCGCTATCTGGCCCCCCATAATCGCCGTCGACAAAGTGAGCCACGCCCCCATCGTCTAGTGGCCTAGGATATCTGGTTCTCAGCCAGAGGACCGGGGTTCGACTCCCCGTGGGGGTATTCACATCCGCCGAGCCTTGGCTGTTGCCGCTCTTATGCAGTTCTCATAATTTGCTGCTAAACTTGTTATCCGGCATTTCAGGGAGGCTCATGCGGCGACTGAAGGGACGAGGTTTTACGCTCATCGAGTTGCTGGTTGTGATCGGCATGATCGTGCTGCTCGCGACGATTTTGCTGCCGATGGTGAACCATGCGTACAGCCAGGCCACGCGTGCCAGCATGGCTGCCGACTTGCAGGTCATCAGCCAGGCGCTGGAAGCATACAAAGGGGATTTTGGAGATTATCCCCGCGTCAACCGCAACCCTTCGGGGAATCCGATCGATGGTCCGGGCCAGCAGGTTGGACAAACGGTGTTGGGCGCGGCGGTGCTGTGCTGGGCGCTGGTGGCGCCGGGACCGGCGGGCAACGGTGGAGGAAGCCCCTTCGGCTCCGACGGCGCCGATGGCCCTGGATTCCGGATTCGCGGGACGATCGGGCCGGTGAAAGGACCGTATCTGCCGCCGGATCGTTTCCTGATCGGCGTGGCAGACGGGCTGGGCGTCGTCAGCGCGCCGGGAGTTTTGAATAAACAGGTAACTAATTTCGATGATTCGCAGGACGTGCTGGCGGACCGAAATCGATCGCCGATCCTGTATTTTCCCGTGATGAAAGGCGCAGTGGCAACCCGAAAGCCGGGCGGTTTCGTCACGACGTTTTACACTCTGCCGGTTGCCTCCACCGCCGCGCCGCCCCCCTCCGTTTTCTATTTCGATGACAACCACCCTTATCTCGACGTCACGAACAAGGCGTTCAACCCTGCGCAAGGGATCCCTACGAATAATCCGGGGCACGGTAATCCCGCCAATCTGACCCGCGGCGCCAACGAGGCCGGTTGGGCGGTAATGTCTTACCGCCTGGGCGATTCGAATCACGACGGCGTTATCGACAATGCGGAGGTCCCGGTGACGACGGGGCCGTATCTGCTGTGGGCGGCGGGCCCGGACACAATCTTCGGCAACGACGACGACGTCATGTGCGACGGCACGCAGTTGCAACAGGTCATGGGACCGCTACCGTGGGAGATCGTGCCGCGAAATTGAAACTGAAACCCGTGGATCGCGCTTGATCAAAACTTCCCGTTGGCAATGACGAGCGGCAGATTTCGGGAGCCGACCAGGAGAGGTTTTTCTTCCGGGGGACGGCGGCGCGAATCGGTAGCTGCGCGGCTCCCGTTACGACCTTCGCAAACCAGACAGCGGCCATCGCCGAAGGTGACGATCCGATCGGTCTTCGGCTCCCGGCCGGTCCCTTTGCACCGCGGGCAAATCTCGTATGACATGCTGAGCCTCCTTGCTCGTGGATTTCAGGTTACCAGTGATTTTGAGGCGATCAAGGGAGGCGGATGATTTCCGATTGCCGAATGCCGATTGCCGAACGAGAACAGCAATCGGATCGGCAATCGGCAATCGGCAATCGGAAATCATCCTTCAGTGTCGATCCAGTAACGGTGCTTGGGGGCCCGGAGGTCGGGCAAGGTGACGACGTTTTCCAGGATACCGCCGCACTTTTCGATGGTTTTGATGGAGCCGATGTTGTCCTGGTCGCAGGTCACCAACACGCGGGGCAGGCCGAGCTTCTCGCGGGCCAGGCGCAGCGCAAGCCGCAGGATGGCGGTGGCGCAGCCGCGGCGGCGGAACTCCGGCAAGACGAAGTAGCCGATGTGCCCGTTCACGTGGCCCCAGTGTTCGCTCAACCGATGGCGAATCGAAGCACGGCCCACGATCCGGTCTTGCAAAAAGGCGAACAGGAAGCTGGAGGGGACGAAGTTTTCCCGGAGGTTGATTCCCTTCTCCTGCTCCTGGAGCACCTCCAGATAGCGGGCGAACGGCATTCCCTCCTCGTAGTAGTGCAAGAAATGGAGCGCCTCTGGAATCGTGGCGCGGTGGGCGCGAAGAACCTCTTGTTCTTCATCGAGCCTTGGCCGGCGGAGTTCAAGGTCGGACGGGGTGATCGACTTTGCTGGTTCCATCGGCGCGCCATCATGCGGTTTGATCAGCGCCTCATGCATACCAGCCCATACCCGGTGCGGAACAGGAGTTGGAGCAGGTCGCGGGCGCTTTGCGGAAGGCGGCCGTCGGGCGGAAGCAGATTGGCGGCGGCCAGGCATTGGACGACCGTGCGGGCGCCGTCGATCTGGGAGAAGAAGGCCGTCTGCATCGGCGTAAGGGAGACAGGGGTCATTCCCTCCACGACCATGGCGTATTGCGGTTGGCCGTCGGGACCGGGCCGCTGCGCCAGGCGGGCGGCGCGGAGCGGAATCCAGTAGAGCATTTCGTCCGAGTTCCATGGAATCTGATACGCCGCCGGGTCGCGGTCGGCGCGACAGGCGTAGAACCAGTGGGTATGGATGCGGCCGCTGAGCAGCTCCATGGCATGCCACAGCCGCTCAGGGGGCAGGCGGTCGAGCTTCTGGCGCAGCGCCGTGCCGCGGGGAACGTGGGCGTCGGGGTAGTAGTTCTGGTTCTGGTCCCAGCCTTGAAAGACCAGGCCGGCGTCGCGCACCAGTGCGACGCAGTCGGCCGCGGAGTAGGACTGATCGCGCGGGTGAAAGAACATGTCCACCACGGCGGCGTCGGAACCAATGTCGAATGTCCCGGGAGCGAGCGAGGGCTTAAGCGGATGCTCGGCGGGCAGGTCCAGCAGCGTCTGGCGGGCCAGGGCCACATCGGCCTCGACCGGCTGGAGATCCAGCAGCCGGAGGAATTCCTGCATCATGTAAACGGGCTGGCGGGCGTATTTGCCGTAGACCATCAATGCCACAACGCCGTCCTGGCGAAGCGCCTCGCCCAGGGCCCGCAGGGCGGCGGCGGGGGCGGGAGTGTGATGCAGCACGCCATGACACGCGATGTAGTCGAAGCTTCGGCACAGTCGGCCAATTTCTTCCAGCGGGCAGCGCTCCAGCGTCAGGTTCGATAGGGCGTAGCGATCTTTGAGCCGTTGCTCGTGGGCCAGCGAGCCGCGGCTGATGTCGATGCCCAGCACGCGGTGCTGCGGGTATTTGTAGGCCATGCACGCCGCGGCCATCGTCCCGCAGCCGGCGATCAACACGTCCAGGTCTTCACGCGGCGCACCCCGGGGCCAATAGGCGGGCGTGAGATACTTGAGCGTCTCAAAGGTGTCCAGGTATCGGGCAATCGACGGATCGTTCAGATCGTCGACAGGCCGTGGGAACGTCCACCGCTCGTACTGGGCGACGACCGGATCGTCCTCGGTGTATTGGTGCATGCGAGTCAAGGACGGCGATTGTAGCGGACGGCGCGGCCGGTTTCATTTGCCCGACGAGGAGCCCTTTTGCTCGGGGGAGAGTTTGTCGAGCCGCTTCTCGAGGGATTCGCGTTCCTTCTCGAGCTTTTCGACGCGGGCGCGGAGGTCGGAGACGGAAGCGGACTCGCCGGTGTGGCGATTGATGGCGCCGATCGAGCTTTGCGCGATGTCGCGCAGTCGCGGCGGAGCGCTTCCAACGGCGAACCTGCGGAGCGGTTCGATCGCCTTGGGGTCGCCCAGCTCACCGAGCGCGTAGAGCGCCGCGGATTGCGAGCGTTCCTGCGGGTCGTGGATCAGCTCGATCAGAAATGCGCGAACTTTGTCGCGAGCCGATTCGGCCTTGCCCAGCGTCCCCAGTGCGCGGATGGCGCGGGGGCGGCTGATGAAAGGTTGTCCGTACGCGGCCAGCTGCATGGCCGGCGCCACGCCGCGCGGGTCGTCGAGCCGGGCCAGGGACTCGACCGCGACAATGCGCAGGCGGTCGCCGGCTGCCGGTTTCTTGGCGTTGGCGAGGAGCACATCGACGATGGCCTCGGTCGGGTCCTGGCGGCCCAGGCCGAGCGTCGCCTCCTCCTCGACCGTGTAAGTCGGGTCGTGGCGGGCGAAGCGAAGGAGGGTAGCCGCGGCATCGGCGTCACGATATTCGCCCAGGGCCGCGACCGCGGCGGCACGAACCTTGTGGTCCGCGATCGCCTGTCCCTCGGCCAGCGCCTCCACAAGGATCCACCGCGCGCCGTCCTCTTGCATGGTTCCCAATGAAGTGGCGACCTCGCGGCGCAATGGCTGCGGCGCCTTGTCGTCCACAAAGATTCGCTTCATCGCCAGTCGGACATCCTCGGAGTCCTTCTGGTGGAGGGCCCGCAACGCCTGGAGGCGGGCCCCGATCGTCGGGCCGCCATTCAACTCCGCCAGCAGCATCGGCTGGGGAAGATTGAGCTGCCACTGGGCAAGCAGCGAGATCTGCGGATCGATGCAGACCTGAACCGGTTCCGCGTCGCATTTGACTGTGAGGGTCGCGGTACGTGAGTCCATGCGGGCGGATCGCTTCTCCATTTTTCCATCGGACATGACCAGCCAGACATCGATGTCCACGTCGAAGACCGGCGCCTGTTCGGTGATCTTCTGCGTTTGCTCGAAGGTGAGTTGCGCGGCGTGGGCGTTCTGGATCCACTGATAATCGGCGCGGATTGCGGGCGTGCCGGGGCGGTAGAGCCACTGGTAAAACCAGCGCTCGTAGCTTTGGCCCGACAGCTCGTCCACAACTTTGCGCAGGTCGTCGGTCTCGGCATCCTTCCACGCGTAGCGGGTCAGGTATGTGTGGATGCAGCGCCAGAACAGGTCGTCGCCGAGCGACCGGCGCAGCATGTGCAGGGCCAGACAGCCCTTCGGATAAGGGTTGCTGACGGACCGGCTGAAGACTTCTTCGGGATCGGAGTAAAACGGCCAGACCACGCCGCCCGCGGCGTCGACCTTGTCGCTTTCCGCCACGTCGTGGATCGTGTTCCACATCCGCCAGGTGTATTCGTCTTCGCCGCGTTCGTGCTCCTCCCAGACTTCCTCCATGAAGGTGGCGGCGCCCTCGTTGAGCCAGATGTGCGGCCAGCTTTTGCAGGTGACCATGTCGCCGAACCACTGGTGGGCCAGCTCGTGCGAGATCAGATCTTCCTCATTCCCATCGAGCGCGGCGCGGGCGTCGAACGGGGCGGCTTCCGTGAGGGTGGTGGCGGAGATATTTTCCATCCCGCCGGCATCGAAGAGGTAGACGACCGACTGCGAATACTTGGGATACGGATAATCGACGCCGGTGAGGTGCGAGAAAAGCTCCATCATCCGCGGGGTTTTGCCGAAGGTGCGGCGGGCATCGTCCTTCAGCGGCGGTGGGACGTAGTATTGGACGGGCCGCCCGCGCCAGTCGTCGGTGACGACGGCCAGCTCGCCGATCACCAGCGAGAGCAGATACGCCGGGTGCGGCCGGTCCATGACATAATGGTATTGCGCCAATCCATCGCCGATATCGTTCTTGTCGACCAACTTTCCATTGCCGACGACGAGGTACTTTGCCGGGACAGTGACGATCGTTTCGCTGGTGAAGCGGGCGTTGGGGGAATCGTGGCAGACGTACCAGTACCGGCTGGCTTGTGATTCGCCCTGTGTATGGATGACCAGCGGCCGGTCTTTGTACGCCGGATCGGGAAGGGCGAAGATCATTCCTTCCTTGGGATTGCTGCATTCATATTGGATGATGCATCCGCCGGCAGCGTTCGCCGGCAGCTCATGGGGAAACTGAAGCGTGAGGCGCTGATCGTCGTAACGATACGGCAAATCGCCGCCGGCCAGGTCCTTCACGCTCGTGATCCGCAGCTCCGCGGCGTCGAGATCGAGCCACGCGATGGCCCGGCCGACCGTCGTGAAGGAGATGGTTTCGGTACAGGTGAACGATTTGCTCTGAGGCCGCGGCATGCGGAGCTCGAGTTTGATGTGATCGAAGCGGACCTGCGGGTCGGGCGGAAACTGCCGCGTGCCGCGGCCGGTAGTTGCGTCGAACTTCGCATCGGCGGGCGACCATCCGGGCATCGCAAGGAGCAAAAGCAGCGTCAGTCCGGCCCGCACGCGTGGCCCGCGCATTGTTGTGTTCATCGCCATGTCTCTTTTCATCCAGAATTCATCAAGTCGCGCGATTTTGCCCTGCCAGGCGGGACAATTCCTCGGTGATCTGCCGGAGCGGCGTGTGCCAATCTCCCGGGGCCGGCTGGCGGAACAGCCGCATCGTCGGATACCAGGGGGAATCCGACCGGTTCAGCATCCATCGCCAGTCGGGCGCGAACGGCAGCAGCGTCCAGGTCGGTTTGGCCATGGCCCCGGCAAGATGGGCGACCGACGTGTCGACGGAGATGACTAGATCGAGATTGGCGATCAGCCCGGCGGTTTCCGCGAGGTCCGACAGCTCCGCCGTCCAATCGACGATGCCGGTGCCGGACGTTTTGATCTCCGCGGCGGCGGGGCCCTTTTGCAGGCTGATCAGCCGGACATCGGGGATCTGCGCCATCGGGGCGAAATGATCCAGCGGGACGGAGCGGTTGCGATCGTTGAGATGCCGGCGGTTGCCGGCCCAGACGACGCCCACGTTGAATCTGGCCGCATCGTCCGCAAGGCGCCCGCGCCATTTTTGTGAAAGGGCCGGATCGGCGGCGATGTAGGGCACCTGGGCGGGAATATTGTCGAGTGTCGTCTGGAAGATTCGGGGCAGGCTCATCAGCGCGCAGCGCACATCGCCCATTGGGACCGGATCGCGCTCCGTCGCGATGTATTCGATCCCAAGCGATTCTTGGAGAAGGCGTTTCAGCGGAGACGGGCAGGCCATCACCACCAGTCCCCCCCGCGCCTTGACCATGGGGACGTAGCGCGCGAATTGGATGGTGTCGCCCAGGCCCTGCTCGCCGTATAGGAGGATCGCTTTTCCATCGAGGGCAGATCCGTCCCAGGCCGACTGGGCCAAGTCGAAGAGGAGCGGCTTGTAGGCAAGCTGCAACCGCGCCTCCAGCGCCCGCCAGCCGTTGGTAAAGTCGCCGGTGAGAAGCATGAGAAACCCGACGGCCCACATCGCCTCGGGATAGCGCGGACGAAGTTCCAGGGCGATGCGGAATTCCTTCATCGCCTCATTGAGGCGGTTGAGGCTGCGCAGACACACACCCAGATGATAATGCGCCTCGGCGTAGCTGGGGCGAAGGGTGATCGCCTTCCGATAACTTTGGATCGCCTCCTCCAGGCGCCCAAGGTCCTGGAGCGTGTTTCCCAGGTTGTTGCAGGCTTCGGGATAGGCCGGCCGGATTTGGATTGCCCGGCTGAGCTCGACCAGCGCCTCGTCGAATCGGCCGTGCTCATGCAGCACGGAGCCGAGATTGTTGTGGGCCTCGGCGTAGTTGGTCCGGGACGCGACCGCCCTGCGGTATTCCGCCAGCGCCTCGTCGGCGTTTCCCAGCATCTTGAGGGCATTGCCGAGATTGTTGTGGGCATCGGCGAGATTGGGGTCGAGCAGAATCGCCTGGCGCAGCTCGGCGACGCCTTTGTCCACCTCGCCGGAGCCGGCGAGCATCGCGCCCAGGTTGCTGCGCAGGCCGGCGTCATTGGGCCGCAGGTCGATGGCGTGACGAATCAGCTCGATTCCTCCCGATCCACGGCCCAGTTGATGCATGACCAGCGCGAGCATGTGCAGCACCTGGGGCTGATCGGGGACCGCCCCGAGGATGCGCTCGAGCAACACCTCCGCTTCCCGCAGCCGGCCGGCGTTGTAGTGCCCCGTGGCGGTGGCGAAGGCTTCATCTGCTCTCATTTCACCCATCGAATCTTCCTCGCCCCGCGCTCACGCACCCGGCCGACCAGCGAATGATGTCCAAGCTGCGCCCCGGCTGCAAGCGCCCCTCCGGACAGACGTCGCGCCGCCGGCCACTGGTCGGGCAAATTTCTTCTTGGAGGGTCGAGGGGGCCGATGCTAGTATGCGCGCTGGACAAATTCGTGTTCTTGAGGTTCGACGGTATGGAACGGCGCACCTATCACTTCAGCGGACACGTGCAGGGAGTTGGCTTTCGTTACACCACGCATAACATCGCGCTGCGGCACAACGTATACGGCTACGTCAGGAACCTGCCGGACGGGCGGGTCGAATTGGTGATGGAGGGGGACGAGCGGGAGATGGAAGGCGTGGTGCAGAACCTTCGGCAGCGGATGAGCGAGTACGTGCGGAATATCGAAGCTCACGCCGCCCCGGCGACGGGGGAATTTGAACGCTTCTCGATCAAGCACTGCTGAGCCGTCAATCCCGCCGTCACTCTCCGCCGTCAATCCCCAACGTCGTGCGCGACTGGCAGGGAGAATGCTGGTTGCTCGCGGTTGAAATACACCGATCCCTCGTACCACCCCGGCGCCGCCTCGCGGCAGCGGAACAGCGTGCAGTTGATCGCGAGCACCCCTCCCTCCGGCCCCGGCAGCTCAATCAGCCCGCCGTAACCCAGCGGCAGCCGGTGCGAGCTGATGAATCCCAGGCCGCGGGCGTTGATGTCGCGCGTGTAGATTTCCCATGGCGAGGCCAGCGGCGGATCACTGAACAGCCGAAGCTTCGCCTTCACCCGATACGGATTTCGGCGGTTGCTCCGGCGGTTCTCGGCCTGAAACTGGCCCGTATCTAGAGCCGACATGATCAGCTCGACTTGGGCCGGCCATTGCCTCAGGGCCGCCGGTCTGTCCATCTGCAACTGCGACATCATTCCTCACGGTCTTGCCCGTGCGTCCCACGACCCTTCGACAAGCTCATGGCAGGGGGCGCCCGGGCGGTCCACGCCGAGATGCCTTCCTCGGGGCCGCGTCTCCAAACAGCGCGACCCTTCAGGCACGCATCTCGGCGGCCTGTACTTTTGATTGACTCGGCGATCCGATTTTGGACCGCCGACTTATTCACCCTACGATACCGCTTGCCACCGGGCCAAACCGATTCCCAGCAACCGAATCACATTTTCTTGCGTACGCTGGAAAGTTTGCCGTTTATGACGGCGCGGGCTCACGCAGGGCGGCGCGGCAGTGGTATGGATTAGCTGACTCGGATCGGCGAGATTGCGCTGTTTTCCGCTGGGGGTCGATCATGTGGAGAAGTCATGGTGATCAAACACCTTGCCGCGTGCTTGCTGTTGGTGCTGGTCTCGCGTTCGTCGGCTGACCCGGTGCTGTGGTACGACCGGTCGGCGGCGGATTGGATGACCGAGGCGCTGCCGGTAGGGAATGGACGCCTTGGCGGGATGATCTTCGGCGGTGTCGAGAAGGAGCACGTTCAGTTCAACGAAGACAGCTTGTGGACCGGCGACGAGAACGATACCGGCAACTACCAGGCGTTCGGCGATCTGTACATTCAAACGGTGGCGCATGACGCCAGGGGCTATCGGCGCGAACTGGATATCTCGGAGGCGATTCATCGCGTCAGCTATTCGGCCGATGGCGTCACTTACCGGCGCGAGGTGTTCTGTAGCCATCCCGATCAGGTGATGGTCGTGCGGTTGAGCGCCGATCGGCCGGGCCATTGCACCGGGCTTGTGCGCCTGACCGATGCCCATCAAGGCGCGATTCGGGTTGATCGCGACCGGATCCTCGATCGCGGCTCCCTGAATAACGGACTGAAATATGAGTTGCAGGTGCGGGTGGTGCCCGAGGGCGGATCGGTTGAGGCCAAGTCGGATGGGGTTCAATTTAACGCCTGCGAAGCGATCACGATCCTGCTGGGCGCGGGGACGGATTATCTGAACCGGGCAGACCGGGGTTGGCGCGGCGCCGATCCGCACGAGCGGGTAACAGCGCAGATCGACGCCGCGTCTGCCGAATCTTACGACACGCTCAAATCGAGGCATCTGGGCGACTATCGGGCATTGTTCGATCGCTGCACGCTGGACCTGGGGAAGAGCGACCCGAAGCTGGCGGAGATGCCGACGGACGTGCGTCTGCGAAATTACTCCAACGGCGCGGCCGATCCGGAGCTCGAAGCGATGTTCTTTCAGTACGGGCGGTATCTGCTGATCGGCTCTTCGCGGGATGCGCTGCCGGCCAATCTTCAGGGGCTGTGGAACGACAGCAACAACCCGCCGTGGCGGAGCGATTACCACACCGACGTCAACGTGCAGATGAATTACTGGCCTTGCGATCTGACAAACCTGTCGGATTGTTTCGCGCCGCTGGCGGAGTGGGTGAACAGCGCGCGGGAGGTTCACATCCGCCAGACGCAGGCGGAGTTTCATGCCCGCGGCTGGACCAGCCGGGCGGAAAACGGAGTTTTCGGCGGCTCGACTTGGGAATGGATCCCCGCCGGCAGCGCCTGGCTCTGCCAGAACCTCTACGACCACTATGCCTTCACCCGGGACAAGGCCTATCTTGAGAAGATCTACCCGATTCTGAAGGAGGTGTGCGAATTCTGGGAGGACCGGCTCAAGCTGCTGCCGGATGGGACGCTGGTGGCGCCGGCGGATTTTTCGCCGGAGCACGGGCCGCGGGAGCAGGGGGTTTCGTTCGACCAGCAACTCGTCTGGGACCTGTTCTCGAACTACACCGACGCTTCGACCGCTCTGGGAATCGATAGCGAATATCGCACCAAGGTCGCGCAGATGCGCGACAAACTCCTGGGCCCAAAGATCGGCAAATGGGGCCAGCTTCAGGAGTGGATGGTGGATCGCGACGATCCGAAGGACAACCACCGGCACGTTTCGCAGATGATCGCGCTCTATCCGGGCCGGGAGATTTCCCCGCTGACGACGCCGAAGCTCGCCGAGGCTGCAAAAGTTTCGCTGCGGGCCCGCGGCGACGAAAGCACCGGGTGGAGCAAGGCCTGGAAAATCAACCTCTGGGCGCGGCTGCTGGATGGCGATCACGCCTACAAGCTTCTGCGGATGCAGCTTCGCCTGGTGGGCGATAAACGGACGAACATGTCATCGGGCGGTGGGACGTTCGCCAACTTCTTCGACGCCCATCCGCCGTTCCAGATCGACGGCAATTTCGGCGCGACCGCCGGCATGGCGGAGATGCTGCTTCAGAGCCATGAAGGCGAGCTGCATCTCCTGCCCGCTCTACCCAAGGCCTGGCCGGGCGGATCAGTGAAGGGGTTGCGGGCGCGGGGCGGATTCGTGGTCGACATCGAGTGGGCCGAGGGAAAGTTGACGCACGCGATCGTTCATTCGGCCGTGGACGCCACCTGCCGCTTGCGATACGGAAGCGTGCAGAACGCCGTGCAGCTCAAGGCGGGATCGGAATGCCGGGTCGACGGGAATCTGAGAGAGAAATAGTGCGGAAAATTCTGAGTTCACCGCGGAGACGCGGAGCGTCGCAGAGAAAATTCACGATATCGCCACAGATGAACACAGATGGCCACAGATGAAATGCAAGGCGAAGAGATGCTCATCTGTGGCATGGGCATCTTGCCCATGCGTAGCGCTTCGCACGGGCTGGAAGCGGCTGGAAGCCGTGCCACAGTTTGCCTTTCTTATCTGTGTTCATCAGTGTCCATCTGTGGCGGTTCGTTTCACCTTGGTGGCGGGTCGAGGACCAGGGTCTGGATGAAGAACTCCATCATGCGGTCCTGGTTGATGCCGGAGTGCCCGCGGTCGGGGCCGGCCTGGAGGTCAAAGCTTTTGCCTCCCCGCTGGAGGGCGGAAATGAACTGCATCATGTTGTTGGGATGCACGTTGTTGTCGGCGGTGCCGTAGTAAAGCATCAAACGTCCCTTGAGGTTCTTTGCCCAGGTCATGAGGCTGCCGGCGGTGTAGCCACTGCGGTTCTCCTGCGGCAGACCCATGTAACGCTCGGTGTAGATGCTGTCGTAGTCGCGCCAGTCGGTGACGGGCGAGGAGCTGCACGCCGCGGCAAAGACGCCGGGATAGCGCAGCAGGCACATCGCCGACGCGTAGCCGCCGTAGGAGGTGCCGAAGATGCCGACGCGGGCCCTGTCGAAATATGGGCGGTCATATAACGATCGCACGCCCGCCGCCTGGTCGTCGATTTCCGTCTGGCCAAAGTTGCGGTAGATCGCGTCGGTGAACTTCTTGCCGAAGCCGGCGGCGCTGCGGGAATCGAAGCTGGCGACGAGAAACCCGTACTCGGTCAACGGGCTTGGCAACGTGAAGGTTTCGCGGGCGGCGTTGGTGTCGGGGCCGTCGTAGATGCTCACCAGCATCGGGTATTTCCTGCTCGGATCGAAGCGCGAGGGGCGGTGCAGCATTCCGTGCAGGTCGGTGGCGCCGTCGGCCGCCTTGAAGCTGAACAGCTCGACCTTTTGCAGACCAAGCCGGTCGAATTTGCTGGAATCGCTGCGGTTCAGTTCGGCCAGGACCTTTCCATCGGCGTCGATCAGCCGCGTGACCGGCGGGATGTCGTGCGCCTGGGCGGTGTCGATGAAATTCTGGCCATCGGGGGCGACGTCGACGGTGTGATGGAACGCCGGATCGGTAAGGCGTACCTCATTCGAGCCATCGAGATTTACATGATGGAGCTGGAGCTTGAGCGGGTTGTCACCATCGTGCGCCGTGTAAAAGAGCCGGCCATGTTCCTCGTCGATGCTGAGGATCTGGTCGGCGTCAAAATCGTGGTCGGTGAGCGTCGCCAGCAACGCGCCTTCGAGATTATAGAGATAGAAATTCCTGAAGCCCTTGCGCTGCGACGCCCAGACGAAACGATTGCCGTCCTTGAGGAACTGCGTGTCGGGAATGGTTTCGACCCAGCTCGCCGGCCACTCTTCGCGGACGATCAGGTGGCATTGCCCCGTCGCAGGATCGGCGCGGACGAACTCGACGACGTTCTGATTTCGGTTGGCGCGAAGGAAAAGCAGCCAGTGTCCATCCTGCGACCATGAAACGTGATAGGCGTAGTGGCCGACGACCGAATTCTCGAACGGCTTGCCGTCGCGTACGTCGACCCGCGTGAGCTTCTTCTGGCCGACGTCGTAGACCAGCAGATCGACCAGCGGATTGGGGTCGCCCGGCAGCGGATACGCCTCTACGTCGGCGCTGCTCCGTGGTGTGGTTTGCTTCATCTGAAGATAAAAGTCCGGAACTTTGCCTTCATCGAATCGGTAGAACCCGAGCCTGGAACTGTCCGGCGACCACCACATCGCCGTCGGCTGGTAAAGCTCTTCGCCGTACACCCAGCTTGCGGTGCCGTTCTTGATGCGGCTGGTCGCGCTGCCGTCGGTGGTGACAGCGATCTCGTTTTTGCCGTCTGCATCGCTCAGATAAATGTTGCGATCTCGATAAATCGCTTTGTGCTGTTTGTCCGGCGAGAGGGCGGAGGCGAATTGCCGGCCGCGTTCGGGACCCATGACGCCGCGTCGGCCACGACGGCCAGAGGGCGGCTCCGGTGCCGCGGATTGGGTCGTCGCGGTCGAACCGATTTGGGTCGCTTCGTTCTTCGCGATGTCGAATCGATAGCGTTTGCCATCCTTGCGATACTCGAAGGCTTTTCCGCCATCGAGCCAGGTGACCGAGAGCGTGCCGAGCTTGACCGAAGTCGATATCTGCCCCCGCATGCTCAGGTACTGCTCGTAGCCGGGCATGGATTTCACGCGGTCCTGGGCGTGCGCGAGCTTCGGGAGAAAGACCGGGAACAGGATCAGAAGTAGCGAGTGCACGGCGAGGCCTTTTCGAATCATGATTCGCCTTTGCCAATGGACGTTGAGAACCCGGCGGCAATCACTATAGCCGCCCGCCCTTTTCGATTCCCTCTCACGGTGTTTTCGCGCG
>DATHPP010000435.1:0-6147 GCA_035483795.1 Tepidisphaeraceae bacterium | reverse complement strand
GACGCCCAGGCCCAGCACACCTTTCTGGCAATACAGGACCGTGTAGTTCTCCTCGGTGCCGTAGTTGGTCCAAGAGAGGATCATACTGCCGATGATGCCGCCGTCGGTCTTGAGCGTGAGGTAGGCGTTGTCGTCAAGCTCGATCAGCTTTCCCTCAGGGTCGCGCTTGTCGAGGGTGGTGATGAAGCCGCCCACATCGGTGAATTCCTGCCCGAGCAGCCAGCGCATGAGGTCGGCCTTGTGGACGCCCAGGTCGCCGCAGACGCCCATGATGGCTGCGCCCTTTTTGAAGAACCAGCTCTTGCCGGCGTCGACCGACCACCCCTCGGGCCCCGGGTGCTTGAAAGCGGTGCGGAAGCTCAGCACCTTGCCGAGCTTTCCGCTCTGGAGAATCTCCTTGGCCCTGACGTGCGGCGGCATGAGCCGCTGATTCAGCCCGATCATCAGGAACTTCTTGTTCTTCTGGGCCGCCTGCATGATCGCCCGCGCATCTTCGCGGGTCGTCGCCATCGGCTTCTCGCAGAGCACGTGCTTTCCCGCGTTGAGCGCCGCGATGCTCTGCTCGGCGTGAAGGGCGTTGGGCCCGGCGACGACCACCGCGTCGATGTCCGCCTCGGCGAGCATCTGCTTGTAATCTGCGTAAGGCTTGGCGCCATACTGCGTAGCCAGCGCCGCCGCCCGATCCGCCATCGGATCGGCCAGGGCCGCGACCTTGGAATGCGAGTTGGCCGCGGCCTCGGGAAGATGACGCCGCTGCGCAATCGCGCCGCAGCCGATGAATCCGTACTTCACTGGCATGAGCTCTCCTTCGTTTCCGCGTAAATCAGGTTCGAATGCGGGTAAGTTAACCATTGGCCGAACCCGCTTCAATCCCCCAAGACACGAGCGCACGTTTGACTGAACCCTGTCGGAAGAGAGGATTCATGATATAATGACGACATGGAAGTTGAACTCAAACGACCCGAACTTGAAAGGTTTATCCTCGATCAGGTCAGGGCGGGCCACTTCCCTTCGGCGGGAGCCGCGGTCGAGGCGGCCATTGAACAAATGATGTGCGAGTACACTGACCTGGACGATGAGAGCGTGGCTGCCATCGAACGGGCTGACGCACAGTATGAGGCCGGACAAGTGGTCGAATGGCGCAACGTCCGGGACGAACTTCGGAAGAAGTATCTGGGGAAATAGCGTTTGGAGCCGGCCCGTTACCGAATCCTCCTCACGCAACAGGCACTTGCTGACATCGAGGAAATCCACGCCTATATTGCCGAGCGATCCGAGACCGCAGCCGCCTCAATGATCGAGCGAATCCTGGACGCAATCGACTCTCTGGAAGTTTTCCCGCATCGCAATGTCGTAAAGCGGCGTTCATCGAAGATGGCTGAGCCGGTCCGCTCTCTCCCGGTTCGGCCGTACGTGATCTTCTTTCGTGTGGTCGATCAGCATCACGTCGTCGTTATTCGGCACATTCGCCACGGAGCGCGCCGGCGACCGAAGCGATTAGATTAACCCCTCATTCCACGACTCAGTTGGCGAAAACATCGCGTCAATTGCGGGATCGAGTATCCTGCCGCTATGCGAAATAGCGCCTTCTACCACGTTGGCGTAACCGCCGTGCTTGCACTCGTCCATCTATTGCTCCCGAACTTCATAGCTCGAGGAGCCATCGCCCAAGCTCCCGCGCCTTTCGGCCCGCTTCCCTCCGAGCGACAACTCAAATGGCATGAGATGGAGTTCTACGGCTTTCTCCATTTCACGGTGAACACGTTCACCGACAAGGAATGGGGCTACGGCGAGGAGGACGAGAAGGTCTTCAATCCCACCGATTTCGATGCCGATCAGATCGTGCAGACCGCAAAGGACGCGGGAATGAAGGGGCTGATCCTGACCGCCAAGCACCATGACGGCTTCTGCCTCTGGCCCTCCAAATTCACGGAACACTGCGTCAAAAACAGTCCGTGGAGAGAGGGCAAGGGCGACGTCGTGAAGGAAATCTCGCAAGCCTGCCAAAGGCACGGGCTCGAGTTCGGCGTCTACCTTTCGCCGTGGGACCGCAACCGCAAGGATTACGGCACCCCGGCCTACGTCGAGTACTACCGCAACCAGCTCCGCGAGCTGCTCAGCAATTACGGCGACATTTTCATCGTCTGGTTCGACGGCGCCAACGGCGGGGACGGTTACTACGGCGGAGCGCGGCAGATGCGCCGCATCGACAACAGCACCTTCTACGACTGGCCCAACACCTGGAAAATCGTGCGCCAGATGATGCCGCAGGCGGTCATCTTCAGCGATGCCGGGCCGGATGTGCGGTGGGTCGGCAACGAACGCGGCATCGCTGGCGACCCCTGCTGGGCAACGCTGGATATGACCGCCCCCCGCCGCTTTCCCGGCGGCAGCAGCCGCGGGCTCAACTCCGGCCAGCGCCCCGGAAATGCATGGGTCCCCGCCGAATGCGACGTCTCCATCCGCCCGGGGTGGTTCTATCACGCATCGGAAAACGGCCGCGTGAAAACCGCGGCCCAGTTGCTGGACATCTATTACCAGTCGGTGGGCCGCGGCGCGTGTCTGAACCTGAACATCCCTCCCGATCGTCGCGGCCGAATCAACGAGCACGACGTCGCGTCGCTGAAAGAATTCCGCAAAATCCGCGACTCTACTTTTTCCAACAACCTCGCCAAACGCGCCAAGGCAACGGCAAGCAACGTTCGCGGCAACGCCACTCGATTCGGACCGCAGAACCTGATCGACAACGATCCGAACACCTACTGGGCGACCGACGATTCGGTCACTGCGCCAGAGGTGGTCCTCGAGTTTGGTCAGCCGGTGACGTTCAATGTAATCAGCCTGCGCGAATACCTCCCGCTCGGCCAGCGGATCGAGGCCTTCGCGCTGGACCAATGGACCGACGGTCAATGGCGCGAATTCGCCCACGGCACGAGCATCGGGAACCACCGGCTGATTCGGACCGATTCGATTACGAGCCAGAAGGTGCGCCTCCGGATCAGCAACGCGCCAGTCTGCCCCGCGCTCTGCGAATTCGGCGTCTATGCGGAGCCGACGTTGAATTTGAAATAGTGAGCGCACTCGCTTTGGCGGACGAGTTTCCCGTGGCCGTGCGAGCGGCACCGTATGACGAGAGACATTGAGAGGCGAAGTTCTCTGTAATCGATTATCGCCAGCACGGGCTGGAAGCGCTGGAAGCCCGTGCCACAAGAGCGCGCAAATTCCCGCGCAAAGCGACAACTGTTACCTCGGCCGAATCAGGATTTCTTCGACGATGGCGCGCTCTGGGAGGTTGATGGCGAGCATGACGCACGCAACCACATCGTCGGGCTGGAGCATTTTGGCCCGGGCCTCGGGCGCGGGCGGGGTGGGGCGCTTGTCCAGGAGCGGCGTGTCGATGTCGCCGGGCAGGATGGCGGTGGCGCGGATGCCGTGCTGGCGCTGCTCGGCGTTGATCGACTGGATGAGGCCGCGCTGGCCGAACTTGGAGGCGACGTACGCTGCCCCGGCTTTAGCGCTGGCCGCGAGGGCGGCGTCGGAAACGATTCCGACAATCGTCCCCGTCCCCACGCGACGCATCCCCGGCAGCAGGGCGCGCACCCAGAAAAACATCCCGTTCAGGTTAGTCTCGATCACCCGCTGATAATCCCCGGCAGTCAAGACATCCCAGCTTCGATGGGGGATGTTGATCCCCGCGGCGGCAACCAGCGCCTGTGCGTCGCCGAGCTTTTCCTGAATTTCGCGCGCGGCGCGCTCGACCGCCGCCGCTTCGGCGACGTCGCATTCGATCGCCAGCATCCTGGAATTCGATGACGCCGCGAGCCGGATCGTTTCCTCCAGCGACTGGCGGCGCCGACCGACGAGCGCGACGCTCCACCCTTCACGAGCCAGCGCCAGCGCCGCGGCCCGCCCGACCCCGCTGCCGGCGCCGGTGACTACAACCGTTTTCGACATGGAATCTCCATTCGTTTGCATCCGACATACAGCTACCAGAAACAATCCGAGTTTTCCGCAGCCAGTCCCCAAGTCCGCAATCGATTCTCAAATCCGCGGCTGGCTACTTAAAGTCTGTCGCACCTGTGACTGTCGCTACTCAGAATCGTCGTTATGCGAACTGTGCCCGGATCCACGATTCGGCCGGTCTTGACCGCGCTTGGCGACGTGATTCGCAAGCGCCGGTTGGACGTTGGGATCTCACAGGACGAGCTGGGCCATCTGGCGTGCCTGCACAGGACATACATTGGCAGCGTTGAACGCGGCGAAAGGAACCTCACCCTCAGTTCCCTGATCGCCATCTGCGGCGCGCTGCAACTGCGTCCTCACGAATTACTCCGACGCGCCGGGATCTAGCGATGAAGGATCCATTTCCGAAAAACACAGGCTCCTGGCCCGCGATCACAGAGACGTTGTTGAACTCCTTCCCTCTCTCAATGACGAAACTGACGGAGATCACTCTCGCCTCATGGGAAGACATCTTCCACAGCCGATTCGGAACCAAGGGTTACCAGATAGGACGGGACATTTGGCCGGAGCCGCAGATCATGGGATTTTTGCTCCACGAGTTGATTCCACTGAATCTCGCGGCCGCATATCCGCAACGATGGAAGCGTGGCGCATCCGCAACAGAGTGTGACGCCGCGTACGTCCTGGATTCCGACTTCTCTTTCGAGATAAAGACATCAAGCTCGGCCAAGGGGATCTTCGGGAACAGGAGCTACGCACACGTCAGCCCAACGGGTGGCAAGCGACGAGGCTCATTTTTCCTTGCGGTCAACTTTGGAAAGTTCTCTGCCGCCGGTCGCCCCGAAATAAGCCTGATTCGATTCGGGTGGCTGAGCGCTTCGGACTGGATCGGGCAAAGGGCACAGACAGGACAACAGGCTCGCCTCACGAAGGAGGCGAAGGCGTATAAATTGCGCATTATCTACGAGCAATCAATCGAATAGCGCCATCTCCTCATGGCGCGCCTTGGCCGCACGAATCCGCCGCTCGGCAATCGCACAGTATTCCGGGCGGATTTCCACGCCAATGCACCGTCTCTTGTGATGGAGGCTCGCCACCAGCGTCGAACCCGACCCCGCGAAAGGATCGAGAACCAAATCGCCGGGATTGCTGGCCGCGCGAATGATCCGGCTTACAACGGCCAGGGGAAACTGCGCCGGATGAGCAGTTCGCTCCGGTGACGCTCGTCCGTTTCCCGACGTCACTTTGGGGATGATCCAGACATCACCTGGGTTCTTCCCCAGGGGATTGCACTTGAGTTTTCCGTTCTTCTTCTGCTTTGGGTACTTTACGTTGGGGTCGCGGACGGCATCCAGGTCGAAGACATAGCGGTTCGGGTCCTTAACAAACCAGATCCATTTCTCATTTCTTGGCGAAAAAGCCCGCCGTGAGGCGACACCGGCACCGTAGTGCCAAACAATTTCCTGCAACATAAAAAACGGCGACTGGTCCCAGAGCAGGTAAGGAAGCGGAACGGCGCGACCCTTTTCCTCGACGTCGATATACCCGAGGTTGAGCCAAAGCGACCCGCTCGGAGATGTCACTCGAAAGATCTCATGGAGCCATTGACGACACCATCCGATGTAGTCGCAAAGGGGACGACTGGCTTCGTATTCCTTCCCGATGTTGTACGGCGGTGACGTGACGGTCAGGTGCACCGTATCGCTTTGCAGCCCACGAAGAACCTCCATGCAGTCGCCGCAAATCAACTCGCAATCCGGCATGTCTGCTACTTTTAGTCTTCAGCCGGCGCGGCGTCAACCGCGGCCTCCTCCCTGAGCAGGCGATCGACTTATCTGACGACTGGGCGCAGCACGATGTTGCGGTAGGTGATTCCGGTGTGGTCGCCCTGGAGCAGGATGGGGCCGGGGCGCGAGACATCGGACCACAGCGCGCCGCCGGTGCAGCCGGTAATCGGCTGGTTGTCGATGATGTTCTTTCCGTTCAGGATCACCGTGGCGTGGCGGTCGACGAGGGTGATGTCGAGCGTTTGCCACTGGCCGGGCTCTTTCTCGACGTTTTCGGTCGGGGTGATCCGGCTGTAGATCGCGCCCATGTTGTGCGGGTCGGTTTTGCGGCCGTAGGTGTCGGCGACCTGGCATTCGTAGATGCCGCGGAGATAGACGCCGCTGTTGCCGTGCTTGT
>DATHPP010000434.1:0-3631 GCA_035483795.1 Tepidisphaeraceae bacterium | reverse complement strand
CCGTCGCCGCGGCAAGGCCCAACCTCAGCACGACCTGTGTCCAAGTCAGCGTATCGGGCATAGCGGAGCCGTTGTTGTTGGCGGGGTCATCCGTGTGCAGTCGTCAAGGCCGGCTGTGTTTCCGGAAACCATTTCTTCTTCCCCGCCTGGCGGCCCAGCTCTGTGTGCGGGCAGCGCGTGACGAGTGCCTTGTAGAACCGGTCGGCGGCGCCGGGGTCCTGACCCTTGAGCCATCCGCCGGCTTCACACAGCACCGACGCCAGGACATCGGTGTCCGATGGCATCAGCAAAGCGGCGGCCCAGGCGTGGTCGGCGGCAGTATACCGATAATGCCATCGACGGGCAGGTTGCGGCGCCGACTGTGCCGACCGCCGCAACTCGTCGGCGAGCGGTGGGAGAAGCTCGTCTTTGGATTCACGTCGCGCCGTCGGAACCGTTCCATTCTGGAATGAGCCACCGTTCTCGAAGCCATCCGGTGCCAGTTCCGTGCCAAGCAAATCCATGCCGCTCCACCGGGCGATCTGGGCCGCTTGCCAGAGCGATTCCGCTCGCGCGCTGGCCGCGAGGGTCTTATCGTGCCCCTTGCGAATTGCCCCGATGTACTGGTCGAGCACGGGCCTCAGTTCCATAGGAAAGTAGGGGCGCGCCTGCTTCCAGCGTCCGATCCGCGTGAGCCGGCGGGCCAGCAGATGTCGGAGTTGCGGGAAGGAGCCCTCGGGGCAATTGCGCTCGACGTACGCGATCAGCTCGTCGGGGGTGAGGACGCGTTCGGCGACGTATGCCGCGTCCAGCCACCAGCCGGCCCGCAGCAGTTCGTCCAAAGCGTCGACGTAGTTGCCGCGCGCCAACTCGAGGGTTCCCAATTCGGCCATGGCCCGGCGGTGCGGATAGAGCGTGGCGCCGGAGGAGAGTTCTTCGGGTTCATAGGAACCCGACACGCCGGCCCAGGCTTCGTCTTCGGGAAACGCGTGCGCAGCGCGGGCCAGCATCGCGGCGGCCGCGTCCATTTTGCCGGCGCGCAACAAGAGCTTGGCCCGCACCCAAAGCGCCAGCGGCGCGTTGGAAGGGGCTTTGGCGACCCATCGCTGCGCGGCGCTCATGTCCCCGCGTTGGTACGCCGCCCAGGCGAGCCGCTCCGTCCCGACGACTTGACCCAAGCCGGACGATTCCACCGCCGCGAGCCATGCCGCGAGGGCTTTGGATGGCGCTCCCTCGCGGAACGGGCCGCCCTGCGCCAGCGTGTAGCCGGTAAGGACGCGGGCGGCGTTGGGATCCCGGGCCAATTCGCTTAGCAGTCCAGTATCGGCGCGCTGGAAGACCTCCGCGCACACCGCAGCCAGTGAGGAGATAGCCGTTTGGTCTCTGCCGGCGAGCTGTTGAAGATAGAGCCCCATGGCTTGCGCATAATGTTGTTGGTCGAGCTCAGCCTTGGCCTCCCAGCCGAAGCTGGCCGATGCCAGGCCGAGCGAATCGCGCTGCCCGCCGGCTACGAGCTGTCGAACCTTGCTGAACGCCTCGACTGCCCTGGCCGAGTCATCGTGGAGATACGATTTGCCCATCATGAACTGCGCCCAGACGGTTCGACACGGACGCTGTGCGGCGGGCAGGTCGAGAAGGCTTTGCCACGCCGCCCGCGCGCCGGCGACATTTCCCTGCTCGAATCGAATCAAACCGAGAAGATACTGCTCGAATTCCTTCGGCAGCCCGCGCGGGGGCACAAAATCCAGCGGCGCAGGTCTCGTGGCGACGCCTTTTTCACTGTCGAACATGGCGTCGCGGGCATGGCCGGCAAGGCGCTGCCTGATGCTCTGGTATTCCTCCACGATTGCCCGACGTTGCCGCTCTGCTTCTCCCCGGCGCGCCAGGGCGTCACTCAACTCCGCGACGTCGATCGCAACGCTCTGATCAAAGGCGTCTCCGTTCTCGGGTCGAACTGCGGCAAACGCCGGCCGCGGCGGCAGGATTCGCATCATCTCCCGGTGAAAATCCGCCACCGGCGCCCACGTCACCGCCTGCCCGCTGTTGAACAGAAGCTGGTTCGGAAAAAACGGTCCGCAGGCGCCGGCGGGGATCGCCAGAACGCACACCGCTGCCAGGCCCGCAAGCTTATGGGGTAAGTGAATCGACATGAGCCTGGACCTCCGTGTCCTGATCGAGCCGAAGCCATCCGATGCGCCGCGTGGTGCCGGGGGCGAGTTTCTGTAAAGAGGCCGAGGGCGGCGATCGCAGCACCAGCCGATCCGGCTCGAGCGTGTGCTCGAATCCGCCCAACGAATCCGCCGCCACGGGCACTGTGCCCTTCCACCGCACCGTCACCTGCGCGAACCCCAGCAGATCGCCGTCCCCCTCGTTCACCAGATCGAGGTCGATCAACCTCGGTTCTGGCCGCCGCAAAAGGATGCGCGGCTGCGCCAGGGGGGAGCGACCGTCCATGACCGAAGCGAGCGTCTCCCAGCGCCAGTTCATCGCATCATCTGCCGTCGGCAGACGGTACCAGATGATTCCCCGCATGCAGGTCGGCCGGCTTTGCGACCAGAGCCGAACCAGCTCCGCCATCGCGCCGGCGTCTGCACCCAGCGTCCGCACCTGCGTCCCCGGCTTCCAGCTCGCGGCGGGCGCCTCAGCCGCGAGCCCGACGAATTGCCCTCGATTATCGAAAGCGACAAGGTAGCTGTAGGTCGGCAGGGCGACGCGGAACGGGACGCCGAATTCACCGGCCTTCACGACAGACCGCCGGGCATCGTCCACATCGCAAAGGGTTATCGCGGCGTCCACCGTTGCCGGCCGGCGCAGCGAGTGGACCTGGAGCACGTAACCGCCGGTCGCTCGCGCCAGGCGAGCGAACTCCCGATGCCTTAACCAGCTCGGCAGCGCGGTGATGGTGACCCGAGTCGGCGCGACCCGCCTGCTGATTGTTTCGATCCAAACGCGATATCCGTCCAGGGAGGACTCGGCGCAGTCGAAATCGATCTGGAGCTCGCCGGGCGGGATGCCTGCTTCCCTGGCGTCGCGAACCAGTGCCTGGGCAAGATCGGCGATCTCTCGCACCGTCTTATCGTCAGATGAAAATGGGCCGCGGTATGGGCCGATTCGGAGGGCCAGCCCAACGCCGCGGCCCTGCCGCCGGAGCCAGTCGTATTTGAGGTTCACGCGGGCAGCTCGCAAGGTGCCCGAACCGAACGAAACTTCCGCCCGCAGGACGACGTATCCATCCAGCGACGACTGCGACCTGTTGATGGCCTCGCGAAGCGGTGTTCTCCAGGACCGCTGCCAGATGTACGCCTCCTGTGGCAGGGGGGGCGGCGGTGAAGAGTGCGGCCACAAGTGGACCATCGTGGCACCACTACAGCAAATTACCAGAATGAATGCCCCGCGCCATCTCACGGGCTCAAGACTCCTTTCCTGTGCCACGCGATTATGGAATGACGGCAATCCGTTGCCGCCGCCAGCTTACCGCCCGAAAATCCCGATTCAATGCGGGCACATCGCCTGGCGTGGCCGGGCGAGGACAATCGCAAACTCAATTGGGAGGGCGAGGCTCCTGCGGAGCCAAGGCTTCCGGACGCGGGGAAATGCGGCTCGGCAGGAGCCTCGCCCGCCTCGCCCTCCCGAAACGGCGGGCCCGCGAGTT
>DATHPP010000433.1:0-4763 GCA_035483795.1 Tepidisphaeraceae bacterium | reverse complement strand
GCCCCGCTGCACGCTCTGGCCAACGGAGTGAACGGCGGGAACGGCGTGTACGTCTACGGCGCCGGCGGCGGATTCCCCACCAATTCCTACAACAGCACCAACTACTGGGTCGACGTGGTCTACACCGCCACTGCCAGTTCGACCCCGCCGACGGTAACGGGGGAGTCGCCGACATCCGGCGCGTCTGCGGTTCCCATTTCATCTGCCATCTCCGCCACTTTCAGTGCGGCGATGCAGTCCTCCACCATCTCGATGGTGCTGACCGACGCTAACGGCAATTCGGTACCGGGCACAGTCGCTTACAACAGCGCGACGCAGACGGCCACGTTTACGCCAAACTTTCCTCTTGCCAGCAGCGGCGCTTATACGGTCGCGGTCAGCGGCGCAGACATTGCCGGAAGCGTGATGGCGGCACCATTCTCGTGGTCGTTTACTACCGCCAGCACGGCAACCATTTGGAGTAGCACGACGACGCCGGCGGTGGCTTCGGTCAATGACACCAACGCGGTAGAACTCGGCGTGAAATTTACCAGCGACACGGCCGGCTATATCACCGGCCTCCGGTTCTACAAGGGGAGCCTGAACACGGGCACGCACGTGGCGCACTTGTGGACCAGCAGCGGCACTCTTCTGGCGACCGCGACCTTCAGCGGTGAGACGGGCAGCGGCTGGCAGCAGGTGAATTTTGCCTCCCCGATTGCCATCGCAGCTAATACCGTCTATGTCGCGTCCTATTACGCACCTGTCGGCGGATACTCCGCCAACAGCGGGTACTTCGCCAGTTCCGGCGCGGATGACGCCCCGCTGCACGCTCTGGCCAACGGAGTGAACGGCGGGAACGGCGTGTACGTCTACGGCGCCGGCGGCGGATTCCCCACCAATTCCTACAACAGCACCAACTACTGGGTCGACGTGATGTTCTCCAACCCGCTGCCTGGTTCAGCGCCGGTGATCACCGTAGAAACGCCTTCAGCATCGGCGACGGGTGTATCAACCAGCGCTACTGCATCGGTGACGTTTAATCAGCCGATTCAACCGGCGAGCCTCTCATTCACGTTGACCGGTCCATCCGGGAATGTTCCGGGGTCGGTGAGTTATAACTCGACGGCTGACACCGCCACCTTTACTCCAACGGGTGCATTGGCAGGCGGGGCAAGCTACACGGCAACCGTCAGCGCGCACAGCAGCTCCGGCGCCGCCATGGCCGCTCCCTTCTCCTGGTCTTTCACGACAACCGGAAACTGGCAGCAGACAACCGTTGCCGATTTCAGCGCCGGTACCCTGACCAACACCGCTGTCACGAACAATGCCAGCGGCGAGGTGCAGTTGGCGCCGGCGTTCTCTGACAACTTCTCCGGTTCATCGCTAAGTACCAACTGGGGAACAACCTCATGGGCGTCCCAGGGAGGTGGGCCAACCAGCGTCACGGCCACTGGCGGCACGCTCAGCGTGGCCGGCGCCGAAGTGTTGACTACGCAGGCGTTCTCTAACGCGGTAGTCGAGGGCCAAGTTGCCTTCGCGGCGCCTTACCAGCATTTTGGGCTGGCGACGGATCTGGCGGCGGTGTCGGGTAATTCCTGGGCCATCTTCAGCACGATGGGAACGACAAACACCCTCTTCGCTCGGGTAAATGCCAATGGCGTCACGCAGGACATCAGTCTTGGCGCCTTGCCCGCCGGTACCCACGACTATAAGGTCGTGTCGATAACCTCCGGGTTCCAGTTCTATGTCGACGGCGTGCTTCAGACGACGATCAACTTGGCGGTCCCGGCGGGAACGACCCTCAAGGCGGCATTCTCGAGCTTCGGAACGACGCCCATCCAAGCCAGCTCCATACAACTCTGGGCCGCCAGCGGGACCTTCGTCTCGTCGGTCTTCAACGCTGGCCAGGCCGTCAACTGGGATTTGGCGTCATGGGATGCGAGTGTCCCCGCCGGCACCACGCTGACCATCCAAGTCCGAGGCTCCAGCGACGGAAGCACCTGGTCGGCATGGCAGACCCTGTCATCCAGCGGTGCACCGATTTCGCCGCTGATTAACGACCAGTACCTCCAATACCAGGTCATCATGACCACAACCTCGCCTTCTCTGACGCCGGTCCTAAGCGATATCACGCTGAACTGGAGCTAGAAAGGTATCAGAGAATCGCGATTGCCGGAACCGAGAGCATTCGGTCGTATGAGATGTTTCGCATAATTGCCCAGGATCTTGGCCGTTGCGGAGAGAATACCGCAGAGCGCCTGCGGGAGATCCTTTTGAATCCGGGGATGTGGGCGGTGGTCGGGTACCGCTACCGGCGTTGGGTTTATACCGCTAGACTGCCCAGGCCCATCCGGCGACTCCTCAACATCAGTTCCACGATTTTGGAGCTATGGCTCAAGATCGCCACGCACATTGAATTGCCGGCCACCGCGGAGATCGGGCCGGGGCTGTACATACCCCACACCGGGTACATCATTGTGTCCTCACGAACGCGAATTGGCAGTTACTGTACCCTCACGCAGGGCGTGACGATTGGCCACCGTGGAGGTGGGACCAAGGCGGTGGGCGCGTCTCCGATCATTGGTGATCGCGTGTATGTGGGGCCGTCGGCGGCCATCACCGGGCCGATTACCATCGGCGATGATGCCCTGATCGGTGTCGGGGCCATCGTTATCGGATCAGTCCCACCCGGCGGTGTTGCGGTCGGCAACCCTGCCCGCGTGACCTCCTGTCGCGGATCGTTCGACTTGATTGCATATCCGGGCATGAATGCCGACCCAAAGCGCGCAGCAACTTTGGCTCTGTTGCGCCCGCCCCCCGAACCAGCCACCGAAAGGGCGTCACACGGGCTGGCATCCTTAATAGTTTGATGGCGGTGAACACGGCGTGGCCGTGAAGCGCCAGATAGCGCGGTATCTTCCAAGTGCACTGCCTGCAAGACCCTCTTTCCCTCTCATTGACGCAACCGACCCGAACAGACGTGGTCAAGCTTCGCGTCGCTCACATCGTCCTCTCCTTGGATGTCGGCGGCCTCGAACGAGTTATTATCGAGCTGGCTCGAGAGGGTGGCCGCCTCGGGCAGGATGTTTCGGTGATCTGCCTGGAGCGGCGAGGAGTGCTGGCCGACGAGGTGGAAATGGCCGGGGGCCGTGTCTTTTCGCTGGACAAGCCGCCGGGCGTGAAGCCCGCGATGGTAGGAAAGATCCGAACGTTGCTTGCCGAATTGCGCCCGGAAGTGATCCACACGCATCAGATCGGCGCACTACTCTACGCCGGCCCCGCCGCACGTCGTGCGGGAGTGCCCGTTGTCGTACACACCGAGCACATCAACAATATCGCAAAGCCGTTGACTCGAGCGCGCCGAGTGCGCTCGCGAGTGCTGTGGTGGCTCGCGGCACGGTATGCGGTACGGTTCATCTGTGTCTCATCTGATATCGCGCAAGCCGCGACAACGTTGGTCCCCGCCTCAAAGGTGCGGGTCGTGGCGAACGGGATCGACACGTCTGCCTTCGAGAATTGCGGTCCGCGCGCCTTAATCCGCAAGCAGTTCGGCATTCCGCCGGCCGCGATCGTGGTTGGGACGATTGGCCGACTCCACGAAGTAAAACGCCAGGACCTGCTGATCCGGGCATTTTCGCAAGTGTCCCGGCAATTCGACGCGGCACATCTGCTGCTCGTCGGTGACGGCCCTGAGCGAGAGGCATTAAAGAGTCTGGTCCGCGAGCTTGGGCTGTCAGACTGCGTTCATTTTGCCGGTTATCAATCGCAGCCTCAATCGTTCCTGCAGGCTATGGACCTGTTTGCGTTGTCAAGCCGACTGGAAGGCATGCCGCTGGTCGTTTTGGAAGCGTGGGCCGCGCATCTGCCCGTGATTGCGTCGCGCGTGGGTGGCATCCCGAAAGTGGTCTGTGATGGTGAGAACGGCATCCTATTCGATTCGGGCGATCAACAAGGCCTTGTGGCGGCGCTGCTCCGGCTCTTGACGGACAAAGGCGAGGCCGAGCGAATTTCTCGTGCGGGCCTCATGCGTGTGCGGTCGGAATTTGACAGCCGCCATATGGCGACCAATTACCAGGCCCAATACATTGAGGCGCTCCACGAAGCCGGCCGGCGCTGATCCGATCACAGCACCGGCCCAATCCGGCGTCGATAAGCGAGAAGATGGAAACCTCGTTCACACACGCACGAACGCCTAACGTCGCACGGGAGCCTGCCGAGGGCGCCACGGCGTTCGGTCTGTTTGTGCTCCTGAATGCTGTATTGTTCGTTCGGCCGGCGGAGATATTCATATCCCTGGAAGGTCTTCCTCTCTATGAGCTCTTGATCCTCACGTGCCTTATGGCCACGATGCCTCGGCTGTGGCAGGGACTGTCTCTTCAAAGGCTTCGCGCACAGCCCATTACCGGATGTGTCATCGGTCTGCTGTTCGCGGTGGCCATGTCGCATCTTTCTCATTTCGATCTGTATGGTGCCCGTTTGTGTACCATGCAGTTCCTGAAGATCGTGGCATACTTTTTTCTGCTCGTGACGGTGATTGATTCAGCGCCGCGGTTCCGGCTTTTCTGCCTTTTTCTGGTGGCCTTCATTGGTATCGCAACGCTGCTGGCGCTACTTCAGTATCACGGATTTGTACACATTGCCTCCCTTGAGGCGATCCAGGAGAATGACTACGACGCGGCCAACGATAGTCTCAATTCGTTCTATCGCCTGTGCAGCACCGGGATATTTAATGACCCTAACGATCTGTCGCTGATCCTTGTAGTTGGAATCGCCCTCGCGAC